>CAZJRM010000182.1:0-10981 GCA_964547975.1 uncultured Vicinamibacterales bacterium | reverse complement strand
TCGACGCGGTCATCATCAGCACGGCGGACTTCAATCACGCGATGGTCGCGGTCGACGCGGTCAAGGCCGGCAAGGACTGCTACATCGAGAAACCGCTCGCCGAGACGATGGCCGACAACCGCGCGATCCTGAAAGCGGTGCGCGCGAGCAAGTCGATTATCCAGATCGGTTCGCAGCGGCGCAGCGGCGGCAACTATATCGCCGCGGCCGACTTCATCAAGCGCGGCGCGTTCGGCCCGGTGATGTACGTCGACCTCGTCTGGAATGTGAACCAGCCCGGGCGCTGGCGCCGCAAGGAACTCGTCGAGCAGTGCAGGGAAGCGGACACCGACTGGAAACGTTACCTGGTGAACCGCCCGTTCGAGCCGTGGGATCCGCGGAAATACCTCGAGTACCGGCTGTTCTGGCCGTATTCGTCGGGCATTCCCGGTCAGTGGATGGCGCACCAGATCGACACGGTGCACTGGTTCACCGGGTTCAACTACCCGCGCAGCGTGGTGACCAACGGCGGTATCTACTGCTGGAAGGACGGCCGCACCAACGCCGACACCATGACGACGGTCCTCGACTACGGCCCGGACAAACGTGAAGACGGCGGTTTCCAGGTCGTGTTCAGCTCGCGATTCAGCAACAGCGCCGGCGGGACCAAGGAGGTCTACTACTCGAACGGAGGCATGATCGACCTCGACACCGGCAAAGTCACGCCCGAGGGCGGCCTGACCGAGCGCGAGGCGCGCGGAATGGGGATGAAGGCCAACCTCCTGACGCCCCAGACACTGACGGAAGCGGCGAAGGTCGAGACCGGGGCCAACACCGGCAGCGACCCGCTCACCAGCGCCCACATGAAGAACTGGATGGAGAGCGTGCGGGCCCGCAAGGAGGCTCACGCGCCCATCGAGGCAGGCTTCTATCACTCGGTGGCGACGATCATGACGAATGCCGCCTACCGGACCGGCGTGCGCGTCACCTTCGACCCCGTCACGCAGGAAGTGATGGCGGGCGGCAAGGTGTTCCAGTACTAAGGCGAGGCAGGACCCGGATCCGGCCCTTGCGGGTCGGGATCCGGGTTCTGTTCGGTCAGGCCCGTGGCCTCTCTGACTTCCCGCGCGTTGAGTGACTCCGCCTTCAACAATGCCTGTGCGAGGCGTTCCAGTTCGTCGCGGTGTTCGCTCAGGAGGCGGCCGGCATCCCGGTGGCACTCTTCGACGATGCGCCTGACTTCGGCGTCGATCAACTCCGCCGTGGCCTCGCTGTAGGGCTGGTGCTGAAACGCCGGGGGCAACCCCTCATCCTGCGGCGCGACGAAGCTGATCGGGCCAAGGGTGTCGCTCATTCCCCAGCGCAGTACCATCTGCCGGGCAATCTCGGTGACCTGCTGCAGGTCGTTCGCCGCCCCGGTCGTGGTCAGGCCGTAGACGAGCTTTTCGGCTGCCCGGCCTCCGAGGGCGGTGGTGATTCGCGTCCGGAGATAGTCCTCCGCGTAGCTGGTGCGGTCGTCTACCGGGAGCTGGTAGGTGGCGCCAAGCGCCATGCCGCGGGGCACGATCGAGACTCGGTGCACCGGATCGCTGCCGGGCAGCAGCAGCGCCAGCAGCGCGTGCCCCGCCTCGTGGTAGGCCGTGCGTTCCCGATCCGCGGGATTGAGGAGGATGTTGCGGGCGGGGCCGAGTGTGATCTTCTGCAGCGCTTCCGCAAAGTCGTCCGCCCCGACCGTCGTCACGTCCTTGCGCGCAGCCAGCAGCGCGGCCTCGTTGACGAGGTTCCGCAATTCCGCGCCGACCAGGCCCGGGGTTTCGGCGGCGAGACGATCGAGCGACACGTCGTCCGCCAGCGGCACGAGCTTGGTGTGCACCTTCAGGATGGCGGCGCGGCCGGCGCGGTCGGGCCGCTGGACAACGACGCGACGATCGAAGCGGCCCGGCCGCAGCAGCGCCTGGTCCAGCACGTCGGCTCGATTCGTGGCAGCCAGGACGATCACGCCCTCCCGCGAGTCGAAGCCGTCCATCTCGGTCAGGATCTGGTTCAGGGTCTGCTCGCGTTCATCGTGGCCGCCGAGTTGTACGCCGCTGCCGCGTGTGCGGCCGATGGCGTCCAGTTCATCGATGAAGATGATGGCTGGTGCGGCTTCGCGCGCCTGCTTGAAGAGATCGCGCACGCGGGACGCGCCGACGCCGACGATCATCTCGATGAACTCCGAGGCGCTCAGGCTGAAGAAAGGGACACCCGCCTGCCCGGCAATGGCCCGCGCCAGGAGAGTCTTGCCGGTTCCTGGTGCGCCGACGAGCAGGACACCCTTGGGGACCGTGCCGCCCAGGCGCTGATACCGTGCGGGGTTCTTCAGGAAGTCGACGATTTCGATGAGCTCGTTCTCCGCCTCGTCGATTCCCGCCACGTCGTCGAACGTGACCCGCGGCTGTTCCTCGCTGTAGCGCTTGGCGCGGCTGCGCCCGAGGCCGAACAACCCGCTGCCGGCCGCGGCGGCCGTCCGGCGGCTCATCCAGATGAACGCGCCGATCAGCAGAACCGTCGGGCCGAAGCTGACCAGCAGAGTGAACGTCGATGACGAAGACTCGTCGACGGCGTCGATGACCACGCCCTTGGCTTCGAGGCGTGTCTCGAGATCCCGGTCGGCGAAGGCCGGACGCTGGGTCTTGAACTCCGTCAGCGAACGCGAGGCGGTCTGAGCCGCGTCCGGAGCCGCTGCGTCCGTCTTGGTGTCGGGGGCTGGCGGGGCGGGGGGAGGGTACGCGACCGCGGTCTTGAAGCGCCCGTGGATCGAGTCGCCCGCGCTGCTGACGCTGATGATGTTGCCGGCGTCGAGCTGGCTCTTGAAGAACGAGTAGGAGACGGTAACGGCCGCAGGCGCCTTGAAGAAGATCTGGGTGACGGCGTAGTTGACGGCCAGAAGGACAACAAAGAACAGCCACCACGACGGAAGACGTTTGCGCGGCTGCGCCGAGGCGGGGTCCTGGCTCTGGCCAGGCCGATGGCCCGAGGGTGCGGTCGACGGAGGGTCTCGAGGAGGATTCGCCACTGGCCGCCATGCTACTGCTTGCGGTCGGCCGCGGCGGTTCACTCGGGTACAGTCGAGACGACGGGCGGCGGGGGCGCCCCGCCGCCGGTCGTCTCGAGAGCGGGAGCGGCCGTCAGGCGGCCGGGACCGGGTCTTTCGTGTCGAGCTTCGAGGGCATGAAGATCCCGATGATCCCATTCACGCCGAGCGTCATGACGATGTTGTAGAAGAACGCCAGGAACGCGACGAGCAGCAGCGAGCCGGACAGCGCGGCCAGCACCATGTAGTTGTTGAATTCGCCGTTCACGTAGAGGGCGCGGCGCAACATGCCGTGCAGACCGGCCATCCCCATGAATGCGCCCATCCCGATGCCGCCCAGGAGGTGCGCCCAGAAGTGGAAGTTCGCGAGCCGGTCGGAATACAGCTTCGCGCCGTTGGTCACGATCGGCAGCAGCAGGTAGATCGCGGAGTAGAGCGTCATGGTGAGTCCCACGAGCACGGCCACGTGCACGTGCGGTCCCACGATCCACTGCGTGTTGTGGAGGATGCGATTCAGCCCCAGGTCGGCCTGCATGATGCCCGCCGGCACCGCGAGCGCGAACCCCAGGAGGCCGCCCAGCAGGAACTTCAGCGGGTGCGTCATCTTCAGCGGCCGCGCGCTCCACAGCGTCACGAGCGTGATGAAGAACGCGAGGCCCTGCGTGATGAGTTCGAAGGCCGTCACCATCTCGCCCGACACCGTCTTGAGGATGCCCGGCTGCGCCTGGTCGGACATCAGGTGATGCGACCAGACGGTCCACGACACGACCATCTCGACGAACAACGCCGCCCGGGCGATGTTGGCCATGAAGAGCGGCTTGCCGGTGATGAGGGTCGCCAGCAGGTACCACGTGCCCGCGACGAAGATCAGCACGAGGCCGTCCGCGATGAGATCCAGGCCCCACCAGAACCAGTTCTTGTAGAGCAGCGCGTCTACCGCCGAGTGCCGCATGTCGATGCCGAGGATGGACGCGATCATGTACACGAGGATCAGCACGCCGGTGAACAGGATGATGCCCGCGTTGAGCGTCATGTCGACCGTGCCGCGCGCGATGGCGGCCACCGGCAGCGAGACCAGGTGCTCCTTCTTCTCCCGGGAGAACATCGCCGTCAGGCCGGTGATGCCGAGCGCTGACGCCATCAGCGCGCCGGCCGGCTGCGGCGCCCAGCCCTCTGGGGTGTAGGTGATGGTCTTGAAGATGTTCACGACGAAGAACACCGTCCCCACCATCACCAGCGCGATGCCGACGATGAAGAAGGTCCCTCCCCAGACGCTGAACTGCGTGAAGTCCGCCGGCAGGGGCCAATACAGCGTGTAGAGGGGCGCGTACTCCGACAGGAACCCCGCGAACCAGAACGTGAACGTGCCGATGGCCACCAGGCCGCACGACCAGTTGGCCAGCGGGATGCTCCAGAGCGGTTTCTTCATGAGGAACGGCACGAGGAACAGGAACGCGCCGAAGACGATGGCGTAGGTGGAGCCGAAGATGCCCACGAGCGGGTGGGCCGTCATGATGGCGAAGTACTGGTGCGTCGGAATCTGCGGGATCGGCGTCACCTGGTAGAGGCGCATGATCATGCCTTCGATGACCGCGAACGCGTAATACACGAGTCCGACGACCACGAAGCGGAGGATCATCTTCTGCATCGGGGTGAGCGAGGCGGGCTTGAACGCCCCCCGCTCGCCATGGACGAGGGTCTGCATGAAGCTCATGGGTGTTCTCGCTGGAAGCGGCTGCCTGAATCGGTCCGCGGGTTAGCGCTGCTCGCAGGACACGACCACCGCGTCCTTCACCACCATGCCGACGCCGGCCGGGCCGGAGTACTCCGTGGAGCGGATCGTGTAGACGCCGGGCGTGTCGAACTGCCACAGGATGTCGTTCTTGTGCCCGGGGACCACCTGCATCTGGAAGAGCATCGAGTGGTCCTCGCGGAACAGGCCGAACCCGTAGGTCAGATCCGTCGAGGTCACGTTGAAGAGGACCTTGTCGTTGCACGCGACGGCCAGGGTCTCCGCCGGCAGCGAGAACGTGTGGTTCGCCACGCCGATGTCGAACACCCTGTCAGGCGTGATGGATGCCCGGTGCATGTCCATCGGTTTCCACGGGATGGTGTAGTAGGTGACGAAGTGCAGCGAGACGCCCAGCACCACCAGGAAGGTGACGAAGGCGTAGAAGTAGGCGGGTTTGACCGACTTGCTCGGGCCGTCCTCGGTGACCCTCAGGGCGAACCAGCCCATGACGGCCATGATGGCGAGGACGTAGAGCGTGTAGGCGACGGTCTGGCCCCACAGGACGACGGTCGAGTCAACCATAGAGCATCGCTCCTTCCGTGCGGGGGCCGGAACCCCCGCATGGTAGGTCGCGTCCGCTCAAGGTCCTATGACGCCCGTCATACGCCGCCACCGCGGGCGGCCGGCGCCGCTCAGGCCTTGCGGTCGATCCGGCGGGCCTGGGCCTGGGCCTTCAGGATGAGCTCCGTGGCCAGGAAGCAGTGGGACTGCGGCATGGCCGTCTCGGTCCGGTTCAACACGTCGTTGACCAGTTGCTCGCCGTAGGGCAGCGGCACGTCGTTGCAGTCGATGTACCGGGTCTCCTTCTTGTCGACCAGGAACAGGTGCGCGCCGCCCGGCCGGCCGGCAATGTCGATGTTCTTCCGGAGTTCGATGTAGCCGTCCGTGCCCAGGATGGTCAGCCGGCCGTCTCCCCAGGAGCCAAGGCCGTCGGGCGTGAACCAGTCGACCCGGATGTACCCCGTACCGCCGTTGCCCTTGACCACCGCGTCGCCGAAGTCCTCGAGGCCCGGATACTGGGGGTTCGCCAGGTTGCCGACCTGCGACGCCACCACCTCGGCCTCGGTCGAACCGGTGAAGAAGAGGAACTGGTCGGCCTGGTGCGACGCGATATCGCAGAGGATGCCGCCGTAGCGGGCGCGTTCGAAGAACCATGCGGGGCGTGTCTTCGGGTTCATGCGATGGGGTCCGAGACCGATGGTCTGCAGGACACGGCCGATGGCGCCGGCCTTCACCAGTTCGCCGGCCTTCACGGTGGCCTTGTTCTCGAAACGCTCGCTGTACATGATCGAGTAGATCCGCTTCGTCTCGGCCTGGACCTTCCGCGCCTCGGCCAGCTGCTCGAGCGTCGTCAGGCCCGGCTTGTCGGTCATGTAGTCCTTGCCGTGCCGCATCACGCGCACGCCCAGCGGGCCGCGTTCGTCCGGGATGGCCGCGCCGACGACGAGCTTGACGCTCGGATCGTCGAGCACCTCCTGTTCCGTGCGGGCGAGCCTGGCCTGGGGATACTGCTTCAGGAACGCCGCCGCGAGGTCCGGCTCCTTCGCGTACAGCCACTTCAGCCCGCCGCCGGCCTTCAGGACCGCGTTGGTCTGGGCGTTGATGTGGCCGTGATTGATGCCGATGACCGCGAAGGTCAGACGCGGTTTGTCCCACTGCGAGACGCCCGCCTGGCCCGCGTCACCACGCGTGACCGACTGGGGGTCACTCTCGGCCGACGCCGCCAGGGCGCTGCCCGCGTGCGACGCGGCCGCCATCGTGCCTGCCATGGTCATCAGAAACTTCCGCCGATCCACGTCGTAACGGTCCACGTTGTCCTCCGATTGACGGTGTACCACCTCTGGCCCCCGGCGTCACGCCGGCCGTGCGACGTCCGCCGGCGACGGAAGCTCGGCCAGGGCCTTGTCGAAGCACTGGGGGCAGACTCCGTGCGAGGCCCGGTTGCCGGTCAGGCCGAGAACATACTCTTCGACGGCCATCCAACGCCCCGCGCTGTCGTCACGCACCTTCTTGCAGTAGCTGCAGATTGGATAGATCCGGCTCAGCCCGTCGAGCACGCGGTCGCGGGCCTCGATCTGGTCGCGATCGTCGATGATCCGGAGATTCAGCTCGATGAGCCGTTTGATTTGCGCGAGCAGGTCCAGGTAGTCCTGGTTTCCGGATTGCCGTTTGTCGTCGATGAAACACACCGTGCCGAACAGCTCTCCGTCCGGCCGGGTGAGCGGCATGCCCATGTAGGACACCATATGCAGGTCGACGACGGCCGAGTTGTCCTTCCAGTCGGGATCGACCGGAGCTTCCGGAATCAGCAGCAGCCCCCGCCGTCTCAGCGTCTGTTCGCAGAACCAGCCGGAGTCGGGGAACGGAGACACGTACCCGGCCGGATAGGGGTTGCCCGGCGTGTCGCTGGACAGCAGGATCTCGATCTCCCGCCCCGCCAACCGCGTGATGAGGCCGGCTTTGACGCCGAAGAGCCTGGCGCCGAGGTCGACGAGCTGCTGCCACTCGCGCAGCACGTCGTCGGTCAGGCGGCGTCGATCGAACGGGTTCGGGGCAGCGGATTCCATCTGGGTCTCCCGGCAGGTTGCCCCCCATCATACGTCCGAACCGCCCTCCCGCGACCCCTTCCCGAGCCTGCCCGCGGTGGGGTAAGGTTGGGGCGCGGAGGGCAGCCATGAAGTCGAATCGACGGGAGTTTCTCAAAGACAGCGCGATGGCGGTCGGAGCCCTGGTGGCGGCGAACGGGCCGACGGTCCTGGCCGGGCCGGCCCCGAAGGTGACGTGGCCGGTCGGATGCTTCAACCGGCCCTGGTCGAGGTGGCCCTTCGACGAGACCCTCAAGGCCGTCAAGGCGGCCGGCTACGGCATCACCGGCCTGCTGACGCGCACCCGGATGGATCCGTTCGTCAGCCCGGAGGCCACGCCAGAGTACTTGTGGACGCTCAAGAGCAGCCTGGTGAAGGCCGGGATCGTCGCCAACATGGCGGCGCTCAGCTCGCGCCACGATATTCCCATCGAAGAAACGAATCTCAGCCTGCGCACGCAGATCGACAACGCCGCGTACGTCGGCGTGAAGACCGTGCTGACCTTCGGCACCGACAAACCCGACCAGTGGGAGCACTACTTCAGGGCGATGGCGTACGCCGCGGCCTACGCGCAGGAGAAAGGCATCCAGGTGGCGATGAAGCCCCACGGCGGCAGCAGCGGCGCGTCGGCGGAAATCATCGCCGGGATCAGGAAAGTCGGGCACCCGAACTTCACGATTTGGTACGACGCGGGCAACATCATCTACTACACGGGGAAGGACCCCGTCGAAGAGCTGAAGCCCATCGTGCAGTACGTCACGGGCTTCTGCGCCAAGGACTGCGGACAGCCCAAGGGCGACGTGATGATCCAGTTCGGCGCGGGCAAGGTGGACTTCAAGGGGGTCTTCCAGGTGCTCAAGTCGGCCGGGTTCAACGGCCCCGTCATGGTCGAAGGCGTGGCGCCGGGCGAGACGCCTGAGATCATCGCGGCCAACGCGAAGGCGAACCGCGAGTTCCTCGAGAAGGTGTTCGCGCAGCTCGCCTGAGCAACGGCCATCGAGGAGTCTGCCATGGGACGTCTGCAGGACAAGGCCGTCGTCGTCACCGGCGCGACGAGCGGGATGGGGCGCGCGACCGCCGTGTTGTGTGCCCGCGAAGGCGCGGCGGTCGTCGCCAGTGGGCGTGACGAGGCGCGCGGCCGCGCGCTGATCGAGGAGATCGAGTCGTCCGGCGGCCGGGCGACGTTCGTGCGCGGCGACGTCGTGTCGCCGGAGACCAACGCAGAGTTGGTGGAAACGTGCACGCGGCGGTATGGAGGTCTCGACAGTGTCGTGTCCTGCGCGGGCATGCTCGGCCTCGGGTCGGTGACCGGCGTGGCCGTCGAGACCTGGCGCGAAACGCTCGCCGTGAATCTCGACGCCGTGTTCTACCTGCTGCGCGCCGCGCTGCCGGCCATGCAGGCCCGGGGCGGTGGTACCGTCGTGATTGTCGGATCGATTGCCGCCTTCAAGGGCTTCCCGAACCATGCGGCCTACTGCGCGTCGAAGGGGGCGCTCCTGGGACTCGTCCGGCAGGCCGCCATCGACTACGGGCCGGCCATTCGCCTGAATCTGCTCTGTCCCGGACCGGTCGACACCCCGCTCATCTGGGATTCAGCCGTTGCCTTTCCCGACCCGGCCGAAGCGGTCGCGGCGGTCGGCCGGCGTACGGTCATGAAGCGCCTGGGCCTGCCCGACGACATCGCCAAGGCGGCCCTGTACCTCGCGTCGGACGAGTCGAGCTGGGTCACCGGCACGGCCCTGACGGTGGACGGGGGGATTATGACGGGCGTGTAAGAGCAGAGACGAGGGAAGAGGCGATAGGGAACAGGGAACGGGAGCCGATGGCGTGCTACCATATATGGTAACCATATATGGACAAGACCACGCTCTACCTCGACAGCGACGACTACCGTCGCCTCAAGCGCGTGGCGCTGCGTCGCGGCGTCGCCCCGGCGGCGCTCGTGCGCGAGGCCATTGCCGAGTACGTGACACGTCACGACACGGCGCGCGCGCCGCGCAGTATCGGCGCGGTGCGCAGCGGGCGCTCGGACCTGGGCGAGCGCGCGGAGGACCTGCTCACGGGGTTCGGAGGGAGGCGGTGATCGTCGCCGACACGGGCGCCATGATCGCGCTCTTCGATCGGAGCGATCGCCATCACGAAGACGTCAGGGCGCTGTTCGAGCCGAACCCGGACGCGTGGATCCTGCCGTGGGCGATCCTGCCGGAAATCGACTATCTCGTGGCGACCCACCTCGGCGCCCGGGCGCAGGAGTTGTGGCTGGCCGACCTCGCAGGGGGTGCCTTCACCGTCGAATGGGGCCGGCAGGAGGATCTGGTCGAAGCCGACCGATTGTGTCGACGCTACAAGGCCCTCAGGCTCGGCATCGTGGACGGCGTGGTCATGGCCGTGGCGCAGCGCCTCCGCGCGTCGGCCATCGCGACGCTCGATCTGAAGCACTTCAGCGCCGTCGACATCGCGGGGAACCCGCCGCTGGTCCCTCGTGACGTTCCGCGGCTCACGCCGCCCGCCTCGGCAGCAGGGCAATGGCCGCGGCCCCGGCCAGCGCGACGACGACGAGCAGGGTGAACCCGGCCCGGTAGCTGCCGAGCGAATCCCGCAGGTAGCCGACGAACATAGGCGAGACGGCCTCCGCCACGCCGTCCGCCGTGACGATGATCCCCATCACGCGACCGAGCACGCGCACGCCGAACAGTTCGGCGGCCATGAGCGGGATGATCATGTACTCGCCGCCGAGGCCGAGGCCGAACACGATCGCGAACAGGTACAACGCCGAGGGCGTCTTCGCGAAGAACAGCAGCGGGATCGCCGCGGCGACGAGCAGGTAGATCAGCAGCATGACCCGGGCCTTCGGCCAGTGGTCCGCGAGCCAGCCCATCAGCAGGCGGCCGGCGATGCTGAACGCGAGGACCATCGAGATGAACCGGGCGGCGTCGGCCTGGGCGTAGCCCTGGTCCAGGCTCAGGAACAACTTCAGGTGCTGGTTCGTGCCCCCCACCGCGGCAATCGAACACATGCTGCCCAGGGCGAGCAGGTAGAACGCCGGCTGCCTGAACACGCCGGCCAGCGGCGCGAGCGGCGCCGGGCCACCGGCCTCCTTCGGGTCACGCGGGGCTTCCCTGGCGAAGAACGCCATCGGGCCGGCCAGTACGACGACGAGCGCGCCCATCACCTGCAACGCGCCTCGCCATCCCCATGTCGTCGTCAGCCAGTAGGACAGCCACGGCACCACCGCCCCGCCGAGTCCGATGCCGAGATACGCGAATCCCATCGCCTTGCCCCGGCCTTCGCGGAACCACTGCGACAGCAGCACCTGGTTCGGCAGCGGCCCGCCGCAGACGTAGCCCAGCGCGTTCAGCAGGTAGAACGCGTAGAACATCGTGAGCGACGTCATCGATCCGAGCCCGGCCAGCGCCGCGCCGGCCATGGCAATGCCCGCCAGCATCATGCGCCGCGGCCCGAAGCGGTCGATGATCCACCCGGCGATGAACCCGAAGAGCGGTCCGACGACGAGTTTGCTGAGCGCGTTACCCGACGTGACCTGCGTCCGTG
>CAZJRM010000181.1:0-11015 GCA_964547975.1 uncultured Vicinamibacterales bacterium | reverse complement strand
GGATCGGATCGTCACGCAGCTTGTCCCACGCTCCGCGGAGCGTGAAGAAGCCGTTCACCATGCCGCCCCATGACGGCATCCAGAGGATGAGCGAGAACAGCATGCCCAGCGTGGATGCCCATTCGGGCACGGCCGAGTAGTGGAGGTGGTGCGGGCCGGCCCAGATGTAGACGAACACCAGCGACCAGAAGTGCATGATCGACAGCCGGTAGCTGAACACCGGGCGCCCCGACGCCTTCGGGAGGTAGTAGTACATCAGCCCGAGGAACGGCGTCGTCAGGAAGAACGCCACGGCGTTGTGGCCGTACCACCACTGCATCAGCGCGTCCTTGACGCCGGAGTACGCCGAATAGCTCCCCAGCAGGGAGTACGGCATGGCCATGCTGTTGCCGATGTGCAGGATGGCCACCGCCACGATCGTGGCGATGTAGAACCAGATCGCCACGTAGATGTGTTTCTCGCGGCGGATGGCGAGCGTGCCGAAGAAGTTGATCGCGAAGGTCACCCACAGGACGGCAATGACGATGTCGAGGATCCAGGGGAGCTCGGCATATTCCTTCGCCTGGGTCACGCCCCCCACCAGCGCGAGCGCCGCGCCGACGATCAGCAGCTGCCAGCCCCAGAAGTGGATCTTCGAGAGCGCGTCACTGAAGAGCCGCGTCTTCAACAGACGCTGCATCGAGTGATACGTACCGGCGAAGATGATGTTGCCGCAGAACGCGAAGATGACCGCGTTCGTGTGGAGCGGCCGCAGCCGGCCAAACGTGAGGAACGGCGCGAAGTTCAGCGCCGGCATGAAGAGCATGGCTGCGATCAGGACGCCCACGAGCATGCCGACCACGGCCCACACGACGGCGGCCAGGAAGAACAGCCGCGGAGTTCGATCATCGTAGCGCACGGTGTCGCTCATCGTTCTCCCATCCTCTTTCGGTGCGGTCCCCAGGGGTGCCGGCGCGAAGCCGCCGGCCTCGGCACGCCGTGCTCGGCGCACGGGGCGATAGAAATGGCGCGTCCGGCCGCCGGACCGCCCGCAGACACGTGCCCGCACACCAGGAAGGTGCGGCGATCGTTCTGCACGTCGCGAGTGACCATCGTCAGGGGGAATCCGTGGACGCTAATGGCACGATTGCCGGAAACTGGACAGCTGCTCTCCAGTTTTTCCGGAACGGAGCAAGGGGCGTGCCGCACTGTATCACAGCGGTCTCAGCACGAATCCCAAGAATTTCGCGCACGTTCGCGGGACCGGCTGCGGATTTCCGGCAGCCCTCCGGAGAACCGCCGGTCGTCGGTCTCCGCGGGCTTCCGTTGCCTCTCCCATGCGCATGGCGCTATCGTGGGAAGTTCGCATGGCCACGTTTCTCGCCTCGCTCATCTTCGTCACCCTCGCCGAAATGGGCGACAAGACCCAGTTGCTGGCGATGGCCTTCGCCACGAGGTTTCCGGCGCGAACCGTGCTGACAGCCGTGGCGGCTGCGACACTGCTCAACCACGCGCTCGCCGTCGCCGCGGGCCAGTTCCTCTCGACGGTGATCCCCGTCGACGCCATCGCGCTGGCCGCCGCGTTGTCCTTCATCCTGTTCGGGCTTTGGACCATCCGCGGTGACACGCTGGAGGGCGAAGACCGCCGGCCCGGCACCTACGGTCCGTTCATGACCGTCGCCATCGCGTTCTTCCTCGCGGAGATTGGCGACAAGACGCAACTGGCCACCATCAGCCTGGCCGTGCAGTACGCCTCGCCCGTCGCCGTTCTGCTCGGGACCACGAGCGGCATGCTCGTCGCCGACGCCGTGGGCATCCTGCTCGGGACCACGCTGCTCGCGCGGCTGCCCGATGCGATGATCCGCCTCGCATCGGCTGGGATCTTCGTCGCCTTCGGACTGTTCGGTGTCGGCGCGGTCCTGCCAGCGTGGCTGCCCCGCCCCGCCACGGTCACCGTCGTCTTCCTGCTGGCGGTGGGCGCGTTGGCCATCGCGCACCGCCTCTTCCTCCAGCGCCGCCGGGTCACGGATCACGTGCCTGATGCGTCGGTCTCGGCCCTGCCGCCGAGGGTGTCCCAGGGGTACTTCGCGCTGTTGCTGGCCATCGCCTGGACCATGAGCCTGGGGCTCTTCCAGCGACTGGAAGACGTCGATCACTGGGGCGCGTTCGCCCTGCTGGCGGGACTGGGCTGGCGCCTCATCCACGATGCCGTCCGACCGGGCACAGCGCCTCGCACGGTGACCCGGGCCATGGCCGGCCTAGTGCTGGCACTGACCGCCATGACCTTCGCCGAAGCCTTCACCGCGGGCGAGTGGCGGCCCGTCTCGTTCGTGCCGGCCGGAATCCTGTGCGCAGCCCTCGCCGTCCTCCTCGGCTCGCCGTTCGTGGCGCGCCGCCATTCGCGGGTGTTTCTCCGCCGCCTTGCTGCCGCACGCCTGACCGTCACGAGCGGCCTGCTGCTGCTCGCGGTGGCCATCGAGATCCTGATCGACCACCTGACGTGACCCCTGGCGTCCAGCAGTCACGGGGTCCTTCCTCCGCCGTCCCGTAGTACACTCAGACTGCCCTCGCGTGCCCTGCCCCCCGGGTGGCCCGATTGCCAGTCCGCCCATCATTCATTCCCGCGGAGTTCATCATGAATCGCCGTTTCTCTCTCCTCGCGTGTCTGGTTCTCACGCTCGGTCTTGCCGCGCCCGCCGTCGCACAGGACGCGCCGCTCTCGGTGGATTTCGAGTTCGTCGCCGCCGGCAAGGTCCTGCCGGCCGGGCAGTACGGCGTGGGTGTCAGCCAGGCCGACCGCGTCGTGCTGACGCCCGCTGACGGCACGGCCCTGGAGATTCCGCCGCTCAAACCCCGGAACCCGAAGAACGTGGATCGCACCGAACTGGTGTTCGAACTCGTCGGCTCGAAGTGGTTCCTCTCCGAGGCCAACGTCGCCGGGCAGGGCCGATTCGTGGTTGGCAAAGCCGTGACCCCGCAGGACCGCCGGACGATCAAGGCCCCGAAGAAGTAGGCACGACATGGCCACCCGGCTCGCGGTCGAACGATTCGTCGGATTCAGGACGCTCGCCCTCGTGGGCGCCTCCCGCTCGGGGAAGAAGTTCGGCAACACGATCCTGCGCGAACTCGCCGCCAAGGGGTACACGGTGTATCCCATCCACCCGGAGGCCACCGACATCCAGGGGCACCGGGCGTACCCGTCGCTGGCCGCGACGCCAACCGTGCCCCAGGGAGTGGTGGTCGTCGTCTCCCCGGCCGCCGCTTCCAGCGTCGTGCGGGACGCCCACGCGGCAGGCATCGACGCGGTGTGGCTCCAGCAGGGAGCGGGGTCGCCGGACGCCGTGCAGTTCGCCGAAGCGAACGGCATGACCGTCGTCGATGGCGAATGCCTGCTCATGTTCGCGGAGCCGGCAGGCTGGATCCACCGCGCGCATCGGTGGATCTCGAAGATCAGCGGAAGGCTGCCGCGTTAGCCCGGCGCTACGCGCGTTCGAGGTAGAGCGCCCGCAGCGACGCCTGCGCCATCTGGTCGATGCCCAGTCCGCGATCGAGGTACTGGTCGACCGTCCCGTATTGGTGTGTCAACTCGGCGAACGCCGCCTCGAGGTGCTGACGCCTGACGCCGAACACGGCCGTGAGGATGGCGCGCTCGCCGCCAGCGGCCACGAACGTCTCGATCATCGGGGCGTAGCGCGGCAGGATGTGGTCGTTGCTGCGCAGGTAGTCGGCCAGGACGATGTCCGGCGGAACCCCGAGGAAGGTCAGGAAGACGGCGGACGCCCATCCGGTCCTGTCCTTCCCCGTCGCGCAATGGAACAGGACGGGCAGCCGATCCGGCCGGCCGAGCGCGAGGAACACTTCCCTGTACGCCCGGCGCGCACTCGCCAGCGAGACGAAGCCGCGATACACGTCCGCAAACGCCAGGTCCACTCGCCCGTCACCCAGAACCTCGTTCGCCCGCTCGGGATCGCGCAGCAGTGCCTCGAGTCCGGCCAGGCCAGACATGTTCGCGTCTGCCAGGACGTCGAACGCCTGAGACTCAACGCCAGGCAACGGGTGGTCGGGACGCGCCAGGCGTTCTTCCTGCGACCGCAAGTCGATGACGTGCCGGAGCCCGAGCCGGGCCAGCGCCTCCAGGTCGTCCGCATCGTCCGGGATGAGTTGGTCGGCACGATACGCCAGGCCACGCCGGACGACGGCCCCGTCCGCCGTCCGATGACCGCCGAGGTCTCTGAGATTGGGAATCGAAGGAATCACGGTCCTTCCACGGTGGCTGAAACCGCCGAACCTCGTCAAGTCGCCGGTCGGCGGCCGGACGTAAACGAGGGCGCGGCGGCGCACGTAGGGTCTGGTGTGGGGCTGCGCTGCCGCGGCCCCCGCCTTCATAGGGGTTCACGATGAAACGTCGTCATGTCCTGATTCTCGTCGTTGTCTTCGCCGCCCTCGGTTTCCCGTGGCAGATGGCCGCCGCTCAGGATCCCAGCCTGACGGTGGAGTTCCCGTTCGCCGCCGCCGGCAAACTCATGAACGCCGGCACGTACGCCGTGACCACGACGGCCAGCGGCCACGTCCTGCTCACGTCCGAGGGTGGTACGGGAACGGAACTGCCTGCCCTGCGTTCGGTCAATCGTTCGGTCGATCGGGCGGAACTGGTGTTCGAACGTGTGGGCTCGGTCTGGATCCTGTCGGAAGTCAGCCTGCCAGGTCAGGGCCGGAAAATCGTGGGCAAAGTCGAGTACTCGGAAGATCGAAAGAGCGTCAAAGGGCCCCGGACCCGGTAGTCACCATCCGATCCGTTACCTTGCTCGGGACGCCGGAGCGGACGGAGGTGTCCCGCTCCCGGGCTCCGAAGCGTCCGTCCGCATGAGACCGCCCGGTCCACGCTGCAGCGGCGGCAGTTCGTAGCGCACGACTCTCCGCAGGACCTCGATGGTCTCCAGGCGGCGCAGCGGATACACCCGCCGGAGTCCGAACGGGAGCCACGCGTCGAAGGGCTCCGCCAGCCGGAACCACCCGTCCGGGGTGGTGACAATCGTCCCCGCCGTCCACTCCGGTTTCAGCCGGGCCGCGACGACGACGAAGTCGGCGTCTGAAAGGCCCACCCCTTCTCCGGTGAACAGACGGTCTGCGGCGTCCGGTCCCTCGGCTCGTGTGCGCGCCTCACGCTGCCGCAGATCGCGCCGACGCCCACGGATCCGGGAGACGACGCCATCGACGGCGGTCAGGATCGGGTCGCCGGCGGGCGCGCCGATCGAGGCGGCGATGGCGCGGTACACGCCACTCGTCGTCAGGTACACCGTCAACCATCCGAGCGGAGTGAACAGGACGAACGCGAAGACGGCGGTGACCGAGACAACCTGCATTGTCAGCGTGGTGATGTCAGCCCCGCCCGGGGGCGCGGTCGCCTGGGCCCGGGCAACGTCGAGTGTCCGCTGCGCCAGTGCCTCCGACGCGGTGGTGACGTAGGCCAGGAAACCGCGGGCGCCCAGGACCATCCCGGCGGCCGCCGTCGCCAGCGCGGACGGTAGGGCCATCCGCGCGATGGGCAGGTGCCAGAGGTCGTTCCAGCGGCGCTGCGGCAGCCACGCGGCCACCACCGCCAGCAGGTGGCGTCCCAGTTCCACCAGGGCGGACAGCAGATTGGCGATCCCGGGATTCGTCATCGGCTTCGCCTCGCTGGGCATGATAACGCCTTCGCCTTGACAGGGGTCCGCCCCGTTCCCATATTTACGATCATCGTCGCGTCCAAGTGTCTCGCGAGCCCCAGCGGTGTCGGCATTCGTCCTGCGGAGGATGGGAGATGCGCGTGGTGGGTAGACCCGACAAACCGGGGGTCTTTCCCCCGGGGACGATGACGACGGCTCCGAAGCGTCGTCGTCGCGTGTTCGAAGTGACCGGGCCGGCGTCGTCGCCGACCCACGACCAGATCGCCTGCCGCGCCTACGAAATCTTCATGGCGCGAGGCGAGTCCGACGGTGACGCGCTGGCCGACTGGTTTGCTGCCGAACGCGATCTGCGGGAACGTGCCTCGATGGCGGCGACCGTCGGCCGGCGCGTCACCACGCGTCAGCTCTGACGCCGGACCCGGCGCGAATCGCCCGCGCCGGGCCCGCCCTGCCTTCGGCGATCGCGATCCTCGCATTCGCCGTCGGGTCGTTGCGGGTTCTGGTCTAGAATCAAGGCCAATGGGTCTGCGACGGCCTCGTACGCTCGTGTCGACCATGCTTCTGGTCGCGGCACTGGCACTCCCCACCTTCTCGTGCCTGGACGACGGCGCGCCGCGGCCGCGCCCGCCAGCGGGGCAGGACGAAGCCCGGCAGAAACAGGTCAAGAACCAGTTCAGCTCGTGGGACGGTTCCCACAAGGGCCTGACGCGGTACATCAAGGCCTCCCTGGCGCGCCCCGACACCTACGAACACATCAAGACGGCGTACGATGACCGGCTCGTCCACCTGGTCATCACGACCAGGTACCAGTATCGGGACGAAGCGGATCGACGGATCTCGGCCACGATCAAGGTGATTGTCGACCTCGACGGTAACGTCAAGGAAGTCGTGTCCCAGGCCCGCTGATCGCGTCAGGGCCCCGACGCCGCCAGCAGATAGGTCCGATAGACCGGCGACGGGCGCCAGCCGCGCCACTCGAGTCCGCGCAGCGTCCTCGCGGAGCGAATCACGCGGACGTAACCGTGGCGCTCGTCCGTGAACACCGGGTGTGACCGTTCGTCAAGAATGGCGTAGCGCGCCGTGGCCGGGTCCATGGTCAGCCGTCCGCCGGTCATCGTCAGCAGCCAGCCCGTTTCCCGCTCCGGAAGTCGATACGCTGCGATCGCGCCCGCCGGCCCTTTCTCCCACGCCCGCACCAGGTCCGCGAGCGGTTCACCGACGACAACTCGGTACCCCGTGAAGAACGCCACGTGGGCAAGCACGAGGGCGCCGGAGGCCACACGGACCCATCCCGACCAGCCGCGAGCCTCGACCCAGGCGGCGGCGCAGGCCGCCAAGCCCGGCATCAGGGGCAGCAGGTATCGTTCGTTCCGATCACGCAGCCCGAACACGATGGCAACCGCCGTCAGCCCCAGGTACCAGGCGACCGGCCCGAGCCCGTCGGACCGGGACGCCGTGTGCCGCTCCGGACGGGCCCTCCGGCGCCAGGCGGCAACGCCGGCAAGCACGGCCCAGGGGAGCGAATAGACCAGGAGCGCAGCTGCGTAGTAGAGCGCGTGTCCGGGCACGTGGGCGAAGCCCGTCGGAAGGTTGGCCGCCCGTTCCACGGCGAACTGCGCTCGGAGTTCGTCACCGTGTCGCCAGAACACCCACCCGTACCACGCGAAACCCAGCGTGGCGAGGACGATGACGTTGACTGGGTGAAGGAGGCGCCAGATCGAGGCCCGGTACCCAGGCGGACGCGTTCGCCAGAGCCATAACGAGATGGCCAGCAGCGGCAGCAGGCCGAGCGGCCCTTTCGACGCGCAGGCCAATCCTCCGAACACCGAGGCCGCGAGCGCCCAGTGCCGCTCACGGCCGGTGGAGCCGAGCGACCGCAGGCCCGCGTACAGCGAGAGCATCGAGAAACACGTGAGGGGCAGGTCCGTCACGGCCACGCGGGCGTGTTCGATGAACGGGGTCAGCGACGCGAGGAGTGCGACGGCCAGCGTCCGGCGGTCGCGCCCGGTCTGGCCGAGCGCCGCGACGGCCCCGGTCGTCCAGAGGAGCACGCACGCCAGCACCAGGAATCCGACTCGGCCGCTCCAGAGCCGGCCCCCGAACCACGCCTGACCCGCGGCCGTAATCCAGTAGGGCAGGATGGGCTTCTGGAATCGTGGCTGCCCGAAAAACACCGGCACCAGCATGTCGCCGGTCTGGACCATGCGGACCGCCGACACCTGATAGAAGGACTCGTCGCCGATGTAAGGTCGGGTCTGCGACAGCGTGGTGGCCAGCAGCAGGGCGAAGGTGGCAATCCACGCCCACGCCGGCGCCGCCCGCCGCGCCCCTCCGTCCACGGCCGTTACGGCACCACGGGCAGCAGCACGCTGACGGTCGTGCCCTGGCCCGGCGCGCTGGTCGCGGTGATCGCCCCGCCGGCGGCTTCGACGAGTCCCTGGGTGAGCGCGAGCCCCAAGCCCCGGCCGATGAGCTTTGTCGAGTAGAACGGATCGAACATCCGGCCGAGTTCCTCAGGATCCATCCCGCGACCGGTGTCGGCCACCCTGATGACGACGACCTCGCCGGCATCCTTCGGCCGCAGCACTCGTTCTGCCGCCGACAGCGTGATCGTTCCCTCGCTCGCCAACGTGACCCGCACCGTCCCCGAGGCGAGCCCGATGGCCTCCACCGCATTCGTCAGGAGGCTGCGAACCACCTGGGCGACTTCCCCGCCGCTGAGCGCCACCGGGAGATCGGCGTCTTCGACGTTCGCGACGACGTCGACCGACGGCGGAAGGGTCGCGCGGAATTCCGCGACGAGCCCGTTCACGACCGGGCCCAGGGCGAGGCGACCGCGTTCGCTTGTTCTGTAGCCGATATACGTCAGCATATGACGCGCGAGGTCGGCGGCGCGTTCGGCGGACTGCCGGGCGGATCCCATCGCCCGACGCAGCGTGTCGTCGGGCAGCCCCGGCATCTCGCCCAGGGAGAGATTCCCGATGACCGCCGTCAACTGGTTGTTCAGGTGGTGCGCGATGCCGCCGGCCATCGTCCCGAGGCTGGCTCGCCGCCTGGCGTCGTGGACCTGCTGCTCGAGTTGCAGGCGTTCCTCCTGCCGGAGCCGGTGCTCGGTCAGGTCCGTGATGGCGGCAATCGCCCCCACGCTCGGCCGGTCCTGCCAGCGCGGTGTCCCGGTCACGAGTCCGTGCACGATCTGGCCGTCCGCGCGCCTGAGTCTGGTTTCGTACCTCGACGTCAGACCCCGGAGACGCGCGGCGCGCGCTTCCTTCAGGTGCGCGTGGTCCTCTTCGAGCGTGAACTCCTCCGGACGCCGCCCGACGATCTCCTCGGCCGGTCGTCCCAGCATCCGGGCGTACGCGGGATTGACGTATTCGAAGTACCCATCGGCGTCCGTCACGGTGATACCCTGGGCAACCGCATCCATGACCACGCGCACGAAATCGCGTTCCGCCTGGAGCGCGGCCTGGGCCGCCACGCGTTCGGAGGTATCCCTCGACACGCCGAAGAGCGCCGGCTTCCCGTCCCAGACCCCCTGGACGACACGTGTCTCGACCGGGATCAGCGCTCCGCTCCGCGTCAGCAGCGGCACCGGGCATCGTGTCGCGGAACCGGCCAGCATCTCCCCCACGATCCGCCCGGCTTCCTCGCGCCGGTCGGGCGGGTGAACCGCCAGCACGTGTTGGCCGCGCAGTTCCTCCTCACGGTATCCGAGCACCCGCTCGACAGCCGGATTCACGTGAACGATGTGTCCTCCGTCATCGAGGATGAACATGAATTCTTCGATACTGGCAAACAACGCCTGCAGGTTCGCCTGGCTCGTTCGCAGCCCGTGCTCGGCGGTCATGAACGCGATGACGCTGCCGATTTCCGCTGCCACCGCTTCGATCAGCCCTCGAACGTCGGTCGGGATCGCCTCGTGCGTGTGGGACGCCAGGTTCAGCAATCCGACCACGCGCCCTTCGTGGGATACCGGGACCGCCGCGATCGCGCGCAGCGCTTCTCGCTGGACCACCGACGTCAGCAACGCCGGCGGCACGTCCTTGAAGCTCTGGTACACGGGCTGCCCGCCACGCGCGAGCGTGGCGTGGGGCGAATCCGCCGGGTATCGTGTCGCGCCGGCGATAAACCAGTCCGGCAGGCCGAGATGGACTCGCAGTGTCAGTTCGCCGGCGGAATCGAACGTGTAGATGCCGCCGCAATCGACGCCTTCGAGGTCGACGAGGGCGTCGAGGACCCGGCGGAGCGATTGTTCGGTCGTCCCGGCGGACCGCAGGGTCGTGGCGATGCGATACTGCAGGCGCAGCAGCGAGGCGTCGTTGTCATGCCCGGCGCCGGCGACGGGGTGTGGTTCGGGTCCGCGGTCGGAGAGTTTCTGCGTCACAGCCGTGGGAGATTATCGAGTTCGGGGCGCGAGTGCAAGACGGTCGAACCCGCCTGTCAGCCGGTGATGACGACAGTGGGGAATGAGAGTACAATACACCGCCAACAGAGATACCCATGCGCCGCCACCCCCCAACCGTGCCGCCGGTTCCGCTGGCGTTCGACCTGAAGGCGTTCCTCGAGTCGGGCGGTGTCGCCGGCAGGGTCGTCAAGCGCCGGTCCGGCGAAGTCATCTTCGCGCAGGGCGATCCATGCGACAACGTCTACTACCTTCAGAAGGGTGGGGTGATGATCCGCGTGCTGTCCCACGGCGGAAAGGAAGCCATCATCGCCTCGCTCGGACCGGGAGACTTCTTCGGTGAAGGCGCTCTGGCCGGTCAGCCGGTCCGCATCGCGACGGCCGTCGCGACCGCCGCCTGCACGCTGCTCGTCGTGGACAAGCTGAAGATGGCCCGCCTGCTTCACGAACAGCACACGTTTTCGGACCGCTTCCTCCGTTACGTGCTCGCGCGAAACATCCGCGTCGAGGCCGATCTCGTCGATCAGTTGTTCAACTCGAGCGAGAAACGGCTGGCCCGCGTCCTGCTGCTGCTGGCCCGTTACGGCAGGCACGACGTGCCGCACCGCGTCATCCCGAAGGTCTCGCAGGAGGCGTTGGCGGAAATGGTCGGCACCACCCGCTCACGGGTGAACTTCTTCATGAACAAGTTCAGGAAGCTGGGGTTCATCGAGTACAACGGCGGCCTGAAGGTCAACGACTCCCTCGTGAGCATCGTGCTGCACGACTGACCTCAGTCGGGCGTGCGGTTCCCGTCTCCGGGGTCGGCGTCTTGTTCGAGCGCCTCGATCCGGGCTTCCGCCTCCTGCCGCAGGGCTGCCGCTTCGGCGGCGATCCCGACCTCCCCGGCAGCCCCGGCACGCGGGACACGCCGGTCCAGGGCGGCGATCAGTTCCCGTGAACGGCGGATCGCGGTCTTCCGGGACATA
>CAZJRM010000180.1:0-11108 GCA_964547975.1 uncultured Vicinamibacterales bacterium | reverse complement strand
AAATGCGCGAGAGCAGCGGCGCCGACGCGGTGTTCACGTCCGCGCCGACGGCGTTCACGCAGTCTTCGACGACGGCGTCGAGCTTGCGGGCGAGCTGCGTCTGGTTCACGTCGTGCTGGTACTGGCCAACGCCGATCGCCTTGGGATCGATGCGGACGAGTTCCGCCAGCGGGTCCTGCAGTCGCCGCGCGATCGAGACTGCGCCGCGCAGCGACACGTCGAGGTCCGGGAACTCCTTCGCGGCCAGTTCGGACGCGGAGTACACCGACGCGCCGGCTTCCGAGACGATGGCCTTCACGAGCGGCAGGTCCGGACGCCGCGACAGGAGGTCCGTCGCGAGCTTGTCGGTTTCGCGCGACGCCGTGCCGTTGCCGATCGAGATGATCTGCACGGCGTGTTTCTCGCAGAGGGCTGTCAGCGTGCGAAGCGATCCTTCCCAGTCGTTTCTCGGCTGGTGCGGATACACGGTTGCCGTGTCGACGAGTTTCCCGGTCCCGTCGACGACCGCGACCTTCACGCCGGTGCGGATCCCGGGATCGAGCCCCATGGTCACGCGCTGCCCCGCGGGCGGTGCGAGCAGGAGGTCGTGCAGGTTGCTGCCGAAGACGCGGATGGCTTCGGCTTCGGCCTGCTCGCGGAGACGTTCTTCGAGTTCGCCGGAGAGGTGCGTGAGGAGCTTCACCTTCCATGTCCAGCGCACCGTGTCGGCGAGCCACGCGTCGGCCGGTCGTCCCTGGTTGGCGATGCCGACCTTCGCGGCAATGCGCCGCTCGGGCTCGGCGGCAGCCACATTGCCGGCGTCCTCGGGCAACGCGACCGCGAGGCGGAGGAATCCTTCGTTGCGCCCGCGCAGCAGCGCGAGGATGCGGTGCGACGGCGCCGTCCGCAGCGGTTCGCGCGCGGCGAAGTAGTCCGAGTACTTGACGCCTTCCTGTTCCTTGCCGGGCACGACGGTGGACTTCCAGTCGGCGTGATCCCAGAGGTGCTGGCGCAGGCCGCCGACGAGTTCGGCGTCTTCGGCGAACGTCTCCATCAGGATCCAGCGCGCGCCTTCGAGGGCGGCGGCGACGTCGGCGACACCCTTGTCCACGTTCACGTATCCCGCTGCCTCCGTCTCCGGATCACGATCGGGGTGCTGGAGCAACGCCGTGGCGAGGGGCTCGAGCCCGGCTTCGCGGGCAATCTGCGCCTTCGTACGCCGTTTCGGCTTGTAGGGCAGGTACAGGTCTTCGAGTCGCGCTTTCGTGTCCGCCGCGCGAATCGCCGCGTCCAGTTCCGGCGTCAGCTTCCCCTGCTCGGTGATGCTCGCCAGGATCGCCTCGCGACGGGCCTCGAGTTCCCGCAGATAGGTCAGGCGTTCCTCGAGGGTGCGCAGTTGCGTGTCGTCCAGGCCGCCCGTGACTTCCTTGCGGTAGCGGGCGATGAACGGCACGGTGGCCTTGTCGTCGAGCAGGGCAATGGCGGCGTCGACCTGCTGGGGCCGAACGCCGAGTTCGTCGCTGATGCGCTGGGTGATGGAGGTCATGAGGTCTGCAGGCGTCGATGAGAAGCGGTGGCTCGAACGACCAGCATAACGCGGCGGGCACCCGGCGCGCACGGTGTATCATCGGCTCGCGGCTCGCGGCTCGCGGCTCGCGGCTCGCGGCCCGAAGCCCGAAGCCCGAAGCCCGAAGCCCGAAGCCTGCGTGTCCCGGGAGATACCGCCCATGTGGTTGTCCGTCTTGCTGTCACTCGTGCTGGCCGCTCCTGCGGTCCCTCAGGCTCCGGTCCCGCCGGCTGCCTCACCCGGCGCGCAACTGTCGGTCATGACGTTCAACATCCGTTACGGCACGGCAAACGACGGTGAGAACCACTGGCTCAAGCGGAAGGAACGGCTCTTTGCGCTCCTGCGCGACCAGGCGCCGGACGTCGTCGGTCTGCAGGAAGCACTGCGCGGTCAACTCGACGAAATCGTGCAGGCCGTGCCGGGTTACGCGTTTGTCGGGGTCGGCCGCGCGGATGGCCGGCAGGCTGGGGAGTACGCGGCCATCCTGTATCGCACCGCGCGCCTGCGCGTCCGGCGCAGCGACACGTTCTGGTTCTCCGACACGCCCGGTGTCGTCAAGTCCACGTCCTGGGGCAACCAGATCGAGCGCATCTGCACCTGGGCGTACTTCGAGGACATCGCCGGTCCGGCGTTCTACCTCTACAACGTGCACCTCGATCATCAATCGCAGCCCTCGCGCGAACGCAGTGCCGCGCTGCTGCTGGAGCGGATTGCCGCCCGCGACCCGAACAGCCCGGCGATCGTCACGGGGGACTTCAACGCCGGTGAGGACAACGCGGCGGTGCAGACCATGCGGACGGCGTTCAAGGACAGCTACCGCCTCGTGCATCCGGACGCGAAGGAGGTCGGGACGTTCAGCGGCTTCGACGCCGCGAAGGTGACGGGCGACAAGATCGACTACGTGTTCGTGCAGGGAGGGGCGGAAGTGCTCGGCGCGGAGATCGTGCGGACGTCGAGCGGCGGGCGGACGCCGTCGGATCACTTCCCGGTGACGGCGCGCGTGCGGCTGCGCTGACAGCCGCACGCGCCCGCGCGGGTGTTACTTCAGCAGCGCCTTGAGGCCGGCCAGCGAATCGGCCGTGCATGCCATCGGTGTCTTGCCGTCGGGGTAATACTCCTGCTCGACGACGACCCACTCGGTGCCGCCGTCGGACTGGCACGCGGCGTAGATGGCCTTCCAGTCGAGGGAGTCCTGCCCGATGATGGGCTTCTTGCCGGTCTCTCCCTGCCTGACGGTCGGCTTGAAGTGCACGGTCTTCGTCCGGCCGGGGTACTTCTTGATGTAGGCCACCGGATCCTGGCCCGCGGTCATCGTCCAGCCGCAGTCCTGCTGCAGGATGACGTCCTTCACGGTACGGGTCGCAAGCAGGTCCCAGAACGTCGTGTCTCCGTCCTTCTTGAACTCGTTCTGGTGGTTGTGGTACCCGCACGCCATCCCGAGCGGTTTCAGCGTCTCGGCCACCTTGTTGAGTTCCTCGGCGAACCCCTTGCTCTTCTCGGGATCCCACATCGCGGCATCCATCGGGACGACCAGGAACTTGCAGCCGATGGTCTGGTGGAAGTCGATGGTGGCCTTGAGCGCGTCGCCGCGCAGCGCGTCCATGCGGACGTGCGTGCCGGCGGCCTTCAGCTTGAGCGCCTTCAGGCGGTCGCGCAGCTCAGCGGGTTTCGTGGCGTAGCCGTAGTACCCGGCGAATTCCACGCCCTCGAATCCCATGGCCGCCACCTGTTCGAGGGCGGCGTCGAAGTTCTCGGCGCAGTGGTTGCGGATGGAGTAGAGCTGGACGGCAATCGGGATACGCACGGCGGCGCCGAGACGCAGCGGCGCCGCGAAGGCCATCGCCAGCGAGGCGGTGCCGACTTCGAGGAACGTGCGGCGGGTGACGAGGCTCGGTTCGGATGACGGATGGTTGTGCTTCATCGGGCAGTCCTTGGTTGGCGAGATCGAACGAACGTTGGGCGCATTATAGCGGATGCGTCCGGCTGACCTGTCCTCACTCCACTCCGGGCAGGTCGAGCCGCAGGCGGGCTCGGAGGCTCCGGCGCACGCCGGGGTAGACACCCGCCTGCCGCGCGGCTTCCTCCCGCGCCACGAGGTCGCCCCGCAGCGTCTCGACGATCTGCCGCCACTCGGCGAGGGCGGGTTCGCAGCCTCGGGCGACGATGCCCGTGAACGCCTTCGGGTTCGCCACCGCGAACCACTCACGGTCGAACGTGCCGCCGATCGTGCCGCCATAGCAGACCCGCTTGAAACTGGCCCAGTCACGATCGAGGGCGTCGGCCCGGCGGCTGAGCTGCGTGAGGGCCTCTTCGTACACCCGCGCGCCTTGTTCGCGCGCCGCGTCCGCCGTGGATGGCGTCCCCGCGTCCACGGCCGGCCCGATCGTCGTCACCGTGGCGAGGCCGCCCGACGTCGGGGTGCTCCGCCCGGCCAGCAACGCGAGCGCGTGGTCGGCGGCCACCGCGAACGACAGCCCTTCTCGCGCGTCGATCCTCATCGTGGCGATGCCGATGGCCTGCCCGTTCCGGTCCACGAGTGGGCCTCCGCTGTTGCCGGGATTGATGGCGGCGTCGGTCTGTACCACGGTGATGCCCGCCAGTTCGCGGACCGCGCTCACGATGCCTCGCGTGACGCTGTTCTGCAGGACACCCAGCGGCGATCCGATGGCAAACACTTCCTGCCCGGCGCGAATCCGAGAGACCGAACTCAGGGGCAGCACCTCCTGCGTGCTGATCGGCTCGGCGACCTTCAGGACCGCGACGTCCACGGCCGTCGATGACGACACGACTTTCGCCGCCGTAACCGTCCCGTCATGCCGCCTGATCGTGATCCCGGTGGCGCCTGCGATGACGTGCGCATTGGTCACGATCGTGTCGGGCGTGACGAAAAATCCGCTGCCCGTGCGCCCGTCGGTCCGGACGCCGACCACCGCGAGCAGGACTCGACCGACCACGTCCTCGATGGAGCCCTCGGCGGCAGGCCGCTCCGGCTCGGGAACCTGGACCGGTACCGGCACGCCGGCTGGCGTTTCGGCCGGCTGGGGGGGCGTCTGAGCCGCAGGCCCCTCCGTGACGGCGACGGAGGGCGTGTCGGCCGGGATCGGCGCCGAGGCAGGCAGCGGCGTGCCGACGGCACTCGGGCGTGACCATGCGTACCAGCCCACCGCCACCGCAGCGACGAGTGCGGCGATCGCCAGGCCGGACACGAGGCCGGAGACCGGGCCGGAATTCCGGGTGGGAGCGTTGGTCACGGGGCCTGCCTCTTCGGCGGACGGCGCGGACTCGGGCCGCGGCTGGCCGCACCGGCATGCGCCCACGCGCCTGGGAACATGGCGTCCGCAGGCCGGGCAGGTCCACGTGAAACTCGCGGTCTGCTCCTCGTTCATCCTGGGCGGATTATAGGGCCAAACGTCCCGGCGCGGTCGGGCAGAGAGGTCGGGTATACTGAAGCGCACCATGGGCAATCAGCCGCGCTTCCAGCTGGTGCTCCAGCACCTCAGTGACGTCGTGCTCGTCGTCGCGCCCGATGGGGTGGTGACGTTCGCGTCGGGGGCCGTCGAACGGGTTCTCGGTTGTCCGCCGGACAGCCTGGTCGGCACCAACGTCTACGCGCTCATCCACGCGGATGATCAGGACGACGTCGCGGCGACGCTGAGTCAGTTGCAGGACCAGGGCGCACCGACGGGTATGGTCGCGTGTCGTGTGCTTCACCACGATGGTGGTGCCGTCCCGGTCGAGGCCGCCGTCGTCAATCGGACGGAGGACCCCGAGTTCGGCGGCTTCCTGCTGAGCCTGCGTGACAGCGCCGCGCCGCCGATGGCGGCGGGGGCCGCGGCCGACACGGAGCGGGACCGGGACAGGAAGATGGACGCGCTCGTCAGGCTCGCCGGCGGCGTGGCACACGACTTCAACAACCTCCTGACGGCCATGGGTGGCAACGTGGCCCTCGCGCTCGAGGGGCTCAAGCCGCACGACCCGCTCCACGAATCGCTGAGCGATATCAATCGCGCGGTCGAAGCCGGAACGACGCTGACCCGGCAGCTGCTGACGTTCTCCTGCCGGCAGGCGGTGACGC
Source organism: uncultured Vicinamibacterales bacterium (assembly GCA_964547975.1). Lineage (GTDB taxonomy): Bacteria > Acidobacteriota > Vicinamibacteria > Vicinamibacterales > JAKQTR01 > CAYJPV01. Next base: position 5,487 of record CAZJRM010000180.1, on the reverse strand, counting down.
CCCGGGTTCTGAACCTCAACGACATCGTGGTCCGCCTCCGGAAGATGCTCCAGCGGAAACTGGGCGACGATCTGTCGATCGAACTGGCCGCGGGCGATGCGGTCGGGCACGTGCGTCTCGATCCGGCCCAGATCGAACAGATCCTGTTCCAGTTGGCCGCGAACGCCCGGGACGCGATGCCGGGCGGAGGCCGCCTGACCATCGAGACGGCCAACGTGGAGCTCGATGGGGACTTCTGCGCGTCCCACGCCGGCCTCGAACCGGGCGAGTACGTCCGGCTCACGGTGGCCGACACAGGCGCCGGGCTGTCTCCGGACGCCCGGGCACATTTGTTCGAGCCTTTCTATTCGACCCGGCCCAAACGGGCGGGGCTCGGCCTGGCCCTCGTCTACGGGGCGGTGAAGCAGAGTGGCGGCGCGCTCGATGTGTCGTCGTCGGCAGGCCAGGGAACGACGGTCACGGTGTATTTCCCCCGCGTCGACGAAGAGCCCGAAGACCTGGCATCCGCCGCGCCGGCCCTGGCGATGGGCGGGTCGGAAACCGTGGTGATCGTCGAAGACGACGAGCGCGTGCGCGGTCTGGCGGCGCGCGTGCTGCAGAAACAGGGGTACCGGGTTTTCGAGTACGCCAACGGCGCGGAAGCCCTCACCGCCATTCACGGCGATCCCAAACCCATCCACCTCCTCATCACGGACGTCGTGATGCCCGGCATGAACGGGCGCGTGCTGGCACAGCACGTCCAGAGCCTCCGCCCGACGATCCGGGTGCTCTACACCTCGGGGTACGCCGACGACGTGATGGCCCACCACGGCGTGAAGAAACGCGGGGTGGAGTTCCTCGCGAAGCCGTATTCGGGCGAGCAGTTGGCGCGGCGCGTCCGCGAGGTGCTCGACAAGCCGTCCAGGGCCTGAACGGGCGGCCCGGCGTTTACGAACGGGGCCGGCTGAAGAACTCGCGCTGCAGCTTCAGCAGCAGCGGGATGGACGCGAGGACGCCGATCAGGTTCGGGATGGCCATCAGGCCGTTCAGCGTGTCGGCGATGTCCCACACGAGGTGGAGCGAACCGGTCGCGCCTAGGTACACGAACACGAGCCACGCGAGCCGGTAGGGCATCGCGGCCTTGGTCCCGAACAGGTAGACGATCCCGGTCTCCCCGTAGTAACTCCATCCGATCAGCGTCGAGAACGCAAAGAGCAGCAGGCCTCCGGTGACCACGATGTCGCCGAACGTGCCGGGGAGGCCCGCTTCGAAGGCTTTCGCCGACAGGGCGGCGCCCGTAGGGCCGGTGTGCCACACGTCCGTCACGAGGATGACGAGGGCCGTCGTCGAGCAGATGAGGATCGTGTCGACGAATACTTCGAAGATGCCGTAGAGCGCCTGGCGCACCGGGTGGTCGGTCTGCGCGGCCGCATGCACCATCGGGGCGCTGCCGAGGCCCGCTTCGTTCGAGAAGAGCCCGCGCGCGACGCCGTAGCGCAGGGCCATCATCATCGTGCTGCCGGCGAAGCCGCCGACGGCCGCGGTGCCGGTGAAGGCGCCGTCGAAGACGAGTTGCAGGGCGTGGGGGATCCGGCCGGCGTGCAGCACGAGGATCACGAGGCCGCCGCCGAGATACAGGATCGCCATGAAGGGCACCATGATCTCGGTGACCCTGGCAATGGACTTGATCCCGCCCAGGATGACGACCGCGGTGAGGATGACGAGGCCGACGGCCGACGCGGTGACCGGGACTCCGAACGTGGCCTGCAGCGCGTCGGCCACGGAGTTCGCCTGCACCATGTTGCCGATGCCGAACGCGGCCACCGAGGTCAGCAGGGCGAACACGCCGCCGAGCCACGGCAGGCCGAGGCCTTTCTTCAGGACGTACATCGCGCCGCCGCGCATGGTGCCCGCCTCGTCCGGCTCGCGGTAGTGCAGGGCGACGACGATCTCGGCGTACTTGGTGCACATCCCGAGCAGACCGGAGACCCAGAGCCAGAACACCGCGCCCGGGCCGCCGATGACGATGGCCGTCGCGACGCCCGCGATGTTCCCGACGCCGACCGTCGACGCGAGGGCCGTGGCGACCGCCTGGAACGGGCTGACGCTGCCTCGGCCCGCCCCACGCTGGGTGATCTTGCCAAGGACTTCCGTGAGCGCGGTGCCGAGGTGCCGGATCTGCACGACGCCCGTGAGGACCGTCAGGAGGAGCCCCGTGCCCATCAACAGGGCGATCATGGGCCAGCCCCAGACGTAACTGTTGACGACGGCGTTGATCTGCTGGAGTGTGTCAGCCATGCGCCGCCGACTGTACCGCAGTCGGGGGGGCACGCTCAACCCGGGGCGGCCGGCCGGAGTGCCGTCGGGTGACCGTAATCGGGCGATGTCGGCGGGCGTTTTCGGGGTAGAATCCGGCCGGCGTTCCCGAAGCCCCTCGACGCCCCTGGAGTCATCCCATCATGAGTACGCATCGCGGTACGAGCCGTCGGGATTTCCTGAAGACGGCACCGCTGGCCCTGGCGGGCGCGGCGGCCTTTCCGACCATTCTGAAGGCATCGACCCTCGGCCGAGGAGGCGCGGTTGCGCCCTCCGACCGCATTGTCATGGCCGGCATCGGCTTCGGCATGCAGGGACCGGGGAACATGAAGAACTTCCTCGGCAAGTCCGAGGTGCAGTGGGTGGCGGTGTGCGACCTCGACGACACGGCGCTCGCCAAGGCGCGGGATACGGTCAACGACCAGTACGGCACCAAGGACTGCGCGACCTACAAGGACTACCGGGCGTTGTTCGCCCGCACCGATCTCGATGCCGTGTCGATTGCCGTGCCCGACCAGTGGCACGCGATCCTGGCGACGACGGCGCTCAGCGCCGGACTCGACGTGTACGGCGAGAAGCCGCTGACGCACAGCCTGAAGGAGGGCCGTGCGCTCTGTAACGCCGTGAAGCGGTACGGGCGCGTGTGGCAGACCGGCAGCTGGCAGCGTTCCGAAGAGAACTTCCACCGGGCGTGCGAACTCGTTCGTAACGGGCGCATCGGCAAGATCCTCCGTGTCGAAGTCGGGTTGCCGTCGGGGTACACGGACTTCGCCCGGACGTTCGGCCAGGAGAAGATCGAGCCGCCGCCCGCCGGGCTCGACTACGACACCTGGATCGGCCCGGCGCCGTGGCTGCCGTACTGCAAGGCGCGGGTGCACATGAACTGGCGCTGGAACATGAACTACGGCGGTGGGCAGCTGATGGACTGGATCGGCCACCACCTGGACATCGCGCACTGGGGCATGGGCTACGACCACACCGGCCCGGTCGAGATCAAGGGTACGGGAGAGTTCCCGGTGAAGGGCATCTACGACGCGGCGACGAAGTTCCGGGTCGACGCGGTCTACGCGGACGGCACGCCGTTCGTGATTGCCGGCGGGTACCCGGAGATCCAGAGCGGGGCGAAGTGGATTGGCGAGTACGGCTGGGTGTGGGTCGACCGGAGCGGGTTCGAAAGCCAGCCGGCGCACCTCGTGAACGAAGTCATCGGGCCGAACGAAACACGGCTCTACAAGAGCCGCGACCACTACCAGAACTTCCTCGACTGTATCCGCAGCCGCGCGCTCACCATCACGCCGGCCGAGACGGCGCACCGATCGGCGAGCGTCGGACACCTCGGGGTCATTGCCATCGAGACCGGCCGCACGATCAAGTGGGATCCGGCCACCGAAACGATCATCGGCGACCCGGGCGCGGAGCGGCTGCTGTCGCGCGCGTACCGCAAACCGTACCAGCTGCCGGCGTAGGCGGGGGGACATCATGAGAATCACACGACGACGTTCGACCCCCTGGCTGCTGGCGGTCCTGTTCACGGGCGTGGCGACGCTCGCTGGCGCGCAGACGCCGGCCGTCTCGCCGCTCGACGGCATTCTGAAGAGCGTGGCGACCTGGGACGGCGGCATCGAATCCGCTCCCCTCTGGCAGCTGCGCGACTACGTGCGGGCACACCGGTCGGAGGACGCCGGCCGCGCCGAGTGCGAAACGAAACTCCTGCAATTCCTGAAGGGCACGGCGACGCCTGCCGCGAAGGTGTTCGTCAGCCGCCACCTCCGGACCTTGGCCGGGGAGACGGCCGTGCCCGCGCTGCAAGCGATGCTGGCGGACGACCGGATCGCCGACTACGCGATCTACGTGCTGCAGCCCCTGCCTGGAACGGCGGTGGACCAGGCGCTCGTGACGGCCCTGAAGACGGTACGGGGCGCGACGAAGACCGCCGTGATCACGGCGATCGGAGAACGGCGCGCCACCTCGGCCATCCCTGACCTCGTCGCCCTGATGGCGCAACCCGCCACGGCTGCGGCGGCGGCCAACGCCCTGGGCCGCATCGGCGGGCCGCAGGCGGCCCTGGCGCTCGAAGCGGCGTATGCCGCCGGCGCGGCTCCCGCGAAGTCGATGCTGGCCGCGCCGTTGCTCGCGGCGGCGGACAGCCTGCTGGCAGCGAACGACGCAGCCGGCGCGTCCCGCCTCTTCGACCTGGTGCTCGCCGCCACGCCTCCTGCCACGGGGGCCCAGCGCCGCGCGGCAGCCGGCGGCAAGATCGCGGCGGCCGGAACGTCCGCGTCCGCCCTCGTCCTCGACTGGCTGAAGCAGACCGACCCGGAACGGCACGAAGCCGCGGTGGTCGCGGTCTCGACCGTCTTCCCGGGCGACGCGATCGCCCGCGTGGTCCCGCTCGTGGCTTCGTTGCCCGAGGGCTCGCAGGTCCAGCTGCTGACGGCCTTCGCGGGGTATCCCGTCGACCGTGTCTCGCCGGCCCTGACCCCGGCGCTCGCGAGCACCAGCGCCGCCGTCCGTCTCGCGGCGCTGAAGACGCTGGGCCTCATCGGCGACAAGCGGGCCGTCCGCTCGCTCGCCGACACCGCGTCGAAGGCCCGCGGCGCCGAACAGACGGCCGCGCGCACGGCCCTGGGATCGCTCAAGGGGCGCCCGATCGACGATGAGATCGTGGCCCTGCTCGGGCAGAAGCCCGCGGACGGCCCGGCCGTCGAACTGATGGCGGCCGTGTCCGAACGACGTGTCTTCGTCGCCAAGCCGGCGGTCGTGGCGGCCCTCACGTCGACGTCTCCTGCCGTGCGCCAGCAGGCGCTGAAGACCCTGCGGACGATTGGAACGCCCTCCGACGTCGGCCCCGTCGTCGACCTGCTCGTCACGTGCGACGACGATGCGGAGCGCGGGGAAGCGGAGAAGACCGTGTCGGCCCTCTCGCAGAAGATGGCAAACGCGGAAGGGCGCGCCCGCTCGCTCCGGATGCGTCTCCTGTCGGCCACCGGGGCCGAGAAGGCGCGCCTGCTGGCCGTGCTGCCGCTGACCGGAGACCCCAGCGTGCTGCCGCAACTGCGTACGGCGGTCGCCGACGCCGATCCGGCTGTGGCGGAGGCGGCGGTCCGAGGGTTGTCGGAATGGCCGACGGCGGCCGTCCGGGACGACCTGCTGGCCATCGTTCGCGCGTCGTCCGTCGAAACGCACAAGCTG
>CAZJRM010000179.1:6811-11275 GCA_964547975.1 uncultured Vicinamibacterales bacterium | reverse complement strand
AGATCCGTGAGGGCCGGCAGGACGTCGGGTGCCATGGCTTCCAGAGTATGATTGTAGTTCCTCTGATGGTCACTCGCGACGTTCTTCCCAACGGTGTTCGCCTCGTGTCCGAGTACATGCCCCACGTCCGCTCCGTGGCGGTCGGGGTGTGGCTCGTGCGCGGTTCCCGTCACGAAGGTGACGACTGGCCCGGCATGGCCCATTTCGTGGAGCACATGCTCTTCAAGGGGACGACGACCCGGTCCGCCGAACAGATCGCGCAGGAGGCGGATTCGATCGGCGGCCAGCTCGACGCGTCGACGGGCAAGGAGAACGCGAACTACTCGATCAAGGTGCTCGACGATCACCTGCCGGCGGCGGTCGACCTCGTGTCCGACCTGGTCCTGCGCCCGCGGTTCGCGCCCGACGACGTGGAGAAGGAGAAGGGCGTCGTCATCGAAGAGATCAAGATGGTCGAGGACATGCCCGACGACCTCGTCCACGAGCTCCTGCTGCAGGGGTACTGGGCGGGGCACCCGCTCGGGCGACCGATCCTCGGTACGTCCGAGAGCGTCTCGTCCCTGACGCCCGAGGCGCTGCGGCGGTTCTTCGACGGGGCCTACACGGCGGACCAGCTGGTCATCACGGTGGCCGGTCACGCCGAGCACGGTCGTGTGCGCGAGTTGATCGAACCCGCCTTCGGCGGGGTCGGGGCGGGGCCTGGCGCCGCGCCGGACGTGACGCCATCGCCCACCCCCCACGTGCTCCTCCGGACGAAAGACCTCGAGCAGAGTCACCTGTGCCTCGGGATCGGCGCCTGCCGCCAGCAGCACCCGGACCGGCACGTGCTGCTGGTGCTCAATACCGTGCTCGGCGGGTCGATGAGTTCACGGCTGTTTCAGAACGTGCGTGAGAAGCGCGGGCTGGCCTACTCGGTGGGCAGCGGCATCAGCGCATTCCGCGACGCGGGCCTGCTGACGATCTACGCCGGGTGCGCGAACGAGAAGGTGACGGAAGTCGTGGAGGTCGTGCTCGGGGAGCTGGCCGCGATGGTGCGGACGCCCATCGAGGAGTCGGAACTGCAGCGCGCGAAGGACAACGTGAAGGGCGGCCTGCTGCTCGGCCTCGAGAGCACGTGGCACCGGGCGGCGTTCCTGGCGCGGCAGGAGGTCTACTTCGACGGGGCCTTCGCGATCGACGACATCCTCGACGGCATCGCCAGGGTGTCGGTGGCCGACATCTCGCGCGTGAGCCGCGACCTGCTCGCGTCCGGGCCGTTCTCGTTGTCGGTGCTCGGCGACGTGCCGACGTTGCCGTTCACACTCGAGCACCTGAGGGTCACGTCATGATTGCGCGTTATACCCACCCCGAGATGGGCCGCATCTGGAGCGACGAACACCGCTACCGCACCTGGCTCCGGGTCGAGATCGCGGCCGCCGAGGCGATGGCGGTGCGAGGGCTGATCCCGGCGGACGCCGCGGCGGCCATCCGCGATCGCGGAGACTTCGACGTCGCGAGGATCGAGGCGATCGAAGCGGTCACGAAACACGACATCATCGCCTTTACCCAGGCGGTGGCCGAGCACGTCGGCCCCGAGGCGCGGTGGCTGCACTTCGGCCTCACCTCGTCCGACGTGCTGGACACGGCCCTCGCGCTGCAGCTGCGCGATGCGTGCGACGTGATCCTGGCGCGGGTCGATGCGCTCAGGGAGGCCGTCAAGCGGCGGGCGTTCGAACATCGGAAGACGCCGATGATCGGCCGCACGCACGGCGTCCACGCGGAACCGACGACGTTCGGCCTCAAGCTCGCGCTCTGGTACGCCGAACTCGGGCGCGACGCGGAACGGATCCGGCGGGGCCGCGAGGCGGTGTCCGTGGGCATGATCTCCGGGGCGGTGGGGACCTACGCGCACCTCGACCCCGCCATCGAAGACGCGGTCTGCCGGAGCCTCGGCCTCGCGCCGGCGCCGGTGTCGTCGCAGGTCATCCAGCGCGACCGCCACGCGGAGCTGATGGCGGCCCTGGCGATCACCGCCGCTTCGCTCGAGAAGTTCGCCCTGGAGGTGCGGGGCCTGCAGAAGACCGAGATCGGCGAGGTCGAAGAGCCGTTCGACCGCGGGCAGAAGGGCTCGTCGGCCATGCCGCACAAGCGGAATCCGATCGTGTGCGAGCAGATCGTCGGCCTCGCGCGCGTGCTGCGGGGCAACCTCGGCGCGGCGATCGAGAACATCGCCCTCTGGCACGAGCGCGACATCTCGCACTCGTCGGTCGAACGGATCATCTTCCCCGACACGTTCATCGGCCTCGACCACATGCTGCGGCGGTTCACGCGCGTGGCCGCCGACATGGTGGTCTACCCCGACCGCATGCGGCGGAACCTCGAACTGTCGCGGGGCGTGGTCTTCTCGGGATCGCTCCTGCTCGAACTGGCGAGCCGGGGCGTCTCCCGGGAGCAGGCGTACGAATGGGTCCAGCGCAACGCGATGCGTTCGTCGCTCGAAGGCCTGGACTTCAGGCCGCTGCTGGCGCAGGACCCGGATCTGGCCACGGTGATGTCGCCGGCGGACATCGAGCGGGTGTTCGACCTGGACGTCCAGCTCAGGCACGTCGACACCATCTTCGATCGTGTGTTCGGCGCGTAGGGAGCGGCCGGCTCCGGCCGGGGAGGAGCGAACGTGGATCGTGCGGGAACGAAACGGGTCCTGGGAGTCGCGTTGCTCGGAACGGGCGCGGCCATGCTGGTCTTGAGCGTGCTCTTCTGGACGGGCGTGATTGCCATCGCCAGCGAGTCGAGGCCGATCATCGGCGTCGCGCTCCTGCTGGCGGGCCTCATCGACCTCGGGCTGGGCGTGAAGTTCCTGCAGTCGGCGTGAATCGGGCGGGCCTGAGGGGTGTTCCTTGCCTCTTGTCCCTTGCCCCTTGTCTATGCGGCGAGGGTATGTTCGACAAGTTCAACGACGAATGCGGCGTGTTCGGCGTCTACGGATGCTCGGAAGCGTCGACGCTGGCCTACCTCGGTCTCTACGCCCTGCAGCACCGCGGCCAGGAAAGCGCGGGCATCGCCGCCTCGGACGGGATGAAGATCCGCGCGACGCGCGGCATGGGCTACGTGGCCGACGTGTTCAACGAACACGCGCTCGCCGAGCTGGCCGGATCGATGGCCATCGGCCACGTGCGGTACTCGACGGCGGGCGAGAGCCGCCTCGCCAACGCCCAGCCCATCCTGATCGAGTGCACGCACGGGCAGATTGCCGTCTGCCATAACGGCAACCTGGTGAACCAGCGGGAACTGCGCGACGACCTCGTCTCCCGCGGGTCCATCTTCCAGACCTCGAGTGACACCGAGGTGTTCCTGCACCTCTACGCCCGATCCCGGGCAGCGAGCATCGACGACGCGATTGTCGAGTCGGTCTCGCAGGCACAGGGCGCGTTCTCGCTGGTGTTCCTGACGAAGGACCGCCTGGTGGCCGTGCGCGACCCTCACGGCTTCCGGCCGCTGGCCCTCGGGCGTCTCGGCGACGGCTGGGTGGTGTGTTCCGAAACGTGCGCCATGGACCTCATCGGCGCGACCTACGTACGTGACGTCGAGCCGGGCGAACTGCTGATCATCGGGCCTGAGGGCCCCGTGTCGCGCCGGCCGTACGCCGCGGCGGCGCCCTGTCACTGCGTCTTCGAGCACGTGTACTTCTCGCGTCCCGACAGCCTCGTCTTCGGCGAGAGCGTCAACCAGGTGCGCACCAATTTCGGCCGCCAGCTCGCCCGTGAGTCCGGCGTCCCCGCCGATGTCGTCGTGCCCGTGCCCGACTCCGGCGTCTGCGCGGCGGTCGGGTATTCGGAAGTGTCGTCGGTGCCGCTGGCGATGGGGCTCATCCGGAACCATTACGTCGGCCGTACCTTCATCGAGCCGACGCAGGCCATCCGGCATTTCGGCGTGAAGGTGAAGCTGAATCCCGTCCGCAGCATCCTGGAAGGGCGCCGTGTCGTGCTCATCGACGACTCGATCGTGCGCGGCACCACCAGCCGGAAGATCGTCAAGATGATCCGGGCGGCCGGCGCGCGGGAAGTGCACATGCGGATCAGCTGCCCGCCGTCGGTGTCGCCGTGTTTCTACGGCATCGATACGCCGCGGCGTTCCGAGTTGATTGCCGCCACGCATACCCTCGACGAAGTGCGGAAGTACATCGAGGCCGACAGCCTGCGGTACCTGAGCCTGGAGGGCCTGCTCGAGGCCGTCGGTCAGCACCGCGATCGGTACTGCACGTCGTGCTACACGGGCGTCTACCCCGTGCCGTTCCCGCGCGAGGAAGCGCACTACCTCCAGCTGCCGCTGCGGCTGGACACGCGCGGGGTGGTGGAACGGTAGGGTGGCTGGAACCTCGTAGGGGCAAGGAGCAAGGAACGAGGGGCACCGGATGAGGCCGCTGGCCGTGTGCCGCAAGCCGTGGATCACTTATGGACTACAAGAACTCCGGCGTGGACATCGATG
>CAZJRM010000179.1:0-6711 GCA_964547975.1 uncultured Vicinamibacterales bacterium | reverse complement strand
GCCGCAAGCCGTGGATCACTTATGGACTACAAGAACTCCGGCGTGGACATCGATGCGGGCAACGAGACGGTGAAGCGGATTCGCGGCTTCGCGAAGAGCACCTTCACGCCGGGCGTCCTGTCCTCCATTGGATCGTTCGGCGGCCTGTTCCGGCTGGGAGAGGGCTATCGCGACCCGGTCCTCGTCTCGAGCGCCGATGGGGTCGGCACGAAGCTCAAGGTCGCCTTCATGACCGGCCGTCACGGCACGGTGGGGCAGGACCTCGTCAACCACTGCGTCAACGACATCCTCGTGCAGGGCGCCGTCCCGCTCTTCTTTCTCGATTACCTGGCGGCAGGGAAGCTCGAGCCGGACGTGGCGGCGCAGGTCGTCGAAGGTGTGGCCACGGCCTGCCGCGAGAACGGCTGCGCCCTCATCGGCGGCGAAACCGCGGAGATGCCCGGATTCTACGCCGCCGGCGAATACGACATGGCCGGCTTCATCGTCGGCGTGGTCGAACGGGACCGGCTGATCACCGGCGAGCGGCTGACGCCCGGCGACACGCTGCTCGGCCTGCGCTCGACGGGGCTGCACACGAACGGGTATTCGCTGGCGCGCGCGATCCTGTTCGAGCGTCTCGGCCTGAGCGCGTCCACCGTCGTGTCGGATCTCGGCTGCAGCGTGGGCGACGAACTGCTGCGCGTGCACCGCTCGTACCTGCCGGTCATCAGGCCGCTCCTCGACACGGGCCTCATCAAGGGGCTCGCGCACATCACGGGCGGCGGCATCACCGAGAACCTGCCGCGGATCCTGCCGAAGGGCACCGCCGCGCTCATCGACACGTCCACGTGGACGCCGAACGCGGTGTTCCGCTACCTGTGGGAACTGGGCGGCGTGCCCGAAGACGACATGTACCGCACGTTCAACATGGGCATCGGCCTCATCATCGGTTGCGCGGCTGACGATGCGCAGCGCGTGACGGCGATGCTGCAGGGCGCGGGCGAAACGAGGGTGGCGATGATCGGGCGCATCATCGAGGGTGAGCCCGGCGTGGTCTACGGCTCGCTGTAGGCCGTATCGCATGAGATGTGGGGCAGGCTCTTCAGGCCTGCCATGCACCGCAGGGCTGAAAGCCCTGCGCCACGAGCGCTTCAGACGACGTGGGGGCAAGCTTCAGCTTGCCCATGTTCTTCGCGTGGATCCATAATGCCTCCATAGTGGAGGTGTTTTGGATGCCCGTGAATCTCTCCATCAAGGACGTGCCCGATGAACTGGCGGAAGCTCTGCGGCAGCGGGCGCAGCGGAACCACCGCTCGCTGCAGGGCGAGCTGATGGCGATGATCGAGTCGCACGCCTTCGAGCGGCCCTTCAAGGCGGTCGAGTTGTGGGAAGAGGCCCGTCGGCGAGGCCTGCGATCAGCCGACGAATCGACCCAGTGGGTTCGCGAAGATCGGGACAGCCGATGAGACGCGTGGTTGTCGATACGTCGGTCCTCGCGAGTCTCGCGTTCGATGAACCGGCTGCCGCGCGATGGGTGGCGGCCATCCAGGGGGCGGTGCTGTACGCGCCGAGCCTGCTCCGCCACGAGATGATGGCGGTTGCGGTCAAGAAGTGCCGGCTGGATCCTGAGCGGTCGGCGGAGATCCTGTCTGCGTTGGCCTCGGCGCTCGACCAGCGTCGAGGTATCAACTGGATCGATCCGAACCCGACGGACGTGGCCCTGCTCGCGCACGCCACGGGCCTGTCGGCCTACGACGCGAGCTACCTCTGGCTCGCCGGCTTCGTTGGTGCGGATCTCGTGACGGCCGACCGGCAATTGGCGGAGGCCTTCGACACGTTCGCCGCACGGTAACCGCACTCCTGGAACTCATCCGGCACTCGATGGATCCCCGAGCGGGGGAGACATCTCACTCACTTGGACGCCGGGCCGCTCACGCCACCGGCGCGCCAGGCCATCCCTCGCGGCCCAACCCCCCCATCAACTCGACGGCGGCCGTCGTGAGCGCTGTGGTCATGGCGTGGCGGTCCGACTGGCCAGGGCTCGAAGGACACGTTGCACAACAACACGTGATCATCTACGTCAGAGGCCGCGCGGCACGAATCATGCGGTATCGACGATGTTATGATTCGCGCAATGCCGAGGGTTCCGCCGTTCGATCGCGAAGCGACCTACGACGATCTCGCGAAGCTGCCGGACCAGTTCGTCGCAGAGATGGTGGGTGGCGAACTGTACGCGTCCCCGCGACCAGCCCCTCCCCACGCAGTCGCCGGCTCAGCGCTCGGGATGACCATCGGCCCCGCCTTCCACCACGGCCGCGGCGGTCCCGGCGGTTGGTGGATCCTCTACGAGCCCGAACTCCATTTCGACCGTGATGTCCTCGTCCCGGACTGGGCAGGGTGGCGCCGCGCGCGTCTGCCCGAGATGCCCGCCACCGCATACTTCGCGCTCGCCCCCGACTGGGTGTGCGAGGTGCTGTCACCGTCGACCGCGGCGTTCGACCGAGGGCAGAAGCTGGACGTTTACGCACGCCAGGGCATTCCCCACGTCTGGCTCGTCGACCCGGCGGCAAGGACGCTCGAAGCGCTGCGCCTGGGCGACGGGCGCTGGCGCGTGACCGCGACCCTGCGGGAACACGACGTGGCTCGCCTCGAGCCGTTCGACGCGATCGAGTGGTGTCTTGCTGATCTGTGGACCGCCCCGTAGGCCCCTCCTTCCGTTGGGGATTCGACCCGCTGCACGTACAATGTCCGCACCACCATGTGCGGCATATTGACCATTCTCGACATCAACCCGGCGCGCGCTGACCTTGGCGCCCTGCGCCGGCAGGCCCTGGCGTCCGGGCGGCTGCTGCGGCACCGCGGTCCTGACTGGAGCGGCGTGTGGGCCAACGACCGCGCCGTCCTCGTCCACGAACGCCTGTCCATCGTCGACGTCGAACACGGCGCGCAGCCCCTCGTCGACACGCTGAACGGGAACGTCCTCGCCGTCAACGGCGAGATCTACAACCACAAGGACCTGCGCGCGCAGTTGCGGCAGTCGCACGACTTCCAGACGTTGTCGGACTGCGAAGTCCTGCTCTACCTGTACGACGAGTTCGAGCCGCGCGACTTCCTCAACCGCATCAACGGCATCTTCGCGTTCGTCATCTACGACCCGGCGCGCGACCGCTATCTCATTTCGCGCGATCCCATTGGCGTGAACCCGCTCTACGTCGGCTGGGACCGCGACGAACGGATGTACGTCGCGTCCGAGCTGAAGGGCCTCGTCGGCACGTGCGAACGTATCCGTGAAGTCCCGCCCGGCCACTACTTCCTGAGCAGCGAGGCCGACCAGGGGTTTCAGCGCTACTACGAGCCGAAGTGGGCCGAGCCGGGCTTCGTGCCCGCCGAACCGTACGAACCCGCGAAGCTTCGGGCGGCGCTCGAAGCGGCCGTCCATCGTCAGCTGATGTGCGATGTCCCGTACGGCCTGCTCATCTCCGGCGGCGTGGACAGCAGCGTCATCGCCGCCGTGGCCGCGCGTTACAGCCAGATGCGCGTGGAAGAAGAGGACAAGAGCCCGGCGTGGTGGCCGCGCCAGCACTCGTTTGCCATCGGCCTGAAAGGCGCGCCCGACCTCGGCCCGGCCAGGCTCGTCGCCGACGCCATCGGCAGCGTGCACCACGAGATTCATTTCACCGTGCAGGAGGGGCTCGACGCGCTCAGCGACGTGATCTACCACCTCGAGACGTTCGACATCACGACGGTCCGCGCCTCGACGCCCATGTTCCTGATGATGCGGAAGATCAAGGCCATGGGCATCAAGATGGTGCTGTCCGGGGAAGGGGCAGACGAGGTGTTCGGCGGTTATCTCTACTTTCACAAGGCTCCCGGCGGCCGGGAGCTTCACGAGGAGACCGTCCGGAAACTGCAGAAACTCCACCTTTACGACTGCCTGCGGGCCAACAAGTCGGCGATGGCGTGGGGCGTCGAAGCGCGCGTCCCGTTCCTCGACCGCGAGTTCCTCGACGTCGCGATGATGATGGACCCGTCGGCCAAGGTACCGCGCAACGCCCCGTTCGAGCGGCCCATCGAGAAGTACCCGCTGCGCAAGGCGTTCGACGGGTACCTGCCGCCCGAAGTGCTCTGGCGCCAGAAGGAGCAGTTCTCGGACGGCGTGGGCTACTCGTGGATCAACAGCCTGAAGGACACCGCCGAGCGCGAAGTCACCGACTCGATGATGCGCGGCGCGGCCGAACGGTTCCCGGTGAAGACGCCCGAGACCAAGGAAGCCTATATGTACCGCCAGATCTTCGAGCGGCACTTCCCGAGCGCGACCGCCGTCAACTGTGTGCCCCACGAGAAGAGCGTCGCGTGCAGCACGCCGACGGCTCTCGAGTGGGATGCGTCGTTCAAGGCGATGGCCGATCCGTCCGGCCGGGCGGTGGCCGGAATTCACAACGACGCGTACAAGAAGTAGGAGGAGCCGTGCGGCAGTTGGGCGTCCTCATCTCCGGCCGCGGTTCGAACCTGCAGGCGATGATCGAGGCGATCGCCGCAGGGACGCTCGACGCGCGAATCGCCCTCGTCCTCTCGAACAAGGCCGACGCGTACGGCCTCGACCGCGCGCGGGCCGCCGGCATCGAGACACTCGTCTTGAGCCACAAGGCCTTCCCGTCGCGCGAAGCGTTCGATCTCGCCATGGTCGAGGCCCTGCGCGCGCGGCAGGTCGACCTCGTGTGCCTGGCCGGGTTCATGCGCCTGCTGAGCCCGGCGTTCATTGCGGCCTTCGCCGGGCGCATCCTCAACATCCATCCGGCGCTGTTGCCCTCGTTTCCGGGCCTCGACGCCCAGCGACAGGCCCTCGAACACGGCGTGAAGATCACCGGCGCCACGGTCCATTTCGTCGACGCCGACCTCGATGCCGGTCCCATCGTGATGCAGGCCTCGGTGCCAGTCCGGGACGGTGACACCGAGGAGACGTTGTCGTCGCGGATCCTCGCGGAAGAGCACCGCATCTACCCGGCGGCCATCCAGTTCGTGCTCGACGGGACGTGGCGCCTCGAGGGGCGGAGGGTGGTCAAGACAGGGACCAGGGATCTGGCGATAGGGGACAGGGAAGAGCTCTGACATCGCGCCCGTTCCCCAGCCCCTTTCCCTCTTCCCTATCGCCTTGTCCCTGTCCCCTTTCGGTATAGTTAGCAGATGCACTCTTCCGATGTGTTCGCAGAATTCGAGTGGCGTGGGCTGTTGTACGAGTCGACCGAAGGCCTGCGCGACGTGCTGGCCCGCGAGAAGGTGAGGCTCTACATCGGCTTCGATCCGACGGCGGCCAGCCTGCACGTCGGGTCGCTCCTGCCGATGATGGCCCTAGCCCGGATGCAGCGGTTCGGCCACTCCCCGATCGCGATCGTCGGCGGAGGCACGGGGATGATTGGCGACCCGAGCGGGAAAACCGTGTCACGCCAGTTGCTGACCGTCGAGAAGATCGACGAGAACCTGGCGGGCATCCGAGCCCAGCTCGCGAAGGTCCTGGACTTCGACGCCACGCCGAACCCGGCCCGTATCGTCAACAATGCCGATTGGCTGCGGCAGCTGAACCTCCTCGACTTCCTGCGCGACACCGGCAAACACTTCACCATCAACTACATGCTGGCAAAGGAGTCGGTGAAGCGCCGTCTCGAGCAGGAAGACGGCCTGACCTTCACCGAGTTCAGCTACATGATGCTGCAGGCGTACGATTACCTGGTGCTCCACGACGAGTACCAGGTCACCCTGCAGATGGGCGGCTCTGACCAGTGGGGCAACATCACGGCGGGGTGTGACCTCATCCGGAAGTTGCGGGCGTCGAAGGCCCACGGCCTGGTCATGCCGCTCGTGACCACGTCCGCCGGCGTCAAGTTCGGCAAGACCGAGGCGGGAGCCGTCTGGCTGGATCCGGCGCTGACGTCGCCTTTCCGCTTCTACCAGTTCTGGCTCAACACCGACGACCGCGACGTGCCGAAGTACCTGCGGTACTTCACGTTCCTGACCGAGGCCGAGGTCCGGGCCCTGGACGACGAGCTCGCCAGGTCGCCCGAGAAACGTGAGGCACCGCGGACGCTGGCCCGCGAAGTGACACGAATCATCCACGGGCAGGAAGCCGTCGAGCGAGCGGAGCACGCGTCGGCGCTCCTGTTCGGGGAACGTATCACCGAGTTGTCGGTTGCCGAGGTCCTCGAGGTCTTCGACGATGTGCCGTCGACGGAGATGGAGCGGGTGCCGTTCGAGGGTGATGGCGTCGCGATTGCGGATCTGCTGGTGAAGACGGGCCTGTGCGCCTCCAAGGGCGAGGCGACGCGGTTGGTGAAGGGCGGGGGCGTGTCGGTGAACAACCGGCGCGTGGCGGACGAGCGCGCGCGCTTCACGCTGACGCAGGCGATCGAGGGGCAGTTGTTCGTGGTGCGCAAGGGTGCGCGGACGTATCACGTGGTCAAGGCTCGCGGCTAGCGGCCTGCGGCTCGCCCGGTCTGCGGCCGCGAGCCGCGAGCCTGACTTGCTTTTTCCCCGACTTGTGTTAAAGTCGGTGGTCTGCGCGTCCGATAGTGGTACTTGATCTGGGGGGCGCGCGGCGCTGCGACGGGGAAGAGCAAAATGCAGCGGGTCGCGATTAGGGGTTGACAAGCCCAGGGTCGCTTAGTAGTATTGGAAGTCCGCCGGCCAACTACCCCAGTTGACCGTGGGTAACCCGCCCGAGCGGCGGACGGTTGTTCC
>CAZJRM010000178.1:0-11523 GCA_964547975.1 uncultured Vicinamibacterales bacterium | reverse complement strand
GCAACCTGAACGCGAACGGCCAGCGGTCGAATTCGAACAACATGACGATCGACGGTGTGGCCAACATCGACACCGGCGACAACGGCGGCAACATGGCGCAGACGAATCTCGACGCCATTGCCGAGTTCAAGATTCTGACGGCCAGCTACCAGGCGGAATACGGCCGCGCGGTTGGCGCTCAGGTGCAGGTCGTCACCAAGTCCGGGTCCCAGAACTTCTCGGGGTCGGGTTACTGGTACGCCCGTCGTTCCGACTGGAACGCGAACTCCTGGACCAACAACCGCTCGGGCACGCCGAAGTCCGTGAGTTCACGTGACGACTACGGCGGCACCCTCGGCGGCCCGGTCTACATCCCGGGGCTGATGGACTCGAACAACAAGAAGTTGTTCTTCTTCCTGAGCCACGAACGGCAGCGCCGCACGGACCCCGTGGGTGAAACCCGCGTGACGGTCCCGACGGCCCTCGAACGCCAGGGCGACTTCTCGCAGTCGAAGGACGCCAGTGGCAACCCCTACCCGTACATCCGGGACTGGCAGGTGGCCCAGGCGAATCCGGGCTGGGGCTGCAGCGCGACCGACACCCGCGCCTGCTTCCAGGACGGCGGCGTGCTCGGCAAGATCCCGGCGAACCGCCTCTACGGTCCGTCCCTGGCGGCCCTGAACCTCTGGCCGATGCCCAACGTGACGGGACAGCCGAACTACAACTACGCCAGCCAGACGCCCAGCAAGAGCCCGCTCGACCAGTCGATGGTCCGGTTGGACTACCAGCTGAACAACAACTGGCGTTTCACGGGCCGCCTGATGTGGCACGCGAACAAGTCCGACCTGCCCTACGGCATCAGCGGCTGGTCGGTGCGCACGAACGTCGACACGATCGCTGTCGTGTCTGACGTCCCTGGCCGCAACTGGGTGGCCTCGACGACGGGTATCCTGAACAACACGACGTCCTTCGAGATGTCGATCGGCAGCGGCCACAACTCGCTGTCGCACACGGTCGGCAACGACAAGTTCACCCGCACGGGCGCCGGCATGAGCAACCTGCCGGTCCTCTACACGTCGTCCATCCAGGAAGACCTGCTGCCTCAGCTGTCGTTCGGCGGCGGTCGGATCGGCAGCCCGGTGTTCCTGAACACGGGCCAGGCGCCGTTCACGAACTTCAACACGACCTACGACGTGGTCGCCAACCTGACCAAGGTGCTCGGCCGTCACGCAGCCAAGGTCGGCCTCTACTACCAGCACAGCCAGAAGCCGCAGAGCGCCTTCACGAACTTCAACGGGTCGTACAACTTCGACAACAGCGGCAACAACCCGTACGACGCGCAGAACGGGTTCGCGAACGCGGCCATCGGCGTCTACAACTCGTTCAACCAGGCGTCGAGCTACCTGAAGCCGAACTGGGTGTACTACAACATCGAAGGGTACCTCCAGGACAACTGGCGCGTGACCGACCGCCTGACGCTCGACTATGGCGTGCGGATGTACTACCTCACCCCGCAGTGGGACACGACGATGCAGGCCTCGAACTTCCTGCCTGAGTCGTTCTCCGCGTCGAAGGCCGTGCGCCTCTTCAAGCCGGCCGTCATCGACGGCGTGCGCGTGGGCTACGACGCCGCGACCGGTCAGTCGGTCAACTCGGCGTTCATCGGCCGCGTCGTGCCGGGCTCCGGCGATCGGTTCCAGGGCACGTTCCAGGGTGGCAAGGGCATCTCCGACACGCTGACGGACGGCAACAAGTTCGCCGTCTCCCCGCGCCTCGGCTTCGCCTACGACATCAGCGGCAAGCAGGACCTCGTGGCCCGCGGCGGCTTCGGGATCTTCTACGACCGTCCCCAGGGCAACCAGGTGTTCGACACCATCACGAACCCCCCGGGCCTGCAGTCGTCGACGCTGAACTGGGGCCTCGTGAGCCAGGTGGCCGGCGCGACGGGTTACAACGCCCCGGTGGGCCTGAACCCGAACGTCTACGAATGGAAGCTGCCGACGGTCTACCAGTGGAACCTCGGCATCCAGTGGAAGATGCCGATGGACTTCCTCCTCGACGTCTCCTACGTGGGTTCGGAATCGCGCAACCTGCTCCAGCAGCGCCAGATCAACGCGCTGCCGTACGGCACGGCGTATCTCCCGGCGAGCCAGGATCCGACCCGCGGTCAGACCTGCTCGGGCTGCTCGGGCCTCAGCACCACGCCGGGCGCCAACGCGCTGCCGACTGACTTCCTGCGTCCGTACCAGGGGTACGGCGCCATCAACCTGTGGGAGTTCTCGGCTTACGCGAACTACAAGGCGCTGCAGACGACCATCAGCCGGCGCTTCACGCAGGGCCTGATGTTCTCGGCCAACTACACGCGCAGTTCCGCCAAGGGTATTGCCGGCGGCGACTGGGACGGCGCGCGTATCGACGGCAAGGACAAGGAAGCCAACTACGGTCCGCTCGGCCAGGACCGTCCGCACAACTTCGTGCTGAGCTTCGTCTATCAGACGCCGAAGGTGGCCAGCGGGCCGCTCGGCTTCATCACCAACGACTGGCAGCTGTCCGGCACGTATCGCTGGGTCAGCGGCGGGCCGTATGGCGTCGGCTACTCGATTGCCGGCATCGGCTCCACCAACCTCACCGGTTCCGACCAGGGCGCGCGTATCGTCATGACGGGCGATCCGGGTTCTGGCTGGAGCGACGACCCGTACAAGCAGTTCAACACGGCCGTCTTCCAGGCGCCGAGCTACAACAGCAACGGTCTCGAGTCGCCGCGCGTCTACATGAACACGCCGCCGATGAACAACCTCGACCTGTCGCTGTCGAAGTCGATTCCGCTGGGCGGCAA
Source organism: uncultured Vicinamibacterales bacterium (assembly GCA_964547975.1). Classification (GTDB taxonomy): domain Bacteria; phylum Acidobacteriota; class Vicinamibacteria; order Vicinamibacterales; family JAKQTR01; genus CAYJPV01. The sequence goes on along the minus strand of CAZJRM010000178.1, from coordinate 8,708 downwards.
GCGCCGCATCGAAGCGCGTCTCGACGCGTTCAACGCGCTCAACACGGTGCAGTTCTCGGGCATCAACACCACGGCGAACTTCGCCAGCCCGGGCAGCACGGTCATCACGAACCTGCCTTACGACTCGGCGGGCAACCTCGTCAACCGGAACGGCTTCGGGTCGATTTCGGGCGTGCGCGCTCCCCGCACCATCCAGATGATGGTCCGGTTCAGCTTCTAGAGAAGAACGTTCGGTAGCACGTCAAACGTTCCTCCGTCGGGCCGGCACCCCCCTCCCTCCGGGGTGCCGGCCCTTCTTTTTTTGCCCGGAGGGCCCGCCTCGCCACGCGATAGAATCAGCCCCGCCCCCTGCAGCAGGAGAGATCGGCATGAGCGTGAAGCCCTGGTTGGTGACCGTGACGGTCGCCGCGGTCATGGCGGTATCGAGCGCGCTGGCGCCCTCGGTCCTGACACAGTCGAAGCCGCTCTACCTCGACCCGGACGCCGCCGTGGCGGCTCGAGCGCGCGATCTCGTGTCGCGGATGACGCTCGACGAGAAGGTGTCGCAGATGATGAACGCGGCACCCGCGATTCCGCGCCTCGAGGTGCCCGCGTACGAGTGGTGGAACGAAGCCCTGCACGGCGTCGCCCGCGCAGGCGTGGCGACCGTGTTCCCGCAGGCCATCGGCCTGGCCGCCACGTTCGACGTCCCGCTCTTCCGCGAGATGGCCGACGTCATCGGCAATGAAGCCCGCGCCAAACACCACCAGTTCGTCCGCCAGGGCAAGCGCGGCCGCTACCAGGGGCTCACCTTCTGGTCGCCCAACATCAATATCTTCCGCGACCCGCGATGGGGACGCGGCCACGAAACCTACGGCGAAGACCCGTTCCTGACCGGACAGCTCGGCGTGGCGTTCGTGAAGGGGCTCCAGGGCAACGACCCAAAGTACTACCGAGTGATTGCCACGGCGAAACACTACGCCGTGCACAGCGGCCCCGAGCCGGATCGCCACACCTTCGACGCCCTTCCGACCGAACGCGACCTCTGGGAAACGTATCTCCCGGCATTCAAGGACCTGGTGCAGGACGGCCAGGCGGCGTCGGTGATGAGCGCCTACAACCGCATCAACGGCGAGTCGGCCACCGCGAGCCAGCGCTTCCTCAACGACATCCTGCGGGACCAGTGGGGATTCAAGGGGTACGTCGTGTCTGACTGCGGCGCGGTCGACGACATCTTCCGCCGGCACAAGATCGTGGCCACGGCAGAGGAGGCCTCGGCCATCGCGGTGAAGCGCGGTTGCGACCTCGAGTGCGGCGGCGTCTATCGCGCGCTCAAGTCGGCGGTCGAGAAGGCACTCATCAAGGAATCCGACCTCGACGTCGCGCTGGTCCGCCTCTTCGAAGCCCGGATCCGGCTCGGCATGTTCGATCCGCCCGAGCGCGTTCGCTGGGCGCAGATTCCCTACACGGTCAATGACGCCCCCGCGCACGACGCGCTCGCCCGCCGGGTCGCGCAGTCCTCCATGGTGCTGCTCAAGAACAGCGGCATCCTGCCGCTGAAGAAGGACATCAAGACGATTGCCGTCGTCGGACCCACGGCCGACAGCCTGATGTCGCTGCTCGGCAACTACAACGGCACTCCGTCGCGGCCGGTCACCGTCCTCGATGGCATCCGCGCGGCCGTGTCACCGGGCACGAAGGTGCTCTATGAACGCGGCGTGGATCTCGTCGAAGGCCGCCGTGACCCGAAGTCCGTGCCCGCCGTCGACACCGCGGCCCTCAAACCGGCGCCCGGATCCTCCGAGCACGGGCTGAAGGGCGAGTACTTCAGGGGGAAAGCTCTCGAGGGCGAGCCGGTGCTCACCCGCATCGATCCCAAGATCGAGTTCCGCTGGGATCGCGGGGCTCCGACGGACGAACCCGTGGCGCGCGGCGAACTGGGCGCGGACAAGGCCCTGGAGGTCGACGGGTACTCGGTGCGCTGGACCGGCACGATTACTCCGCCGGTGTCGGGCGACTTCGAGTTCCTCGTCAACGCCAACGACGGCGTCCGTCTGACGATCGACGGCACGGTGGTCATCGACGCGTGGACGGATTCCCTGTTCAGCCGTGCCGTAACGGGCCGGGCGACGCTCACGGCCGGCCGCGAACATGCCATCAAGCTCGAGTACTACGAGTCCGAACGCGATGCAGAAGTGCGCCTGGGCTGGAAGCTCCCCGGCGATGCCTCGCCCTTCGACGCCGCCCTGGCCGCGGCGCGCGCATCCGACGTCGTCATCTACGTCGGGGGGCTGACGGCTGAAGTGGAAGGCGAAGAAATGCGGGTGTCGTTCCCGGGATTCGCCGGCGGCGACCGCACCGACATCGAACTGCCAGCCGTCCAGAAGAAGATGCTCGAGGCTCTGAAGGCCACGGGCAAACCCGTCGTCTTTGTCGTCACCACCGGTTCGGCCTTGGGGCTGCGGTGGGCACAGGACAACCTGCCGGCGATGCTGCTCGCGTGGTACCCGGGCCAGCAGGGCGGCAACGCCGTTGCCGACGTCCTCTTCGGTCGGGTGAATCCCGGAGGCCGGCTGCCCGTCACGTTCTACGAATCGGTGTCGCAACTTCCGCCGTTCGCGGATTACCACATGGAAGGCCGCACGTACCGGTACTTCCGGGGAGAACCGCTCTACCCGTTCGGGTTTGGTTTGTCCTACACGACCTTTGAATACTCCGGCCTCACAGTGTCGAAACCAAGCGTCGGCTCGAAGGACCCGCTCGAGGTCGCGGTGACCGTGAAGAACGTCGGCAAGGTCGCCGGCGACGAAGTCGTCCAGCTCTACGTGCGGCGACCCGACGCGGGGCCGCAGGGCGCGATTCGTACGCTACGCGGATTCTCGCGTGTGCACCTCGCGGCGGGCGCGTCGACGAAGGTCCGCTTCACACTGGTGCCCGGGAAGGACATGGTGTCGTACGACGAGGCCCGCAAGGCGCTCGCCGTCGCGCCTGGCAGTTTCGAGATCGAAGTGGGCGCCTCGAGCCGGGATCTGCGCGGCAAGGCGACGGTGAAGGTGCAGTAGGTCGACAAGGGGGCCAACGTGCGTAATCTGGTGATTCGAGCCGCGGTGGCGGGGCTCGTTCTGGGAGTGTCGGCGGGCAGTGCCATGGCTCAGGTGAAGACGACGGGCGGACTCGTCCAAGGGACGACTGCTGACAACGGTGCGGTGAAGGTGTTCAGGGGCGTGCCGTACGCCGCGCCTCCGGTGGGTGAACTGCGCTGGAAGGCGCCGCAGCCCGTCGTGCCGTGGAGCGGCGCGCGAGACGCGACGAAGGCCGGGCCCGGCTGCGTGCAGAGCCAGATGTTCGGCGACATCTCGTTCCCCAACCAGAGCGAAGACTGCCTGACGGTCAACGTGTTCGCGCCGGTCAGAGCCAAGAAACTGCCGGTGATGGTGTGGATCCACGGGGGCGGTTTCGCGGCCGGTGGCGGCGCCGAACCGAGGCACGAAGGTGTGGCGTTCGCGCGCAGGGGCGTCGTGCTCGTCACCATCAACTACCGCCTCGGCGTGTTCGGGTTCTTCTCGCATGCCGACCTGACGAAGGAGTCGGGCAAGGGCGTGTCGGGCAATTACGGGATGCTCGACCAGGTGGCCGCGCTGCAGTGGGTGAAGGAGAACATCGCGGCATTCGGCGGCGATCCTGGCAACGTGACGATCTTCGGCGAGTCCGCGGGTTCGTTCTCGGTGAGCGCGCTGGTGGCTTCGCCCCTCGCGAAGGGTCTCTTCCACAAGGCCATCGGCGAGAGCGGCGCGTTCTTCACGGCCGGCGGCGGCACGCTGGCGGCGCTGACACTCGCGGCCGCCGAGCAGCAGGGCGCGAAGTTCGTCACGGCCGCCGGGGTGGACTCGCTGTCGGCGTTGCGGGCGATCCCCGCGCCGGAGCTGTTGGAGAAGGCGTCGAAGTCACGGATGGGCTTCACGCCGATCATCGACGGCGCGTTCCTGCCGGCCGACGTCTATTCGATCTACGCCAACGGCAAACAGAACCAGGTGCCGCTTCTCGCGGGCTGGAACGCGGACGAGATTCGGATGGCCGTGACGTTGCGGCCCGACAAGCCGACGGTGCAGAGCTTCACGGCCACCGTGAAGGCGCAGTTCGGGGAGCAGGCGGATTCGATCCTGAAGGCGTACGCCGCGACGACCGACGCCGAAGCACTCGAATCGGCGGCCGCGCTCATGAACGATTCGTTCATCAGCTACTCCACGTGGAAGTGGATCGAGATGCACCTGGCGACAGGCAACTCGCCGATCTACCGCTATTCGTTCGACCGGAAGATCCCGGTGCCGGCCGACAACAAGGCCAATGGCAGGCCGGCGACCTCGCAGGACATCGGGGCACGGCACGCCGGCGAGATCGAATACGTCTTCGGCACGCTGGACCTGTCGCTGCCGAAAGTGCCGTGGGAGCCTGCCGATCGGAAGCTGTCGGACCTGATGACGACGTACTGGTCGAACTTCGCGAAGACGGGCGACCCGAACGGTCCAGGGCTGCCGGAGTGGCCGAAGTACCAGTGGGACACCCGGCGCGTGCTGCACTTCGACGTCGAAACGAAGGAGAAGGCCGAAGCATTCCGCCACCGGTACGAAGCCCTCGACGCGGTTGTCGCGAAGCAGCGGAAGTAGCGGGCCGGAACGAACCCACGCGGCCGCCGAGCCGGACTCCGCAGGCCGGCCCGAGTCTAGCGGCGTGCCGCGAGGGCTGCGAGACGAGGCGGGCGGATGCCGAGACGTACGGAGCAGGCCGCGCATGAGGCCTGGAACCCGACGAGCGGGCGGAGGGTTCCCGGGCGCAGCGCGTAGCGGTCGATCAAGCGCGGATAGCGCAAGCCCGACGGAGAGATCAGGAACCCGACGCCAAGCCGAGGAGGGTTCCCGGCCTGCGGAGTCCGGCTCGGCAGCCGCTTGCCTTGTCTGGCAGCCCGGGTTCGGCACGCGGGCCGCTCGACACCGGCTTCCAAGGACGAGGTGCGCATGATCCGACGGTTCCTTCTCGTTCTCGCGCTCATCCTCGTCGCGGCGCCTGCCTGGGCGCAGTCGTACTACACCACGCGGCTCATCGACCCGAAGGCCGTGCACCTGGAGACGATGGGCGCACGGGGTGACGGCGTCACCGACGACACCGACGCCATCCAGGCGGCCATCGACCGCGTCCAGGAGACGGTCGGCCAGGGCATCGTCTTCGTGCCGCAGGGCCGATACCGGCTCACGAGGACGGTCTACGTCTGGCCGTCCATCCGTCTCATTGGCTACGGTGCGAAACGGCCCGTGTTCGTGCTGGCCGACAATACGCCCGGTTACACCGACCGCACCGCCGAGAACTACATGGTGTTCTTCGCGGGGTCGCGTCCCGGCCAGGGGCGCGGCGGGCAGGGCGGCGGCGCACCTCAGGGCGGACGGCCGCCCGACGCGACGCCGGGCACGTTCTACTCGGCGATGTCGAACATCGACGTCGAGATTGGCGCCGGGAATGTCGGCGCCGTGGCAATCCGCGGCACGTACGCCCAGCATTCGTTCCTGGCGCACATGGACTTCCGCGTCGGGCCGGGCATTGCCGGCGTGCACGACACAGGCAACGTCATGGAAGACGTCCGGTTCTTCGGCGGCCAGTACGGCATCTGGACGCGGACGCCCTCCCCGAGCTGGCAGTTCACCGCGATCGACATGTACTTCGAAGGGCAGCGCGAGGCGGCCATCCGGGAGACGGCCGCTGGCCTCACGCTGATTCGCCCGCACTTCAAGAACGTCCCGACGGCCATCTCGATCGACAAGGACTACCACGACGAACTCTGGGTCAAGGACGCCCGGCTCGAAGACGTCTCTGGCCCCGCCGTCATCATCAGCCTCGAGGCGAACCCGCGCACCCAGGTCAACATGGAGGACGTCGTCTGCCGGGGTGTGCCGACCTTCGCGACGTTGCGTGACAGCGGGAAGACGTTCGCCGGGCCTGCGGGCACCTACGAGGTGAAGACGTTCTCCCACGGGCTGCACTATGCCGACATCGCGGGTCCGGGCGTCACGAAGAGCACCTTCGAGGCCGTGCCGCTCGCGGCGATGCCGGCGCCGGTGAAGTCGGACCTGGTTCCGCTGCCTCCGACGAACACCTGGGTCAGTATCCGCAACCTCGGCGCGAAAGGCGACGGCGTTACCGACGACACGGCGGCGTTCAAGAAGGCTATCGCGCAGCACAAGGCGATCTACCTGCCGTCGGGCTACTACGTCATCAGCGACACGCTGACGCTGAAGCCGGAGACGGTGCTCATCGGCCTGCACCCGCTGGCCACGCAGATCGACCTGCTCGACAAGACGGAGGCCTTCCAGGGTGTCGGCCCGCCGAAGCCGATGATCGAGGCGCCGAAGGGCGGCACCAACGTGATGATCGGCCTCGGGGTCTACACGAACGGCATCAACCCCCGCGCGATGGCTGTCAAGTGGATGGCGGGCGCCGATTCGATGATGAATGACGTGCGGTTGCTCGGCGGGCATGGCACGAACAACCTCGACGGCACCAGGGTGAACCCGTACAACAACAACCGCACCGGCGATCCCGACGCCGCCAGGCGCTGGGATTCGCAGTACCCGAGCCTGTGGGTAACCGGCGGAGGCGGCACGTTCCTCGGGCTGTGGACGCCGTCGAGTTTCGCGTCCTCCGGGATGCTGGTGTCCGACACCACTGTCGAGGGCCGTGTGTACGGCATGTCCGCCGAACACCACGTCCGCTACGAAGTCCAGGTGCGCAACGCGGCGAACTGGCGGTTCTACTCGCTGCAGACCGAGGAAGAACGTGGCGAAGGCGGGTTTGCCCTGCCGCTCGAAATCGTCGACTCCCGCGACATCACGGTCGCGAACTTCCACATCTACCGCGTCATCAGCTCGTTCCAGCCGTTCCGGAGCGCGGTGACCGTCTCGAACTCGAAGAACATCAGGTTCCGGAACATCCACTCGTACAGCAACAGCAAGGTCGCCTTCGACGCGACCGTCACGGACATCACCCGGGGCGCCGAACTGCGCCAGCGCGAGTTCGCGTGGTTGACCGTCGGCGGCCCGGCGCCGGCCCGTGTGCAGAAGGCGTCGCGGATGCTCGAGCCCGGCGCAACGGTGCGGAAGCTCGCTGATGGCTTCTTCAACATCTCCGGCGGCGCGGCGGCGCCCAACGGCGACTTCTACTTCGTCGACGCGAAGTGGCAGCGGATCCACCGCTGGTCCGTGGCCGACAACCGCGTATCCACCGTGCACGACGCGCCGCTGGAGCCGGTCAACCTCGCCTTCGACAAGGCGGGCCATCTGCTCGTCGTGTCGTACGCGGGCAACGGCACGGTCTACAGCTTCAAGCCCGGCGCGCCGCTCGACCAGTTCGACATCCTCAAGCCCGTCGATGCCGCCCCACGCCCCGGCCTCACCATCGTCCGGCCGGTGGGCGACTGGCGCGTCTCGCGCGATCTGACCTCGGGCCTTCCACCCGCGAAGCCCACGCACTTCGTGTCGCCGGACGGCTCCACGTTCATCCCGGCGGGGCGCGACTTTGTCTCGGGCGCAATGTCGTGGGGCGTCAAGAGCGCGGACCTGATTCGCGCGTTCGGCCTCGCGCCGGGCAAGGCGGGCCAGACGTTCTACGTCACAAGCGAGGCGGAAGTCACGACCTGGCGAGGCACGCTCGGACCCGACGGGAACTTCACCGCCTTTGCGCCGTTCGTCCAGCAGGGCGGCGAGAGCGTGGCCGTGGACACGGCGGGCAACGTCTACCTCGCCGCCGGCCAGATCTTCGTCTATAGTCCGGACGGCGCGCTCCTCGACACGATCGAGACCCCCGATCGCCCCATTCAGATCGTCTTCGGCGGCAAGGACCGCCGCACGTTGTTCATCACGGCTCGCGGTGCCCTGTACAGCGTCCGCACGAAGCTGGCAGGGCGGTAATCACGGAGGCGTCTTCATGCGACCCAACAGGCGACAGTTCATCCAGACCATCGGCGCCGGCGCGGCCGGCTTGTCCATCGACACCGACGCATCAGCCGCGTTGCCCGGGTTCTCTGCGCCCGACGCGAGTGAGCCAGACGACGGGCCAGTTCTGCAGGTGGGCGAGAACATCGCGGTGGCGAAGACATCGTCCGGGAAGGTCCGGGGCTACGTACTCCGCGGCATTCACCACTTCCTGGGCATCCCGTACGGCGCGGACACGTCCGGCGCCAACCGTTTCATGCCGCCGCAGAAGCCCAAGCCGTGGACCGACACCTTCCAGGCGCTCTGGTGGGGCAACACCGCGCCTCAGGGCATGGATCGGCGCTACGCCAACAAGTTCGCCTCCTTCCGAGATCGTTGGAACTACGACGATGTCAGCGAAGACTGCCTGACCATCAACATCTTCACGCCGTCGATTGGCGACAACGTGAAACGCCCGGTGATGTTCTGGATCCACGGCGGCGGCTTCACGAACGGCAACGGCATCGAGCAGGACGGCTACTACGGCGAAAACTTCGCGCGCCTCGGCAACGTGGTCTTCTGCTCGATCAATCACCGCCTTGGGCCCATCGGGTTCACGAACCTCGCGGGCGTTGGGGGGTCGAAGTACGCCGCGTCCGGCAACGTCGGCATGCTCGACATCGTGGCGGCGCTGGAGTGGGTCCGCGACAACATCGCGCAGTTCGGGGGCGACCCGGGCAACGTGACGATCATGGGCCAGTCGGGCGGCGGCGC
>CAZJRM010000177.1:10659-11594 GCA_964547975.1 uncultured Vicinamibacterales bacterium | reverse complement strand
GGCGACGCGCGTGCGGCCGGCGCCGAGGACGAAGGCACCCGCGGCGGCGGCGGCGCCGAATCCTGCGGCGAACGCGCTTCCAACCACACCGGCGACGACCGTCACGGGTTCGCGTCCGGTCAGACCCTGCAGGCTGGACAACGCGGGGCTGACGAACAAGCCGGTCACGACGTACGCCGCGACCATGACGGCCTGGCCTCGTCGCCCGCGTTCCATGGCCGCGCCGGACAGGCCGCCGCACGCCGCGAATCCGACGACCGTCACGCACGCCAGCGTTTCCCGGACGAGTCCCGCGATTGGAGCGCCGGCTGACGAAGCGACGGCGAGGACCAGGGGTGGCAGCAGCACGCCCGCCAGCGCCAGGCGTGCCGCGCGCGCGAACCTGACCGCCAGCGGGCGCGACTCGACGGCGACGCCGGACAGGAGCGACATGTCGCGACTATACCGCAGGGTCATCGTTCGCGGTGCATGACACGGCGCCGTGTATCGGCGACAATCGACCTCGTGGAGCCGACCGACCCGTGAGGGTGGCCATCGTCATGAACGCGAGAGCCGGAGCCGCGCGGAGCCGAATGACTCCCGCGCAAGTGGAAGCGTTCGCCCGGGAGACGTTGACGAGGCAGGGCGCCGATCCCGTCATCCTGCTCACCGAAGGGGCCGGCCACGCGCGTGAACTCGCCCGTCGGGCTGTCGACGATGGCGTCGATGTGGTGTGCGCGTGGGGCGGTGACGGGACCGTGAACGAAGTCGCGTCCGGCCTGGTCCACGGGCGCGGCGTCATGGCGGTCGTGCCGTCAGGATCCGGCAACGGCTTCGCCCGCGACCTGGGCGTGCCGCTGGACAAGGCGGAGGCGCTGGCCGTGGCCGTGCGGGGAGACACTCGCCGCGTCGACGTCGGAGAACTGAACGGCCGCCTGTTCGTGAACACCGCGGGC
>CAZJRM010000177.1:0-10649 GCA_964547975.1 uncultured Vicinamibacterales bacterium | reverse complement strand
GTTCGGCCTCGACGCGTCGGTCGGCCACGCGTTCGCGGTGGCGCCGAGAGGCGCGCGCGGCCTGTCGGCGTACATCCGCGCCGGCCTCGGTCAGCTGTGGGGGTTCCCGGCTCGCCAGTGCGTCGTCCGCCTGGACGGGCAGCGCTGGGCCGAAGGGCCGATGAAGATGATCACCATTGCCAATACGCGCCAGTGGGGCGGCGGCGCCCTGGTCGCGCCGCGCGCGTGCCCGGACGATGGCGTGCTCGACGTGGTCGCGCTTGGTGATGTCGCCGCCGGCGCCCTGCTGTTCCAGACGTGGCGGCTGTGGACGGGATCGCTCGACCGGGTGCGCGCGGTGTCGATGGGGACCTTCCGGCGTGCCGAGATCGACGCCGACACGGCGTGGCCCGTCCACATCGACGGTGAACCTGCCGGCTACGCGCGGAGGCTCTCCGTCGTCGTCAAACCCCAGGCGCTGAACGTCAGAGTTCCGGGGTAAGGCCGGTTTGATGTGGCGCAGGGCTTCAGCCCTGCGGGCAATCGGGGACGTCATCGTTCTCGTCGAACGGCAGCCGCGGGAACGGATCCACCTGCGCCGTGCCGGGGTCGTCCACCAGCCCGTGCAGGGACACGCCGAGCAGGCGGACCGGGCGGTGGCGGGCCTCCGTTCGCTCCAGCATTGCGACCGCACGCTCGGCGATCTCCTGCGGATCGCGAGTGGCTGGCGTGCGCGTGTCGCTGCGCGTGATGGTGGTGAAGTCTCCGTAGCGTACCTTCAGCGTGACCGTGCGTGCGTACATGGACTTGCGCTCGAGCCAGTCGGCGTCCTCGCCGGCCATCGCCCGCACTTCCGCGCAGACGTCGTCGAAGTCCACGAGGTCTTCGACGAACGTGTTCTCGGTGCCGACGGACTTGCGCGGCCGGTCGGGTTCGACCGGGCGGTCGTCGATGCCGTTGGCCAGCTGGATGAGCCAGTCCGCGTGGCTGCCTACCGCGTCGCGCAGTCTCGCCGGATCGGCGCTGCGGACGTCCAGTAACCGTTCGAGACCGATCGCCCGCAACCGCGCGGCCGTGACCGGACCCACCCCCCAGAGCGCATCGACGGTCAGGCCCTTCAGGAAGGCCTCGACCCGCTCGGGCGCGACCACCGTGAGCCCGTCCGGCTTCTTCCAGCCCGATCCGATCTTGGCGAGGAACTTGTTCGGCGCGACGCCGGCCGACGCCGTGAGGCCGGTCGTTTCCCTGATGACGGCCTTGATCCGTTTCGCGACGTTCACGGCGAGCGGCTCGCCCCAGGCGTTTTCCGTGACGTCGAGGTAGGCCTCGTCAAGCGACAGGCCTTCGACCAGCGATGTGACCGAGCGGAAGATCTCGAACACCTGCGCGGACACCGCGCGGTACTTCGCGAAGTCCGGACGCACGATGACGAGGTGCGGACAGAGCTTGACGGCGCGGGCCATGGCCATCGCCGAGCGGACACCGAAGACGCGCGCTTCGTAACTCGACGCGGCGACGACGCCCCGCTGGTCGGGACGGCCGCCGACGACCACGGGCTTCCCGCGGAGGTCGGGGTTGTCGCGCTGTTCGACGGACGCGTAGAACGCGTCCATGTCCACGTGGATGATGCGCCGCATGTCGGTCGGGGTCCATCATAGCGCATGGCGAACAAAACGCGAAACACGTCAGGGATAGGGGAAGAGGCGATAGGGAAGAGGGAAAGGGAAGAGGGATCAGGGAATAGCCGAGAGCCGCGAGCCGCCCTTCGGCTCCCGCGTCAGTGTGTTCGCTCAGGGCGCCCCGAGCAGGGTCGAGGGGCGCGAGCCGAGAGTCTGATACCGTAAGTGCATGGCCAAGCAACCGAAGTTCCGCTGGTCGGACGTGTGGGCCGAAGCCCGCGGGCTCGTCTACCAGCACCGCGGGCGGCTCGCACTGGGATTCGGGCTCATGCTCGTCAACCGCCTGGTCGGCCTCGTGTTGCCGGCGACGTCCAAGTTCCTCGTGGATGACGTCATCGGAAAGCAGCGGGTGGACCTGCTGCCCCTGCTCGCCCTGGCCGCCGCCGGCGCCACGATCGTACAGGCCGTCACCTCGTTCTCGCTGTCGCAACTGCTCAGCGTCGCCGCCCAGCGCGCCATCGCGGAGATGCGGAAGAGCATCAATGCCCACATCCTGCGCCTGCCCGTCCGCTATTTCGACTCCACGCAGACCGGGCAGCTCATCTCGCGCATCATGAACGACGCGGAGGGGATCCGGAACCTGATCGGCACGGGCCTCGTGCAGTTCGTCGGCGGCATCGTCGAAGCCGGTCTCGCGATGGGCGTCCTCTTCTGGCTGAACTGGCGGCTGACCACCGTGACGCTGACCGTGCTGCTCGTGTTTGGCGCCGGCATGGCGTACGCGTTCAGCCGATTGCGGCCCATCTTCCGCGAACGCGGGCAGATCCAGGCCGAGGTGACGGGGCGCCTGAACCAGTCCCTCGGTGGCGTCCGCGTCGTCAAGGCGTACGTCGCGGAAGCCCGCGAAGAGCAGGGCTTCTCCGACGGTGTCTACCGCCTCTTCAACAACATCGCGCGGTCGATTACAGGCATCTCGGCCGTGACGGCCGGATCGACGGTCATCATCGGGGTCATCGGCGTGGTCATGATCGCGGTGGGCGGCCGCTCAATCCTGGCCGGACACATGACGCTCGGCGACTTCGTTATGTACCTGTTCTTCACCGGGCTCACGGCCGCGCCGCTCATCGGGCTGGCCTCGATCGGCACCCAGTTGTCCGAGGCGTTCGCCGGGCTCGATCGAATTCGCGAGATCAAGCGGATGGCGACGGAAGACGAAGAAGACGCCTCGCGCACGGCGCTGCCGACCCTCGAGGGCCGCGTGCAGTTCGAGCGCGTGGGTTTCGAATACAACGCCGGCGTGCCGGTGCTGGCCGACGTGTCGTTCGACGCGCCGGCCGGGACGACCACGGCGCTCGTCGGGTCGAGCGGTTCGGGCAAGAGCACGCTCATCTCGCTCATCATGACGTTCAACCGCCCGAAGGACGGCCGCGTCATCGTGGACGGCCACGACCTGACGACGGTGAAGCTGCGCGATTACCGCAGCCACCTCGGCATCGTGCTGCAGGACAACTTCCTCTTCGACGGCACCGTGGCCGAGAACATCGCCTACGCGAAACCCGGGGCGACGCGCGACCAGATCGTGGCGGTGAGCCGCATCGCGCACTGCGACGAGTTCGTGTCGGGGTTCACCGACGGCTACGATACGGTGGTGGGGGAGCGGGGCGTGCGGCTGTCGGGCGGCCAGCGCCAGCGCGTCGCGATCGCGCGGGCGCTCCTGGCCGATCCACGCATCCTCATCCTGGACGAAGCCACGTCGAGCCTCGACAGCGAGAGCGAGATGATGATCCAGGACGGCTTGAAGACGCTGCGCGCCGGCCGGACGACGTTCGTCATCGCGCACCGGCTGTCCACGATCCAGAGTTCGGATCAGATTCTCGTCCTCGAAGGCGGGCAGATCGTCGAGCGCGGTACGCACGAGACGCTGCTCGCGATGAACGGCCGCTACCGGCAGCTGTACGACAAGCAGTACCGGTTCGAACGCGACCAGTTCATCAATCCGGGCGAGGACTTCACGCCCGATCCGCCGAAGGCGGAGGTGCCGCTGCCGAAGCCGCAGCGGGGGATGGGCGTGTGAAGTACGTGGGGGCTGGCGTTCAGCCAGCCCCTTGCCTCGTCCGGCTGACCGGTCCTGAGCGCAGTCGAAGGACGCCGGACGCCACACCTGTGGCCATGACTCAGCCGCGCAGGACGGCGCCGAGTTGTTCGGCCAGCGCGCGCACGATCTTGTCGCGCAGCTTCGCCGACTCGGCGTCGGTCAGGGTCCGGTCCGGCGCCTGGTAGGTGACACTGAACGCCAGGCTCTTCTTGCCGGCCTCGATCTGCCCGCCCCTGAAGACATCGAACAACCCGACATTCGCGAGCAGGGAGCCCCCCGCCTTGCGCACGACGTCGAAGACCTTCGCCGCGGCCACGTGTTCGTCCACGATGACCGCGAGGTCTTCCTTGACGGCCGGGTAGGCCGGGACCGCCGAGACCGTGTGGCGGGACGGGACCTGCGCCGTGAGGGTCGACACATCGAGTTCGGCCACGTAGACCCGGCCCGGCAGGCCGAACCGGCCGGCGATGGCCGGATGGAGTTCACCGACCCAGCCCGCCTGCGCGCCGCCCACCATCAAGGCCGCGGTCTTGCCCGGCGTCATCGTGTCGTTCCGGCCGGGCTCCCACGCCACCGCAGGCACGTGCATCGCGCCCACGACGGACTCGATCACGCCCTTGAGGTCGAAGAAGTCCATCCCCTCCCGGTCCGCCGGCTGCCAGCCCTGCGGGCTGCGCGGTCCCGCCACGAGCAGCGACAGGCGCACGGGCTCTTCGGGGAGCACCTGGCCATCCTTCGGCAGGAACACCGGGCCGATTTCGAACATCGCCAGCCGCTCCGTGTGCCTGGCATTGGCCGCCGCCACTTCCAGCAGGCCCGCGAGCAGGCCGCGGCGCATCACCACGCGATCCACGACGATAGGATTCGCCAGGCGGACGTACGGCGGGTATCCGGCCGACTCGCCTTCGACGAGGAGCCGCGCTTCGCGTTCGGGTGACGTCAGCGAATAGGTCACGATCTCCTGGAGCCCGAGATCGACGAGCACGTCACGCAGGCGTTCTTCGAGCACGAGCGCCTGGTTGACGCGCGGCGTCGGGATGACCTCCGCGAGCATCGTTTCCGGAATACGCTCGAATCCGTAGACGCGGGCGATTTCTTCGAGCACGTCGGCCTGTCCGACGACGCCCGTCCCGATGTCGAGGCGGAAGTCGGGAGCCGTCGCGCGAATCACCTCATCAGCGCCCTGCTCGACGGTGAACTCGAGCGTGCGGAGGATCCCGGCAATCTCGTCGGCGGACAGGCGCACGCCAAGCTGACGTTCGACGAATGCCGGTGTGATCTCGACGGTCGAAGGGGCCGGTGGCGCCGGGTAGTTGTCCACCAGGCCGCGCGCCACGGTTCCGCCGCCCCAGCGACGCATCAGTTCGAGGCCCCGCTTCACGCCGATCGGCGCGAGCGACGGATGCACGCCCCGTGAGAACCGGTAGGACGCCTCGGACGGCAGGCTCTGGGCCTTGGCCGTACGACGGATGTTGATGAACTCCCAGGCTGCGCCTTCGAGCAGCACGTTCACGGTGGCGTCGGTGATTTCCGACTCGGCGCCGCCCATGACGCCGGCCAGTGACAACGCGCCTGTGCGGTCACAGACGAGCACGGTTTCGCCCTCGAGCGCCCGATCGGCGCCGTCGAGCGTCTGCAGCCGTTCGCCCGGTTCGGGGAGCCTCGTGACGATCGTCGGGCGCTCCCCGCCGGCGCGCCGCTGGATCACGTCCCAGTCGAACGCATGCAGCGGCTCGCCGAGCTCGAACATGACGTAGTTGGTCGCGTCCACGAGGTTGTTGATCGGACGCGTGCCCATCAGACGCAGCCGGCGCTGCACCTGGTACGGACTCGGGCGAATCGCAACCCCTTCGATGAGCCCGAGGCAGAACCGCGGGTTCAGCCGCGCGTCTCGGATCTCGATCCCGACGCGCCCGTCGATCGGCGCGCCGTCGGCCACGACCTCGAGGTCGGGCTTGCGGAGCGGCTGCCCCGTGATGGCCGCAATCTCGCGCGCGACGCCCAGCACGCTGGCGTTGCGCGCCATGTTGGGATTGATCTTCACTTCGAAGACCACATCTCCCATGTAGTCCGCCGCCGGCATGCCCACCGGCGCATCGTCGTCGAGGAGGATGATGCCGTCGTGTTCGTCCGAGATGCCGAGTTCCTTCTCGGAACACACCATCGACTTCGATTCGACGCCGCGGATCTTGGCCTTCTTGAGCGTCGTCAACTCGCGGCCCGGCTTGTGGCCATCGTAGATCATCGAGCCCTCGCGGGCGTACACGACCTTGATGGGCGTCGGGAGCGGGCCGGTGCCCTTCAGGTGAAAGATGTTCGGCGCGCCGGTGAGCACCGACTGTTCTTCGCCCGAGCCGTCGTCCAGGCGCAGCAGCGTGAGGCGATCCGCATTCGGGTGCGGGCCTACCTCGAGGATCTGCGCGATGACGATCTTCGACCGATCCCAGGCGATGCCCTTCGCCGGACGGCCGGTCCGGCCGGTGGTCGGCAGTCCCGCGATCGGCGCGTCAGCCGGCGCCAGGCCGACGTATTCGATGTCTTCGACCTCGAGGCCGGCGAAGGTCAGCCGCGACGCCAAGGTCTCGGGGGTATCCGTGATCGTGACGTAGTCACGCAACCAGGTCAGTGGTACTCGCATGATCGTACTCGCTCTCGCAATCCGTGCCGGGGGCTCTTAGAACTGTTCGAGGAACCGCAGGTCGTTGGCGAAGAAGCCGCGGATATCCTCGATCTTGTGGAGCAGCATCGTGATGCGCTGCGGCCCCATGCCGAAGGCGAACCCGGAGAACTCGCGCGGGTCGTACCCGCCGTTGGCCAGCACGGTCGGATGCACCATGCCGCAGCCGAGGATCTCGAGCCAGCCGCTGTGTTTGCACACCGGGCACCCCGAGCCCCCGCAGACAAAACACTCGACGTCCATCTCGCCCGATGGCTCGGTGAACGGGAAGTGGTCCGAACGGAACCGCGTGCGTACGTGCTGTCCGAACAGCGCCTTGGCGAACCCCGTGAGCGTCCCCTTCAGATCCGCCATGGTGATGTGGCGGCCGATGGCCAGGCCTTCCACCTGGTAGAACTGGATTTCGCTGCGCGCGGTGATCTGCTCGTAGCGGTAACACATGCCCGGCAGGATGACGCGGATCGGCTCAGGGCAGCGTTCACGCATGACGTGGATCTGCCCGGGCGACGTGTGGGTCCGCAGGATGACGTTGGGCGTCGTCGTGTAGAACGTGTCCCACATGTCGCGCGCCGGATGGTGCGGCGGGATGTTGAGCAGGCCGAAGTTGTACTCGTCGGTCTCGACGTCACGCGACCGGTAGATCTGGAACCCCATCTCCGCGAAGATCGCGTAGATCCGGCGCAGCCCCTGCGTGGCAGGATGCAGGCGGCCGACCGGGCGAGGGCGGCCCGGCAACGTCACGTCGAGGGTGCCGGACTGAATCGCGCGATCGAGTTCCGCCTGGCGCAGCCGCTCGGCGGCCGCGTCGTAGGCCTGCTCGATGGCCTGGCGCGCCTGGTTGGCGCGCTGGCCGAAGGCCTTTCGCTCCTCCTTGGGGAGCGTGCCGAGTTGTCCCATCGCCGTCATGACCGGCGCGGTCTTCCCCAGGTGGGCGAGCTTCCACTGCGCGAGCCCGGCGGAGTCCGCCACGGCCTCGAGCGCGGCAAGCGCCGCTCCCTCGATCTGATCGAAGTCAGGTGCCATCGTTCTTCTCTTCCCGAAAACACTAAGCGTATCAGAAATGGCGTCCCGGCCGTGCCCGGGCGCCCGCGTCGTCCCCGTGTCGTCTTCGGAATGCCGCGGCCCGGCGTTGGCTATCGCTGCCGCCGCGGTATCGCGATGCGAGGAACGCTGCTGAGGAGGCCGCCGAGCGGCGTCGCCCGGGGGGCGAGCACGCGCGACGGCGCGAAAAAGGCGAAGTCGAAGACAATCTCGTCGCCCGCCCGGCGCCCGGGAATCGGCATGAGCCGGGCGGTGAGCGGCTTGTCGAGGCGCAGGGCCAGCGCGGCCACGTCGAGGAGGATCGACGCGATGTCGGCGGCGCTGGTCTCGCCCGGGAGGGGAATCGTATCGAGACCGGTGCCGCACACCGCCGAATAGAGCAGGAGATCGGAGGTCGTGAGCACGCCTTCCGCGGCACGTGCGGCGAGGACGGCGTCCTCGAACACCGGGAGGAAGAGCCCGGAGAATCCCACCCGGGCGAACTGCGCCCGATCCAGCGTGGCCGCGAGCCACGCGGCGGCCGCCAGCGTGCCAGCGTCGCCCGCCCGGCCGCCCATCAGCCGTTCGACGGCGGTGCCGACCGAGCGGGCCGCTTCGGGGAACGGCGCGAGCGAGAAATCGATGCCTCCGAACCGGACGCCGCTGCCGTCGAGCGCCCGTGTGACGGCGGCGGTCATGCGAGCCGCTTCGATCTCGACGCGGGCCAGGAGCACCTCCTGCGCCTCCTCCAGCGTCTCGGCCGTCGTGCACGCGTGCACGGCGGCCGTGGCCCCTTCGACGCCGACGCTGAGCGTTGGCGTGTTTCCGGCGTGATACGCCGCCGGGAGGAACGGAATCCCCGCCGGGACGTTGGCGAGTGCGGCAAACCGCAGGTTGCCGAAGCCGTCCGTGCCGATCCCCGCGCAGCGGTGGATCACATCCGCCGTGCATTGCAGGGCAGACACGTCGATACCGATGGCGGCATCGGCAATCACGGCGGACGCGAAGGCCGCCGTCGTCGAGGCCAGGGCATCGGGAATCACGCGGAAGAAGTCCGGCGCATCGCCGGGCCGGGCCGGCCCGAGGGTGACGAAGTCGAATCCGCCGTCGAGCCCTCGCGACTGCAGGTCTTTCGCGAACCCGACGACGCCGTCCGGTGACACCAGTTCGGGAAACGGCCGGGAGGCGAATCGGGTCGTCTGTACGGTGAATCCGGCGTCTTCGAGGGCGGACCTCACCGCGCCGGTCAGCCGACCGGCCTCGGCCAGGCGTTCGCGTTCGACCGACGCCCCGGGGTCGCCTCCGTACGTGATGGTGCGGACGTTGATCATGGCGGGCTCCGCCGCCGCCGATTGAATCCGGCGGCGACCTCCATTAAGGTTCCATTAAGGTAGCACGCAGCCGCGTCGACGTGCGCGGGTGAGCGTACCGGAGGATGGGGCATGCGGCGACTGTGGCGACAACGGGCGGGAATCCTCGTGGCGGTGGCGTGCGCCGTGGCCGGATCGTGCGGGGGCACGCCGGACGTGCCTGCGCCGAGGGCGATCGTGCTGGGGACCGATACCTGCGCCAGATGCCGTCACACGATCACGACGCTCGACGCGGCCGCGCAGGCCGTCTTCGCCGACGGCTCGACCCGTGTCTACGACGATCTCGGATGCCTCGCCACGGACCGGCCCACGTTGCGCCGCGGCGGCCAGCTCTACGTCCAGTTCGCGGGCGGCAAGGGCTGGGCCCGAGTCGAGGACGTCCACTTCGCGTCACCGAAGGACCACCCGAGCCCGAGGGGGTTCAACTACTTCGCCTACACGCAGGACGAGGCCTCCAGGATCGACGCGAAGGGGTGGGCGCGAGGCTGGGGCGATCTCGTGGACGAACTCAACCGCGGCCGCTAGACCCCGGATCTGGTGTGACGGTCTACGCGCGCAGGTAGTCGGCGCGCCAGTTCGTGATCAGCCGCTTGATCGCCTTCTGATCCTCGATCTTCTCGTCGAGCACCTTGCGCGCCAGCGCCGGCAACTCACTGTCGCTCGCAAACCGGAGCGCCACGAGCTGCTTCACGGTGAACTCCGCGACGCGCGGCTGCAGGTCGGCCGGCAGCAGGGTCTGCATCCGCTGGCGTTCTTCGAAGCGGATGACACGGTCCTGCACCGTCAGCGCCATGACCCGGGCAACGAAGAAGAGAATGACGAGTGCGGTGGCCGTGCCGAATGCGACGAGGGCGCCCCATGAGAAGTCCGTGACGGCCTGGTAGAGCGTGTAGAAGAAGTTGATGGCCAGCAGGGGGAAGGCCACGAAGTGATACGCGGGGACCAGGCGGGCATGGTTCTCGAACGTCTGCGGAACGGTCTGCGCCATCGGCGACTCCTTGGTCGGGGGAAACCCGGCCATTATACCCGTGCGTGCCGCCGCTCCCTCAGTCCCCGCCGCGCGGTCCCTCAGCGGCGAGTCCGCCTCGTATGCAGCACGAGCGACAGTGCCGCGTAGTAGACCGGATACGCCAGGGACACGTGCAGCAGGCCCCGATGGACGTCCGGCCACTGCCACGCCATCACGAAGACGCTCGCCGCCCACGCCGTGCCCAGCACGACGGTGGCGCGCTGCCAGACCGGCGTGCGCGAGGGGTAGACGTACCCGACGGGAACGAACACCAGGACGGCCAGAATTCCCAGCACGGCGGCGTTCGTGATCGGCGACGTCCCCAGGGCCATCAGGTAGAAGACGACGATGTTCCAGTAGGACGGAAAGCCGGTGAAGAAGTAGTCGTCACTCTTGGCGTCGACCCGGCTGAATCCAAAGGCACTCGACAACAGCATCGCGGCGGCCACCGGGACGGCGGCGGCCGGCGGGACGAGTCCCGCCTGCCAGACGAGAAACGCCGGGACGAACACGTACGTGAGGTAATCGACGATGTCGTCGAGGCGCGCACCGTCGACCTCTGGCACGGTGTCCCTGACGCGCGCCGCCCTGGCGAACCACCCGTCGACGGCATCGATGGCCGTGGCGGCGACGAACCAGAGGAACGTCGCGCGGTAATCGCGCTGGATGGCTGCGAGGAGCGCCAGCAGGCCCACGAGGGCACCGCTGGCGGTCAGGACGTGGACGGCCCAGCCGGCCGCACGAGGCGGCAGCGCCCCCGGGCGGCGGTTGCCCGGACTCTCGTGAACGTGCTCCGGCATACGTCGTCTCTCCCGTCCCGAGGATTCTACCCGCGATTCGCGGTAAGCTCCCGTGGAGGACGCGACGGGACCCGCTGCGG
>CAZJRM010000176.1:0-11653 GCA_964547975.1 uncultured Vicinamibacterales bacterium | reverse complement strand
CGCCGCCGACCGTCAGTCGAAGGAACTCACGCCGGCTCTTCGCGCCTTCGTAACAATCCATGTTCTGCTCCTCGTCGGCTCACGGCTCACGGCTCACGGCTCGCGGCCCGAGGCCCTCGGCCCGAAGCCCGAAGCCCGAAGCCCGAAGCCTACGGCTCGTGCTTCTGCACGTTGTACTCGATTTCGAGCAGTTCGTACGTCACATACGCGAACGTGCCCTCCGGAGCCGGCGCGTGCCAGCGGCCCTCGCCTCGCGTGCCGAGCCGCGCCGCCCCGAACGTTCGATAGTCGCGCACGGGAGTCGACCACCGCTGCGACAGGAAGGACGTCCCGTCCGCCGACGAACGCAGGCGGTCGTCCGACACGAAGTCGACGAGCTCTCCCGCGTCGTTGAAGACGAGTGTGGCGGAGACGTTCCACGCGCCATGGGTGAAGCGGCCGCGGGCCGCCCGGTCGTCGATCGTCTCCCAGCGGATCGCCGGGTCGATCAGGCCTCCCGGCGCGAGAACGCACAGGTCGTTGAACAACGTCACCGTTTCAGCGTGCGTCATCTCGGGCCCCTTGGCGTCCACCACGGTCACCGCCCCGGCGACCTTGACGCGCATGGTCGCGGCACCGTCCACGAACGCGTGGAACGCCACCACCGGCAGGTGGCGCATCGTGGCGTCCATGAAGAACAGCCGGCTCGGCGACGGGCCGAGGCGGCTGACCTGCTCGACGGTGTACGGCATCCACGCCTCGGCGGCCCCGCCCCTGATCTCGCCGCGGAAACGCGCGCGGAAGTTGTAGATCCGCGGCCGGCCGACGGCGCCCGACAGGCGGACGTATCGGGCGACCGGCGGCGGAAGCGCGGCGAGGTCTGCTTCGCTCACGACCCCACCGAGCGGCGGCGTTGCCAGCTCGATGGCGGCCCGCGCCTCGTATTGCGCGCGGAAACTGCCCGGTCCGTTCACCAGGAACCCATAGACGACAGCGACCAGCAGGATGAGATTGGCGGCCGTGCCGGCCTTCGCGTCCGCCCAGGCCCCGATGATGGCCAGCTGGGACAGCACGATACCGAGGCCGCCGATGGCCCACCACCAGCGTGCCGAGGCGGCCAGGCCCGCGGCGGCGACCACCAGCACGAGCATGATGAGGAGCCACAGCACGCCCATGCCGCGACTGACGGGTTGCGTGAGCTGAGGCAGGTCGGCCAGGCCGAACGCCTCGACGAACCCCATCGCGTGGATGAGGCCGTGGAGCGCAAACAGGAAGACGATGAACCAGCGCATGAGACCTCCGGGACCCCGGGGGCGCGGTCCGAGCGTCGCCGACCCGATGATTGTCACACGGATGCCCGGGCCGGGGTAAGATCGGGCTGCCCCTTGATGGAGACCCTCCCGTGGACCACCGACAGACACCGATTGATGCCAACATCGTGACGCGGGCGTTCGAGGCGTCGGGGCTGTCCAGCCTCTCGAACGCGTCGATTCGCGAGATCAAGAAGCTCATCGACACCATCGAGCAGCAGTCCGGTCAGCGGTTCATCCGCATGGAGATGGGCATTCCCGGGCTGCCGCCGACGCAGGTGGCCGTCGACGCCCAGATCGAGGCACTGCGGCGGGGCGTGGCCGCCGTGTACCCCGACATCCAGGGCATTCCGCCGGTGAAGCGCGAGATCTCGAGGTTCGTGAAGCAGTACCTCGGCGTCACCGTGGACCCCGAGTACTGCCTGCCGACCGTCGGCTCGATGATGGGCGCGATGGCCTGCTTCATGACCATCAACCGGATGTACGCCGATCGCGAGGGGTCGCTGTTCATCGACCCCGGGTTCCCGGTTCAGAAGCAGCAGTGCCGCGTGCTGGGGCACGAGTACATGACCTTCGACGTCTACAACTTCCGTGGCCCGAAGCTGCGCGACAAGCTGCTCAGCTATCTGGATACCGGGAAAGTCTCGTCAATCCTGTACTCCAACCCCAACAACCCCTCCTGGATCTGCTTCACCGAAGAGGAACTCGACATCATCGCCAGGCTGGCGGATCAGTACGGGGTCGTGGTGATCGAGGACCTCGCGTACTTCGGCATGGACTTCCGCCGGGACTACGCGAAGCCCGGCGTACCTCCGTATCAGCCGTCGATTGCCCACCACAGCGACCGGTTCATCCTGCTCATCTCCAGTTCGAAGGTGTTCAGCTACGCCGGCGAACGCATCGGGATGCTCGTCGTGTCGGAGAAGATCTGGAACACGCGCGCCCCCGACCTGCTCCGGTACTACAACTCCGACCACCTCGGGTACGCCCTCGTCTTCGGTGCCATCTACTCGTTGTCGTCGGGGACGTCGCACTCGGCCCAGCACGCGCTCGCCGCCGTGCTGAAAGCCGTGAACGACGGCGAACTGAACCTCGTCGACGACGTGCGCGAGTACGGCGAGAAGGCGCGCGTCATGAAACGCCTCTTCACCGAGCACGGCTTCTCGATTGTCTACGATAAGGATCTCGACGAGCCCATCGCCGACGGCTTCTACTTCACCATCGCCTATCCCGGGCTGAGTGGGGAACAGCTGCTGCGCGAGCTGGCCTGCTACGGCATCAGCGCGATTGCCCTGGCGACCACCGGCAGCGACCGCACCGAAGGGCTCCGGGCGTGTACGTCGCTCATCCAGCGGGAGCAGTTCCCCGTGCTCGAAGAGCGACTGGCGTGGTTCCACCGCGACCACGCGGGGCAGGGGCGGTAACGCGCCCTACTTCTCCCGGCCCCGGGCCTTCTGGGCGATCGCGAGCGCGGTTTCCCCTCGCAGGACCTTCAGGAGCCCCAGGACTCCCGGTGTGAGGATGACGCCGTGTTCCTTCTGGCCGTCGACATAGACCAGCCCGACCGATTTCTGGTTCACCACGACCGGCAGCATCACCATGAACCGGTCCGGAACGCCGCCCCTGGTGAACCAGCGGGGCAGTGACTGGGCCACCTGGGCGGTCCGCGCATCGCGAATGACCAGGTCCTTCTGTTGCGTGAGCGACAGGCTGAAGAGGTCCTCGGAGCCCTTCACGGGGATCTCCGCCCACGCGGCGGCGTCTCCGGGCGCTTGCCCGAAGCCGGCGCGGAACCGCGCCACGCCGGCCACCGCATCGACAAGCAGCAGGAACACCCGGACGCGGCCTGGACCGAGACCCCGGTAGATGATCTCGAGCATCGTCTCCAGCAGACTTGGCAGCGCAAAGTCGGTCCCGAGCAGGTTGGTCAACTCGATCAACCCGCGAGTCAGGGCTGCCTCAGCCGAGGTGCCGGTGTCGGTCGACCCGGGGCCGGACGGGACCTCATCTTCCGGCGCCGCGGTTTGCGCGCTATCGACTGTTCCGTCGGCCACGACGGTGGCGACGTGCCACTCGACAATACGTTTGAGGAACGCCGCTTCACTGACGTTGGGACCGAAGCCCGTGGTCGCGTCCCCGAAATCCTCCAGCGTCTGGGCCACGAGGTCGTCCAGGCTGCCCCGGAGGGCGAACTCGGGTCCGTAGGCCTCCAGCAACCGGTCGGCAGTCGCCCGCTTCCGCGTCGGCCTGTAGCCGGACGCGAGCACCTCGGTGAGGTCGTTCGCCAGCGTCGCCAGGCCAGCCAGCCGTTCACCCCCCGTGAGGAGACGGCGCGAGTCGGTGGCGGTAATGCGCCGCATGACGTCGATGAGGTTCTGGGGGAGGTTCAAGGCCTGCCCGACGGCCACCCCCAGTCCAGTAAACGTCATTCCGAACACTTCGCGGGCCTTGGCGTCCTGCATGGGGGGCTCGACCCAGGACACCCGTTCGTATTCCTTGGGCAGGTAGAAGGCCAGCAGCAGCTTGCCCAGCCGATGGAAGAGCCCGGCGATGAAAGCTTCTTCCGCGTGGAATCCTCCCGCGCCGAGCGCGATGTTCCTCGCGAGCGCGGCGCCGAAGAAGGACATCCCCAGGGCGTCGACGAGCGGGGCCGTCCGGGCCTGCTTCTGGAGGTGTTCCAGGATCAGTAAGCCCGACGCGATATCCCGGATCCGCTCGAAGCCCATCAGCACGACGGCGCGGGTGACCGTCGTGACGGGCTCGCGCTGGGCGTACGCGACGGAGTTGACCATCCGCAGGACCTTCTGCGTCAGGCCGTAGTCCTGGAGGATGGCATCGGCGAGGGCCACGCTGGACGTGCCTTCCGACGCGGTGAGCAGCGAGATGGACTCGAGCGTCTTCGCCATGCCTGGGAATTCGCCGTTCTGGCGGATGGCATCGATGAGACGCTGGGCGATGTCGGGCGGAGCGGAAGTCACCAGATACGGGTCCTCTATCCCCTTATCGGCGAATCCGCTCCGCCTCCACAGTGGATTTCCCTACACACGCACAAAAGGCTCCGGCCAGCCAGGCGTCAGGCCGCCGGGACGACCTGCTGCAACAGGCGTCGGAGTTCGGCGAAGGTAAACGGCTTGGGGACGACGCCCTTGAATCCGTAGTCTTCGAAGTCGGCCATCACCGGCGCGTCCGCGTACCCGCTCGAGACGATGCCGGTGACACCGGGGTCGATGGCCAGCAACTCCCTGATGGCGGTCTTGCCGCCCATCCCGCCTGGGATGGTGAGGTCCATGAGCACGGCGTCGAAACGGTCGTCGGCGGCAAGCGCGTCACGGTAACGCGCGATGGCTTCTTCGCCGTCCGCCACCACGTCGACTCTGTAGCCCAGGCGCCGCAGCATCATCCGCGTCACGTCCCGGACCTGCTCTTCGTCGTCCATCACGAGGATGCGCCCGCGTCGCCCCGTGGATTCAGGGGGCGTCGACTCGACGGGCGCGAGCGCGCAGAAGTCGTGCACGGCGGGCAGCAGCACGGTCATGGTGGTGCCTCGTCCGAGCGTCGACTCGACGGCAATGGATCCGCCGTGGCTGGACACCACGGAGTAACTCGTCGCCAGGCCGAGCCCCTGCCCGACAGCCTTGGTGGTGAAGTACGGGTCGAAGATCTTGGCCAGGTGTTCGGGCGCGATCCCGACGCCGTGGTCGCTCACGGTGATACGGACGTGCGGGGCTTGCGCCTCGCCATGCGCGGTCACGTTCTCCGCGCGGACCTTGACGACACCGCCTTCGGGCATGGCCTGCATCGCGTTGATGACCAGGTTGTTGATGACCTGCACGAACTGCTGTTCGTCGGCGTTGACGAGCCAGAGGTCGTCGGGCAGGGCGAAGGCGCACTTCACGTTGGAGCCGCGCAGGGCGAACGTCGCGGCGCTGCGAATCAGGCTGGGCAGCCGCACGTGTTTCTTGAGCGGCGCCCCGCCCTTGGAGAAGGTCAGCAACTGGTGCGTGAGCCCCTTCGCGCGCATGCAGGCCTTCTCGGCATCCGCGAGGCTCGCCCGCTGGGCGTCGGTGGCGTCGTCGAGCTGCGCCAGCGAGATGTTGCCGACGATCGCGGTCAGGATGTTGTTGAAGTCGTGGGCGATGCCTCCCGCGAGCACGCCGAGCGCGGCGAGTTTGCCCGCGCGGTGACGCTCGGCATCGGCCTGCACCGCTTCGGTCACGTCGCGGGCGACGATGACGACGGCGACGACCGCCCCGTCTTCGTCGCAGACGGGCGTCGCGCGGTACTCGACGAGGCGCATCGTGCCATTCCTGGCGACCAGGGTGGCCCGGTGGTCACGCCCGTCGGACGCCTTGGCCCGCGGCCCGGCCGCCGATGGCGTCGCCAGTGGCTGGCCCGTGTCTCGATCGGTCAATCGGAGGACCTGGGCCACGGGAGTTCCCACCGCCTCGTGGTGATCCCACCCCGTGAACTGCTCGGCCGCGTGGTTGAGCAGCACGATCCGATCCTGCGTGTCGACGGCGAGCACGGCGTCATCGATGCTGCCGAGGGTGACGCCGAGCCGCTCCTTTTCGAGGGCGAGCGCCCGCTCCGAACGCCGCGCCTGCTCCAGCGCCTGCATCGCTTTGATGTTCAGCGCCGACACTTCATCGGCGTGGTGACGTTCGTGTTCGACCTGGTGCAGATGTACGTGATACGTGCGGTACGTCAGGTACACCGGGACCGCCAGCGCGAGGGCTGGAAGGACATCCTGGTTCTCGACGAACCAGGCGGCCGCCACCGCCACGCCGGCGCCGGCGACGAAACTCGCGCCGCTCCACAAGTACGCGTCGGCCCAGACCTTCCATGCCGTCTGCTGCGTCGCCAGCGACGTGGCGACGGCCACCAGGACGACGTTGCACAGGAAGTACGCGATCGCTCCTCCGATGACCGGCGTCGCGATGTCCTGCGGTGTGATGATGCCGGTGCGGCCGCCGAGAGCCGTGTAGACCAGTTGCGTGACCTGCACCGTGATCGCCAGCGCGCTCATGCTGAACAGCACGCGGTAGAGGACCAACGGGCGGGTCCGGCGAGCCGCCAGGCTCTGGACCGCGGCTCCAATGGCGGCGAACACCATCGTCTGACCGGCGCCGACAAGGATCAGCGCCATGAAGTTGGCGATGAACGAGACCGACAGACTGGCGGCCGTGCCAGGCACCGGGAGTTGGACTTTCAACGTCGAACCGAGCACGACGAGGGCCAGCAGGCCCAGCGACAGCACGGGGTCCGGCAGCACCCGGGGAAAGAACGCGCCGACGAGTCCCGCGCCGATCAACGTGATCGCGCCAACATAGACGCGAGCGGTCCACGGAAGGTCGGGGGCGGTCCGAGACGGCCGCTGGTCGTCGGTTCCGGGGCCGAGGCCCGGGACACTCAGGTCACTCTCGGGCTGTGATGGCCGCCATGCGTCGGCGGTGCCCGTGCCCCGCAGTTCGAACGCGGCGCTGAGCGGCATCGAGATGGAGCGACACGTGACGGCAGCCATCAGCGGTTCCTCCTGGCGGGCCACTGCGCGTGCGGACCGTTTCCGGGCAGACCCGGCGGTGGCGAGTTCCGGCCGCCATTCGGGGCGGACCGATCACCCCAGACAATCGAGTCACCCCAGACGATCGAATCGCCCCAGACGATGGAGTCGCCCCACACGATCGAATCGCCCCAGACGATGCTGTTGGCCCATGTGGCGGTGTTGCCCCAGACCACGCCTGCGGCCTCGCCTTCGCCGAAGACGCGGGAGTCGCCCCACACGATGGAATCGCCCCAGACGATCGAATCACCCCACACGATGGAATCGCCCCAGACGATCGAATCGCCCCAGATGATGCCCTGGGACCAGGGATACGTCACCGCGCCGATCGTCGTGGACGGCCCGGCCTCGGCCCCGGCCGCGACGGCGGCATACGCCGTGGACGGGTCCACGATGCTGGCCAGACGAACCGCGCCTTCGAGATTGAGGCAGCCGGCGCCCTGGGCAAGCGGATCGACGTTGTCGAGGGGGATGGCCGTGTACTCGAGCATGGCCTTGAGCGCGGCCGGTGAGAGCGGCGTCGTGTAGCGCGACAGGTTGGCCTGGAGCATCAGGGCAACGGCGCCGCTCACCACGCCCGCCGACATGCTCGTTCCGCTGAGCTTGAGCAGCCTGGTGCCACTGGCCGTGGTGACCTGGAGCTCGGGGTAGGCCGTGAACAAGGTGCTCGAGGGAGCCGCCGCTGACACGACACGGTTACCCGGGGCGACAATGTCGGGCTTCGCAAACCCGTCATACCAGGTCGGGCCCCGCGAGCTGTACGTCGCGATGCCATCGTCGTAGCGGTTCGTGGTGTCGAAGGTGTTCACCGCGCCGACCGTGATCGCGGAGGGCGCGTTCCCGGGGCTGACGATGCCGGCGTAGCCGATGAGTCCGGTGCTCGGGTTCCTGCCCAGGTTCCCTGCCGACGCCACGACCACGATGCCGGCGCGGACGGCGCTTTCGACGGCCTGGACCAGCGGGTCGGTGACGGCAGGTTCGAGGATGGGGTGCCCGAGTGACAGGTTGATGACGCGGATGCCGAGTTCGGCGCGATGGGCGATGGCGTACTCGATGGCGCGCAACACGGCGCTGGTGGTGCCGCCTCCGTTGCCGTCGAGTACCTTGAGACCGATGAACTGCACCTGGGGAGCCACGCCGCGGTAGAAGCCGTACGAGCCCATGCCGGACCCGCCGATCAGTCCGGCGATGTGGGTGCCGTGGCCGTAGTCGTCGTACGGTTCGGTTTCGGAACCAGCCGGCGAACGCGTGAAGTCGACGAACCTGACGATCCGGGAGCGGGAAAGGTCGGGGGTGACGGCGATGCCGGAGTCGATGACGGCCACGCCGACGGGGACGGTCGACGGGGCGGCAAGCGGTGAGCCGAGCATCGGCAGGACTCGCCCGTACAACGGGCCATCGGCAGCCGGGAACGCATCCGCGCAGACCGGCTCATCGGAAGAGAGGGACTCGACCCACGATTGACCGGCGAGCCAGGAAATGGCGTGCGCCGGCAGGGTCGTCGTCACGGCGTTGACCAACCGGTGCTCGCTCTGGACACCGGCGAGCAGGGCAACCGTTCGGGCGGCGTCGTGCCAGCGGTGCCCGGGTGCGAACCGGACAATCACCCGCATCGACCCGCGCCCTTCGGCGGCGGCATCCTGAAGGGCCCTATCCGTCTTCGGAACCCGGTGCGCACGCGGCTGGGCGGCGACGTCCAGCGCCGCCGACAGCACGAGCACGGCTGCCAGGACGGCCGCCCCTGTGTGACGTTTCACCATTGCACTCCTCCGGATGACCGCGCCCTCGCACCGGGACCCGCCTGACCCGCGGGCCGTCGTCCGGCGTATGCCGAAGGCAATCGCACGCTGTGCAGCAATCCCCCTGCCAAGGTGGGCAATGGTGTGCAATTCGGTGCGTCCGGCCCGATGAGGGCCTCAAATCGGGGGAGACGGACCGCCCACGCCGGGTGTTTTGACCACGGCAGGTGTCGTCCGGACGACACGGGGTGTCAGGGATCCGATACCCGCGTCACACCTTGATGATGAGCCCCCGCTTGTAGGCGGCCCACGCGAATACCCAGTTCAGCAGCATGAAGCCGACGGCGAAGAGGAACGAGCCGACCGCGGTGTCGCCGGCGAACGGCACGGCCGTATGGTCGTACAACCAGCCGAACAGCGACTGCGGCCGACCGTCCGGCCCGGTGACCCGCACCATGAACAGGGTCACGGCGCCGACCTCCGACGTGATGTAGGCGAGCAGGGGGTTGCGTCCGAAGACGTTGAAGAACGTCAGCGGTCCCGACTTGCCGTGCACGTCCGCCACCCAGAGCACCAGGCCGAGGAGCAGCATCGACCAGCCGCCGACGTAGAGTGTGTAGGAACTCGTCCAGAGCTTCTTGTTGATGGGGAAGCCGAACCAGTCGCCCCAGATGTAGCCGGCGGCGATGAGCAGGCACGCGACCGGCAGCAGTTCGCCGACCGCGCGGCGTCGGTCCGGCGTCCTGTCGAGGAACTGCCCGGTCAGGTAGCCGATGATGAACGTCACGATCGCGGGCAGCGTGCTCAGCACACCCTCGGGATCGAACGCGAACCGGACGCCGTCTACGCGCTCACCGTGGTAGAGGTGCGCGGGCCCCATCAGCCACGTGTCGAGGCGGAGGGCGGCGTTGGTCTGGAGCGAATACGGATCGGGCCCCGACCCGAACATCCACAGCAACGCCCAATACGCGAGCAGGATGACGCCGCCGACCGTGATGAGGGCCCGCCGCGACAGGTAGAGCGCGAGCGTGGCGCCGATGCCATAGCAGAGCGCCAGGCGCTGCAGCACGCCCAGGATGCGGATCCGCCCGATGAGGTTGCTGACGAAGGTGCCTGTCGTCAGCGTGAACATCGACTCGACGAACGCCGGGACGTGCCACATGACGACACCGATGAGGAACAGGATGGCCGTGCGGCGCCAGATCTTCGCGAGGGCGTCGCCGCTCGGCTGGTGCCCGTAGCGTTTCAGCGAGAACCACGCGGACGTGCCGATGGCGAAGAGGAAGGAGGGGAACACGAGGTCGGTGGGCGTGAAGCCGTGCCAGCTGGCGTGCTGCAGCGGGCCCCACGCGATGTCGCCGTTGCCGGGCGTGTTCACGATGATCATGAACGCGATGGTCATGCCCCGGAAGATGTCGAGGGCGAGGATACGCGGTTTCGCGGGCGGGGCGGCGTTCATCGGTGTCACGGCCTCCTGGGAGGGGATTCAACCCGCGACAGCATAACGGGCGGCGGAGGCTTGGGCAACAATCGCCCGGCACGGGCCGGCCCCCGGGGTGTAGGATGGCGCCTACGGGTGGGAACAGGAGCCGCGATGCAGAACAGACGTTTCTCCAGGCGTGAATGGTTGAGTGTCGCCGGCGGGGCCGTGGTCATGGGCGCCGCGCCGTTCAGGGTGTCCGGATCGTCTCCCCAATCGATTCGTCAGCCGAACTCCAAGGTGGCGGGTGTCCAGCTGGGCGTCACCACCTACAGCTACCTGTCGATGCCCCACAAGGTGGACGACGTGATTCAGTACCTGCTGTACGCGGGGGTGAACTCGATCGAACTGCGCGCCGTCGCCGAGGAGGACCTGGGCATTCCGCAGGTGGCACGGCCGCCGCGCGGCGCGCAACTCACCGACCAGCAGAAGGCGGATCTGGCAAAGGCCTCGGCGGCGAACGTGGAGGCCCAGCGCCAGTGGCGGTTGTCGCTGCCGATGGAACGTTACGCCCAGATGCGCAAGAAGTTCAACGGCGCGGGCATCGACGTCCACATCGCCAAGTTCGCCCCGTCCGCCTGGTCCGACGCCGAAATCGACTACGCCTACACCGCCGCCAGGACGCTCGGTGCGATTGGCATCACCGATGAACTCAGCGAGATGGCCTGCCAGCGCCTGGGCACGTTCGCCGAGAAGCACAAGAGCCTGGCGATGTTCCACACGCACGGCCAGGTGGCCGACGCGGGTTTCTCGTTCGACAAGTACCTCGCGTACTCCCCGGCCAACATGCTCAACCTGGATGCCGGACACTACTTCGGTGCGACGGGCCTTCACCCGAACGACGTGATCGTGAAGTACCACGATCGGATGCGCAGCATCCACATGAAGGACAAGACCGGGCCGAAGCACGCGACGCCGAACGCGAACAAGCCCTTCGGGCAAGGTGAGACGCCGATCGCCGACATCCTGCGGTTGCTGAAGAAGGAGCAGTGGCCCATCCACGTGGACGTCGAGCTGGAGTACACGATCCCGGAGGGTTCTGACGCCGCCAAGGAAACCAAGGCGTGCATCGACTACATGAGGAACATTCTCGAATAGCCGGCAGAATAACGCCAGGAACGCAGGAGGATCTCCCGCATGGCTCGTCCGGTGGCCTGCCTGACACTCGCTTGCGCGATCGTCGTCGCGACCTTGTTGCCGCTCCCCTCGGCGTCGTCGGTGGGGGCGGCGGCGCGCGTTCCTGGCGTGTCCGCGGATGGGCAGGGCCAGCCGGCCGCGCGCGGGCGGCCGCGCGTCATCGTCGACGCCGATACCTCTAACGAGGTGGACGATCCGTACGCGGTGGTGCGAGCGCTGTTGGAGCCCGGCATCGACGTCATCGGGCTCGCCTCGGCGCAGTGGCAATCGAGTCACTGGGCTACGCCGACGACCATGGAGGACAGCCAGCGGCTCAACGAGGTGTTGCTGGCGCACCTCGGCCGGGGCGACGTGAGGCGCCCCCGCGGCGCTGCCGCGCGTTTGTTCGACTGGGGCGAGGACCTCGCGCAGCACTCCGCCGCGGCCGATTTCGTGATCCAGCAGGCGC
>CAZJRM010000175.1:0-11660 GCA_964547975.1 uncultured Vicinamibacterales bacterium | reverse complement strand
AATCGTCGATGCCGGCCGCACGGCCCTTGGCGACGTCGTCTTCGCCCGCGAGGGACGTCAACGCGATGATCGGCAGGTGGGCCGAGGGCGGATGCGCACGAATACGCTGGGCCAGCCCGAGCCCCGTGAGCTTCGGCATCTCGATGTCGGTCACCACGAGCGTGATCCGGTCGACATTGGCGAGCAGCAGTTCCCACGCCGCTTCACCGTCCGGTGCCGCGAGCACGTCGTAGCCCTCCTCCTGCAGGACCCGGCTTACCTGGTTCCGGAAGAAGTCGGAGTCCTCGGCCAGCAGGACGACCTGCGACGACGGCGCCGCTTCGGGTCCGTTCGACGCGACCGGCAGGTCGGCGACCGATGCCCGGGTCGTGCGCCAGTCGGGATGCACCATGTCGACCAGTTCGATCAGATCGACGATGAGCGTCGTCCGGCCGTTGAGGATGGCCGAGCCGGCAATGCCGGGCTGACGGTGGGTCTGGAGGTCGATGGCGGCCTTCGTCTCGACCACGTCGACCGGCATGGTGCCCACGAGCCCGACTTCGCGCCCGTGCACCTTGCCCACGATGACGGCCACCTCCCGTGCGTCCTGCAGCGGCATGACGCTGGCGGCGTCGGCGAGCGTCACGAGCGGCAGCGAGGCGCCCCGGTACTGCATCGTGCGCCGGCTGCCCGTCGTTTCGATCTGGGACGCCGCCACGCGCTCGAGGCGGACGACCGAGTCGAGCGGTACCGCGCAGACCTCTTCGGGCGCGTTGTGGAACAGCAGCAGCGCCTTCAGATCCTCGAGACGTTCCCGTTCCGCTTCGGCCGTCTGCTGGAGCGCCCGGGCGGAACCCGAGACGGCGGCCAGGTCGGCCTTGGCGGCCACGCCGCCCACGTCGAGGATCAGCGCGATCCGGCCGTCGCCGAGAATCGTGGCGCCGGCGTACTCCCGCAGCGCCTTGAGATGCCGGCCGAGCGGCTTGACGACAATTTCTTCGGTGCTGTGGAAGCCGCCCACGACGAGGCCGTACTGCAGCGTGCCCGTCGTGACGACCGCGATCTCGAGCGCGCTCGACGGCGCGTGCCGGCGCCCGTCGTTTCTCGGCGCGTCCGATCCGCCCGCCGCGCGGGCGGCATCGGTGGACTGCTGGGGGTAGCGCGGCGATCGCCGGTCCGCAATCTGGGTCCGGCGATCGACTTCCTGCTGCCCCGTCGAGCGGTCTTCGCACGTCGCCGTCACGCCCAGCATCCGGTCGAGCCTCACGAGCGGGATGATCCGATCGCGGAGGAGCAGGACTTCGGCGCCGCCGACCACCTCGATCCGTCGTTTGACCTCTTCGGCGCGGATCCTGAGCAGTTCTTCGACGTTGATCTGAGGAATCGCGAACTGTTCGCCTTCGACCGACAGGATGAGCGACGGGATGATGGCGAGCGTCAAGGGCAGCTTGATGCGGAACGTCGTGCCCTTGCCGACCTCCGACGCGATCTCCACCTTACCGCCGAGCCGATCCAGGTTCGTCTTGACGACGTCCATGCCGACACCGCGGCCCGAGATGTCCGACACCTTCGCGCTGGTCGACAGACCCGGGAGGAAGATCAGGGCGACCTTGTCGCTGTCGGAAAGCCCCGCCGCCTTGTCCGCGGGAATCAGGCCCTTGCTGACGGCAGACTCCGCGATACGTTTCGGGTCGATCCCCTTGCCGTCGTCGGCGATTTCGACCACGACCTGCCCGGCTTCGTGCCGCGCGTCGATCCGGATCGTGCCGGTCCGCCGCTTGCCGGCGCGGACTCGTTCGTCCGGCATCTCGACGCCGTGGTCGACCGCGTTCCGGAGCATGTGCGTCAGCGGATCGGACAGGCCTTCGATCAGGCTTCGATCGAGGGCGACGTCCTTCCCGCGGATGTCGAGTTCGATGTCCTTGCCGAGCGTCGCCGCGGTGTCGCGGACGACGCGCGGGAACTTGTTGAAGACGTTCCCGATCGGCTGCAGGCGCGTGCGCATGACGGCGTCCTGCAGCTCGGACGTGACCGTGTTGAGGCGCTGGTCCGCCTGACTGAGGGCCTGGACGTTCTGCTGGCTGACGGCCGTTCGGAGCTGATTGCGGCTCAGCACGAGTTCGCCCACGAGGTTCATCAGCGATTCGAGCAGGCCCACGTTGACGCGAAGAGTCTCTTCGGCCCCGCCGGAGGTCGATGGCGCCGCGGTGCCGGTGGCCTTGCGGGCCGCCGGGGCGGCCGGCGGGGGAGGCGCGGGTGCCGGCATCGGCGGGGGAGGCGGGGGCGGCTCGAACGCCGCGATGGCGTCAGGCTGGCGTGGCGCGACGACGGCCGGAGCCGGTCCGGGCGACGCCTTGCGCGGATCGAACAGCAGTGTGATCCGGTCGTCGGGCATCTCAACGACCGATCCGAAGAAGTCCGGCTCGAGGACCGTCGAGAAGATGAGGCGCATCGGCAGCCGGTTCCCGACGGCGTCGTCGTCGAGCGATCCGGCCGCGTCGTAGTCGAGCGCGCAGTCGAGGATCTCGCCCGTCGTTTCCAGGTCGCGGAAGACCTGGAGGACGTGTTTGCCCTTGCGTTCGATGTCGTGAATCAGGTCGTAATCGACCTGGAAGACGAACCGTTTCGCCCGTTTCGCCCGCTCGAAGTCCACTTGCGGGATGAGAACTTCTGGCGCGCTCGGTTTCTCGTCGGCCTGCAGCGCCACCGTGGCGTGCAGCGAGGCTTTCTTCTCCTGCGGAAGGTAGGAGGAGGCGAGGCCCGTCAGGCTGACGACGAGATCGCTGATGTCGACCGACTCGCTTTCGTCCGCGTGCGTGATCATCTCGCGCAGCGTGTCGAAGGCGGCCAGCAGGACGTTCGTGATCTCCGCGTTCGGGACCATCGTGCCCGAGCGCAGCATGTCGAGCACCGTTTCGGCCCGGTGCGACAGCTCCTTGACCTTGACGAGGCCGAAGAACCCCGCCGCGCCCTTGATGGAGTGCGCGGCGCGGAACACCTTGTTGACGAGTTCTTCGTCGACGTCGGCGCCGCCTTCCTCGATCGTCAGGAGGTCCGCCTCGATGTTGGCGAGGTGCTCGCGCGCCTCGTTGACGAATTCGTTGAGCAGTTCGTCAGCCATGGGTGCCTCAGACCGATCGACCGGTGGCCTGGAGACGGCCGGTCAGCCGCATGCTCTGCAGGAGCTGGAGGATGTTCGCCGATGCCTGCACCGTCCGGACCGTGCCGGACACCTTTGCCAGCGAGTTGCTCGTCGCGATCAGCAGCCCGATCCCGCTCGAGTCGAGGACCTCGGTGTTCCGCAGGTCGAAGACGACCTCGCGGGCACCCCTGGCGATCTCGTCCTTGACGGCGGCCTGGATCGTCGGCACCAGCAGTGCCGTGAGATCGCCGGACAGCGTGACGACGCTGCCGGATGCCGACTGGTCGATTCGGAAGCCTCCCATGACGTTCACTCCTCCCGGGGACGGCGGGGAATCCACACCGTCAGGCGGTTGCCTCGTTCGTTGAAGCGGACGCGACTGGCGTACAACCCGAGAATCGGCAGTCCGCGTCCGTTGGTCGCACATTCACCGGGGGGCGGTGCCTGCAGCCCTTTCCGCCAATCGAAACCCGATCCCTGGTCGGTGATCGACAGACGGACGTGGCGCGAGCACAGCCGGAGCCCGACCCGTACCTGCTTTTGCGCATCGAGGCGGTTGCCGTGGATCACGGCGTTGTTCAACCCCTCGCGCCCGACGAGTTCAACAGCGAACGCCGCGCCGGACGCGCCGTGCGCGTGCAGGAAGGCTCTGACCTCGCGGCAGGTGGCGTCGACCTGGTCCAGCGAGGACGGGAACGTCCGATCGAGACGCACGGCGGTGGGGCGCCGCGTCTTGATCACAGCTCCGCTCCCAGCAGGACGATGTCGTCGCTCGGCGTTTCGCCGTTCAGCGTGTCGCGGACGATCTGTTCGACCATCCTGGCGAGGGGGAGCCGCCGGGACGACGAGGCGGACGCGCAGAGGCGTGCGAGCCCGGCTTGGCGGTCTCCGCCGCCGGTTTCGATGAGGCCGTCGGTGTAGAGCAGGAGGCGATCGCCGGGCGACACCTCGAATCGTTGCGTGGCGAACACGGCGTCGGGGAAGGCGCCGACGACGTCGCTCTCCAGGTCGAGGACGGTGGGAGGGCTCGAATGGCCCTGCAGCACCACGGCCGGCGGATGCCCGGCGTTGACCAGCGTGACGCGGCGGGCCCGCTTGTTCCACCGGGCGTACTGAATCGTGAAATACACCTCGTCCGGCAGGATGCGAAAGAGCGCGTCGTTGATCTGCTGAAGCACCAGGCGCGGCGGACTGGTCGGCGACGCATACTCGGTCAGCAGCGTCTTGAGCGCTGCCGTCCAGTACGATGCCGCGAGGTCGTGCCCCGACGCGTCGGCGACCACGAAGTCGACGACGTCGTCGCCCACGCGGAGGACGTCGTAGAAGTCGCCACCGGCCTCCAGGACCTGCCGGCGGGCGACGTGGAAGGTCGCCCCCGGTACCGATGCCGGTTGCGCCATGAGCGCTTCCTGGGCCAGGGCCAGGCGCTGGATCCGTTCGGCCTGGAGGTTGGCGAGCTGTTCGTACGCCTGTTTCAGGCGGAGGTGGGTACAGACGCGCGCGTTGACTTCCGCGGGCGCCAGGGGTTTCGTGATGTAGTCGACGGCACCCGCCTCGAATGCCTGGATCTTCGTCGAGACGTCCAGGACCCCGGAAATGAACAGGACCGGCGTGTGTGACGATCCCGGGTCGCGCTGCATGTGCCGGCAGACCTCGAAACCGTCACCGTCGGGCAGCTGGATGTCGAGGAGGACCAGGTCCGGCTTGCGTTCGGCCAGGGCACTGAGGGCGTCGGCCACCGACCGGACCGCGACCGAATCGAGACCCGTGGCCCGGAGCGTGTGCTGGATGATGAACGCCGTCAGCTCATCGTCGTCGACGATCAGGACGAGCGGCGGACGCGCCGACGAGACGGCCGGGACCCTCTCTGTCGCGTCCTGCGCGACGTCGCGAAGCTGTAAGCTGGCGTCGGCCATCGAGTCCCTTTCACCGACACGCTGTCCCGATCTCGGGCACGAGACAGCGGCGGTCGCGCGGGGGCACCCGGCGGACGCCCAGCCGACCGCGTGTCGGTCGGGCGACCGTGGACTCGTCCGGCCCTCCGGTTGGACGTCACTGTGAACGGGTCGATCTCGGCCCGTTACCGGGGAGTCCCGCGCGAACACTGGCGCGCAGCGGGTATGACCGCGCCGCCGCCGCTACCGAGATTGCAAGGGCGGGGCCAGCTTCGAGCGGCCAGGGCGGGGGTTGGCAGGAGCGGGAAATCGTGGGAAAAAGAGGACGTGCGGCCGGGTGCCGGCCGCACGTCAGGAGTCGCGGATGAAGCTACGCGTTGGAGCCGGTGGCCGGCTTCTTGGCCTTGGCGGCCTGCTTGCGCGCTTCCGACGTCTGGGCGCCGAACTTCTTGGTGAACCGTTCGACGCGGCCTTCGATGTCGAGAATCTTCTGGCGGCCGGTGTAGAACGGGTGGCACTGCGAGCAGATTTCGAGGTGAAGCTCCGGCTTGGTCGAGCGGGTCTTCCACTTGGCACCGCAGGCGCACCGGGCCTCGATGTCGAAGTACTTCGGGTGGATGCCTTCCTTCATTACACACTCCTTCCGGTGACCCGGAACTACTAAGTATAACACCGGTATCCGGGAAGGTCCAATTCCGCGGCTCGCGGCCCCAGGCCCCAGGCCCCTACGGAATCACCGTCGTCCGATCCCATCGGTGGGCGCGCATGGCGGCCAGCAGCTCGGGCGGGAACGGGCGGCCGTCCGACACCGCCATGTTGCGCTCGACGTTCGTCACCGATCGCATGCCCGGGATGATGGTCGCGACTGCCGGGTGGTGCAGGATGAACCGGAGCGCGAGTTCGGGCAGGGACATGCCGGGCGGAAGATCCTGCCGCACACGTTCGACGCGAGCCAGGGTGGCGGCGAGGTTCTCGGGGGTGAAGTAGAGGTTGCGCCAGTCACCGCTGGGCCAGGTATCGGTGGCGGTCATGGTGCCGGTGAGCGACCCTTCGTCGAACGGCACGCGCGCGATGATCGCGACGCCCAGGCGTTCGCACAACGGGAACAGCTCGTCTTCGGGCGCCTGGTCGAAGATGTTGTAGACCACCTGCACCGCGTCGACGAGGCCCGTGCGGAGCGCCGCGAGGACGTTGGCGGGCTCCCAGCGGTTGACGCTGATGCCGAAGCCGCGAATCAACCCTTCGGCCTTCAGGTCGGACGCCGCCCGCTGCCAGCCTTCGTCGGCGGCCCAGGCATCCGACCACACGTGCAGTTGCTGGAGATCGAGGGCGTCGACGCCGAGATTGTCGAGGCTGCGTTTCGTGGACTCGCGAATGTGGTCCGGGGGAAACACGTCCGAGACCTTGTACTCGGCCAGGCCTGGCCAGCGGCCGTTCTTCGGCGGCACCTTGGTGGCGATGAACGGCCTCGGCCCGTCCCAGGTCTTCAGCACGTCGCGGATGAGCGTTTCGCTGTGGCCGGCGCCGTAGGCCGCCGCCGTGTCGAGGACGTTGCAGCCGAGTTCGAGGCCGCGACGCAGGGCCGCCCGCGACGCGTTGTCGTCCGAGCCGCTCCAGCCGCCCATGCCCCAGGTGCCGAATCCCATCTCAGAAACCTGCCAGCCGAGTCTGCCGAAGGTGCGTAGTCTCATGCCCTCATGATACCCGCATCGAGCGGGCCTGTGGCGGGGCGGCCGATGGTCGGCCGGGACATAATGGGGCATGCTGACGAGCGTGATCGTGGTGTTCGTGGCGGTCTACGCCGGGATGGTGCTCGGAGAGATCCCGGGACTGAGGCTCGACCGGGCGGGCATCGCGCTGCTCGGCGCGATCGCGCTCGTGGCCACGGCCGACCTGTCGCCGGCCCAGGCCTGGGCGGCCGTGGACGTCGGGACGATTGCGTTGCTGTTCGGCCTCATGATCGTGTCCGCCCAGTTCCGCCTGAGCGGGTTCTACGGCTGCATCGTGGCGGTCCTGGCCGCGCGCCCCGTCTCCGCCCCGCGGTTGCTCGCGTGGGTCGTCGCGACGTCAGGCGTCCTGTCCGCCCTGCTGGCCAACGACATCGTCTGCCTGGCCATGGCGCCGCTGCTCGTCGAACTCTGCGCCCGGCGCGGCCTCAACCCCGTGCCGTTCCTGCTGGCGCTGGCGTGCGCGTCGAACGTCGGGTCGGCGGCGACGTTGATCGGGAACCCGCAGAACATGCTCATCGGCCAGGCCCTGCGGATGTCGTTCGCGGGGTACCTCGTCGACGGCGGCGTCCCCGCCCTCGCGGGCCTGGCCGTCGTCTGGGGCATCGTCGTGCTGGTGTGGAAGGGGCGCTGGAACGCCGAGATGGCCGTGCCGGAGGTCGAACACGTGCCCTTCAACTTCTGGCACACCCTCAAGGGCGTCATCGTCCTGGGCGCGGTGATTGCCGCGTTCCTGGTGGCGCCCTGGCCTCACGAAGCCGTGGCGCTCGCTGGCGCGGGTGTGCTGCTGACCAGCCGCCGCATGGACTCGCGGGACGTCCTCGGCCTGGTGGACTGGCAGTTGCTCGTCCTGTTCATGGGGCTGTTCGTCGTCAACCGTGCTGTCGCCGACGCCGGCCTGGCGGCGCGGGGCCTCGAGGCCCTCACGGCCGCGGGCTGGGACCTGCGCGCGCCGTCCGTCCTGTTCGGCGTGACGGTGGGCTTGTCGAACGTCGTCTCGAACGTGCCGGCGGTGATGCTGTTGCTGCCGGCCGCCGCGCATCCGTCGGCCGGCGCCATCCTCGCCCTCGCCTCGACGCTGGCCGGCAACCTGCTGATCGTGGGGAGTATCGCCAACCTGATCGTGATCGACCAGGCGGACAGACTGGGCGTGCGTATCGACTGGCGCGCGCACGCCCGCGTGGGGATCCCGGTCACCGTGGCGACACTGGTGCTGGCCGCCGCCTGGCTGTGGGTACGTTCCCTGTAGGGGCAAGGCACAAGGAACAAGGGGCAAGGGGCAAGGCTGAGCGCAGGAAGGCGTGCCCTCCCGCGCCCAGCGTCCAGGACCGACTTACCGTCCGCCGCTCATCGCGGCGAGGAACTCGGCGTTCGTCTTCGTCTTGCCCATCTTCGACAGCAGGAGCTCCATCGCGTCCACCGGCGACAGCGGGTCGAGCACCTTGCGCAGCACCCAGATCTTGTTGAGGGTCTCCTTCTCGATCAGGAGCTCTTCCTTCCGCGTGCCGCTCTTCTGGATGTCGATGGCGGGGAAGACCCGGCGGTCCGCCAGCTTCCGGTCGAGATGGATCTCGAGGTTGCCCGTCCCCTTGAACTCCTCGAAGATCACGTCGTCCATGCGCGAGCCGGTGTCGATGAGCGCGGTCGCGACAATCGTCAGCGAGCCGCCGCGTTCGATGTT
The DNA here is from genome assembly GCA_964547975.1 of uncultured Vicinamibacterales bacterium. GTDB lineage: Bacteria > Acidobacteriota > Vicinamibacteria > Vicinamibacterales > JAKQTR01 > CAYJPV01. The sequence continues at coordinate 3,236 of CAZJRM010000175.1, read as the reverse complement.
GCGGGCTGCGCCGAAGAACCGCTTCGGCTTCTGCAGGGCGTTGCTGTCGACGCCGCCCGACAACACGCGGCCTGACGCCGGGATGACCGTGTTGTAGGCGCGCGCCAGGCGCGTGATCGAGTCGAGCAGGATGACGACGTCCTTGCCGTTCTCGACGAGGCGCTTGGCCTTTTCGATGACCATCTCGGCCACCTGGACGTGGCGCTGCGGCGGCTCGTCGAACGTGGACGACACCACCTCGCCCTTCACCGAGCGCTGCATGTCGGTGACTTCTTCGGGGCGTTCGTCGATGAGCAGCACGATGAGGAAGACCTCGGGGTGGTTCGCCATGATGCTGTTGGCGAGCGCCTGGAGGAGCATGGTCTTGCCGGGGCGCGGCGGCGCGACGATGAGGCCGCGCTGCCCCTTGCCCACGGGCACCATCAGGTCGATGACGCGCGTCGAGAGGTCGTCGCCGGCGTATTCGAGACGCAGCCGCGAATCGGGGTAGAGCGGCGTCAGGTTCTCGAAGAACACCCGCTCGCGGGCTTTCTCGGGCGGGCCGAAGTTGACCTGGTCCACCTTCACCATCGCGAGGTACCGCTCACCCTCCTTGGGCGGGCGGATCTGGCCGGACACGGTGTCGCCGGTCTGCAGGTCGAAGCGCCGGATCTGGGATGGTGAGACGTAGACGTCGTCGGGGCCGGGGAGGTAGTTGTAGCTCGGTGCCCGCAGGAAGCCGTAGCCGTCGGGCAGCGTCTCGAGCACGCCCTCCGCCGTCATCGGGCCGTTGCGCTCGGTGCGACCCCGCAGGATCTGGAAGATCAGGTCCTGCTTGCGCAGGCCGGTCGCGCCCGGTAGGTCCAGCTTCTTGGCCAGCGCCGTGAGCGCCGTCACGCTCATGGTCTTGAGCGTGTCGAGATCCAGCTTGTCCGTCTCTACCGCGGCGGCGGCGTCCACTGTTGAAGGTGTTGCACGATCCATGTCCAGAGGTCCTCGATCCCTTCGCCGGCCGAAACCGACGTCATGAGCGCCGCTTGTCCAAACGCGTCCGCCAGGGCGCGGCTCGTCCGCTGGCGTTCGTTTCGAGAGAGCTTGTCCACCTTGGTGGCCACGAGGCACACCGGCGGCGGCTGGGCCGCAAACCACGCATGGGCCCGCAGGTCCGCGTCGAGCCCGGGATGGCGCGCGTCGACGAGCAGCAGCACGCCGGCGATGGCCCCGCGGACCTCGTGTTCCTGCGAGCCGCCGAAGAAATACTCCCGGGCCAGCGTTTCGAACGCCGCACCCTCCGGTGCGCCCCTCGCGTAGCCGTAACCCGGCAGGTCGACCAGGTGAAACGCCTTCTGCCGGTCCGGGCGAATCTCGTAGTAGTTCGCCAGGCGCGTCTTGCCCGGCGCGGCACTGGTCCGCGCCAGCGTTCGGCCCGCCAGCGCGTTGATCAGGCTGGACTTGCCGACGTTCGAGCGTCCGGCAAACGCCAATTCGGGCAGCGGTGATCGGGGCAGGTCACTCGCGCGCGCTGCGCTGGTGACGAACTGCGCCCCGAGAATTCGCACTCGGGCCATGCGTGACAGATGGAATCAACCACGACGGGGCGCCGTGCCAGACAGGCAGAGGCACACCCCACGAACCCGGACCGGCGAGGCTCCGGGCGACTGAACACGGACGAACTACAGACTCAGAGCCTGGGGCCTCGGGCCTCGGGCCGAAAGCCGACAGCCGCGAGCCAACTCTCCTAATGCGTGAGCCGCTCGTCGCCGACGGCGCGCTCGACCTTCACGGCCTCGATCGGGCTGCCGGCCACGCGGCCCGGCAGCGGCTCGGCCAGCGCCAGCCGGAGCACCTCGTCCATGGTCTCCACGAGGTAGATGCTGAGCACGTCCAGCACGTTCCTCGGGATGTCGGCGAGGTCCTTCTCGTTGTCCTTCGGCAGGACAATGTTCGTGATGCCCGCCCGGTGGGCGGCCAGCACCTTTTCTTTCACGCCGCCAATCGGCAGCACCTTCCCGCGCAGCGTGATTTCCCCGGTCATCGCGAGGTCACGCCTCACCGGCACGCGTGACAGGATCGAGACGAGGGCGGTGGCCATCGTGATGCCCGCCGACGGGCCGTCTTTGGGAATCGCTCCCTCGGGCACGTGGATGTGCACGTCGAACCGGCGGTGGAAGTCGGTCTGGAACCCGTACTCGTCGGCCTTCGAACGCACCCAGCTCATGGCGGCCTGCGCGGACTCCTGCATGACGTCGCCCAGCTTGCCCGTGAGGGTCAGCCGCCCGCGTCCCGGCATGAGCGTCGCTTCGCTCACGAGGATCTCGCCGCCGACTTCCGTCCACGCGAGGCCCGTGGCCAGCCCGATCTCGTTCTTTTCTTCCGCCGTCGTCGGGCGGTAGCGCGGCACGCCGAGGTGCACGGTCACGCGTTCGGGCGTGATCTCCTCGAAGAACTTCCCGCCGTCGGTGACCACGCGGCGCGCGATCTTGCGGCAGATGGACGCCACCTCGCGTTCGAGGTTCCGGACGCCGGCTTCGCGCGTGTAGCGCTGGATCACCGTCTGGAGCGCCTCGTCGGTGAACCGGATGTTCTCGGGCGTCAGGCCGGCGCCTTCCACCGACTTCGTGACGAGGAACCGCTTCGCGATTTCGACCTTTTCCTGCTCGGTGTAGCCGGGCAGTTGCAGCACTTCCATGCGGTCGCGCAGCGCCTGCGGGATCGAGTGCAGGACGTTGGCCGTGCAGATGAACATCACGTTCGACAGGTCGTACTCGACGTCGAGGTAGTGATCGAGGAACGTGTGGTTCTGCTCCGGGTCGAGCACTTCCAGCAGCGCCGCCGACGGGTCGCCGCGGAAGTCCATCGACATCTTGTCGACTTCGTCGAGCAGGAAGACCGGGTTCTGCGTGCCGGCCTTCTTCATCATCTGGATGATCTGGCCGGGGAACGCGCCGATGTACGTGCGGCGGTGGCCGCGGATTTCGGCCTCGTCGCGGACGCCGCCGAGCGACAGGCGCACGAACTGGCGGTTCATCGCGCGGGCGATCGACTTGGCCAGCGAGGTCTTGCCGACGCCGGGAGGCCCGGCAAAGGTCAGGATCGTGGCCTTCGGCTTCTTCACGAGGGCCCGCACGGCCAGGAACTCGAGGATGCGTTCCTTGATCTTCTCGAGGCCGTAGTGGTCGGCGTTGAGGATCTCTTCGGCGCGCTTGAGGTCGCGGCTCTCCTTGCTCTTCTTGTGCCACGGCACGGCGATGAGCCAG
>CAZJRM010000174.1:0-11880 GCA_964547975.1 uncultured Vicinamibacterales bacterium | reverse complement strand
CGCGGTGAACCTCGCGTTCGATCGAAGCGGGAACCTGCTGGTGCTCTCTTCGGCAGGCGCGATCGGAACGGTGTATTCGTTCCGGCCCGATGGCCCGCGCGACGCGCTGGACGTTCTGCAGCCCCAGCCGCGCCGGGCGTCCCCAGGCAGTCTCTTCGCCATCCCTTCCACGTTCTGGGCCGACGGCCAGTTCAGGAACCACCTCGACCTCGGCACCTACGAGTACGAAACGCACGCGCAGATGTTCGCCCACGAGGTGTCCACGGCCGTTCCGAACGCGTACGTGACGCCGGACGGCAGCCTTCAGCTCCCCGCGGGCCGGGTCTTCACGCAGGGCCCGGACGGCACGTATCCCGGCATGGACGAGACGGGCTGGCGCTGGTCGCACGCGCTCGACGCGTTCAGTCTGATCACGGCCGCCGTCGGCGAACGTGTGTACGTGACGAGCGGCGCTGAGAACCGCACGTACCGCGCGGTGGTGCGCGACGACGGGACGCTGGGCGACCTGACCCGGTTCGCGGAACGAGGCGGTGAGTGTGTCGTCTCCGACCGAGACGGCCGCGTCTTCGTCGCCAACGGGCAGGTCTTCGTGTACCGGGAGAGTGGCGAACTGCTGGGCCAGATCGACGTACCCGAGCGTCCGACGGGGCTCTGCCTCGGTGGCCCCGACCGCAAGACGCTGTACATCCTGACGCACCGTTCGCTCTACGCGGTGCGATTGCGCTGACCCCGAGTCTCGTCCGGCTGGCGCCGGTCGCAGAGGACGAGGGCATCAGGCCTGTACGGGGGACTTCCCTCTGAGCTTGTATGCGCTTACACTCCGAGGGTCATGTGACCGCCCTCCCGGAGGAACAGGAGCGGCGGCGTTATCAAAGGATGGCCTCATGCGTAGCAAGAGTTCGTGCCAGGCGGCAGCCGTCGTGCTGACGCTCGGTCTCTCCGGGAGCGTGTTTGCGCAGGCACCGGCACCCGCTCCGGCCCCCGCCCAGGCGCCGGCAGCCGCCAGGACTCCCCAGGGGCCGCGAGTGGTTTCGCCGGAGACGCTCCCCGACAAGCGGGTCACGTTCAGGCTGCTGGCCCCGAAGGCGGGCGCCGTCGTGCTGAACGGCAACTGGGAACAGGGAACAAACATCGCCATGACGAAAGACGACCAGGGCATCTGGTCGGTGACCGTGGGTCCGCTCGGCGATCAGCTGTGGGCCTATTCCTTCAACGTCGACGGCGTGAAGGTCATGGACCCCGGCAACGGCGAATACCAGCGGGACGGCCAGCGGTACGACAACCTGCTCATGATCGCCGGTCCGGCCTCGGATGCGTGGACCTTCAAGCCGGACGTGCCTCACGGGACCATGGCGGCGGTCTGGTACCCGTCGGCCATCCTGAAGCAGCCCGGGCGCCGGATGTACGTCTACACCCCGCCCGGATACGAGTCGAGCACTGCGAAGTACCCGGTGTTCTACCTGCTGCACGGCGGCGGCGGTGACGAGGACGCCTGGACGACGATGGGCCGCGCCAACATCATTCTCGACAACCTGATCGCGGCGGGCAAAGCGAAACCGATGATCGTCGTCATGCCGAACGGCAACGCGACGCAGACCGTCTCGCAGGGTTATGCGTACGGCCCGACACCGCCCGCTCGCGCGGTCGTCGCCCCGGCGCCGCCGCCCGTCCAGGCGGCACAGGCAAGACCTGGCGCGGCTGCCCCGGGCGCCGCGCCGGCACCTCGGCCGCCCCAGGTGTACGAAGGTTCGTATCCCCACAGCCTCGTCGCCGAAGTCGTTCCGTTCATCGAAAAGCACTACCGCGTGCTGCCAGGCAAGGACAACCGCGCGATTGCCGGCTTGTCGATGGGTGGCGGCCACACGGTGCAGGCGACAAACAACAACCCGGGCGCCTTCGGCTGGATCGGCGTGTGGAGTGCCGGCGGCCAGGACACGCCCGAGTTCGCGGCGGCCCTCACGAAGGTGAAGGACGCCGGAGTGAAGCACTACTGGATCGGCGTCGGCACCACCGACTTCGCGCTGCGTGGGTCGGAGACGCTCAAGCAGGTCGCCGAGAAGGTCGGCCTCCCGATGTCGTACCACACCGCGCCCGGCGCGCATTTCTGGTTCATCTGGCGGCAGTTCCTCAGCGACTTCGCCACGATCCTCTTCCGCTGACGTTACGAGCACTCAGAGCACATCATGTTCAGAACTCCGAATCGATCGACACGGAACTGGTTCGCGATTGGCCTGCGATACCTCGCCTGCGCGGTCCTCGCGGGCCTGCCGGTAGCCGCGGCATCCGGGCAGCCCCCGTCCAGACCGCAAGCCCCGAAGGGGCCCTGGATGGACAAGACCCTGTCGCCCGATCAGCGGGCGGCGCTGGTCGTGCAGCACATGACCACGGACGAGAAGTTTTCGATCCTGCACGGGCGGGGTGGATTCCAGGCAGAAGGTGCCATCTCCAACGGCGGCGCCGGCGTCATCCAGGGCGTGCCCCGACTCGGGTTGCTCCCCATCCAGCTGGCGGATTCGGCGGTCGGCGTCCGCGGCGCGGCTGAACGCGGGCGTTATGCCACCCTGCTGCCGTCGACACTGGCGGCAGCCGCCACCTGGGACCTCACTCTCGCCTGGGAGTACGGCGAGGTGATCGGCCGCGAACTCCGCGACCAGCAGTACCAGTCATCTCTGGGCGCGGGCGTGAACCTCATGCGCGAGCCTCGCAACGGGCGGAACTTCGAGTACCTGGGCGAAGACCCGATCCTGGCCGGCAAGATGGTCGCGCAGCTCCTGAAGGGGCTGCAGAGCCAGAAGGTCATCGGTGACGTCAAGCACTACGCGCTGAACGATCAGGAGACCGGCCGGAACATCGGCAACGTGCGCCTGAGCAAGCGCATCATGCGCGAAACCGACCTGCTGGCCTTCGAGATCGCCGTGCTGGAAGGTCAGCCCGGCATGGTGATGTGCTCCTACAACAAGGTCAACGGCGACTGGGCGTGCGAGAACGACTACCTGCTCAACCAGTTGCTGAAGAAGACCTGGGGGTTCAAAGGTGTCGTGGTGTCCGACTGGAACGCGACGCACAGCACCGCCAAGGCCGCGCTCGCGGGCCTGGACTGCGAACAGCCCGGCGCTCCGCCCGAACGCGCGCGGTTCGGTGACGCGCTGAAGCGGGCGGTCGAGGCCGGTGAAGTGCCGATGAGCCGGATCGACGACATGGTGCACCGCATCATGCGCACCGCGTTTGCCGCGGGCGTCGTCGACGACCCGCCGCTGGGCCGTGTCGTGGATCCGTTCAAGGGCGCCGAGAGCGCGCAGAAGATCGCCGAGCAGAGTTCGGTGCTGCTCAAGAACGCCAACCGGCTCCTGCCGCTCGATGCCGCTCGCGTGAGATCGATCGCCATCATCGGGTCGAAGGCTGATACGAGCGTGTTGTCCGGTGGCGGCTCCGCGCAGGTCGATCCTCCTGGCGGAGGCCCGAGCCGCTTCGGCGGGCCCGCAATCTGGTTCCCCTCCTCGCCCTTGAAGGCGATCCGCGCCAAGGCGCCGCGAGCGAAGGTCGAGTTCCACGACGGGGTCGACGTAGCCGCCGCGGTGGCTCTCGCGAAGACCTCCGAGATCGCCATTGTCGTCGTGAACGAGCCGACCAGTGAAGGCCGCGACATGGCCACGCTCAGCCTGTCGGGGAACCAGAACGAACTGGTCAGCGCGGTGGCCGCTGCGAACCCGCGCACGATTGTCGTGCTGGAGACCGGCGGCCCGGCCGCGATGCCGTGGATCGGGAGTGTCGGCGCGGCGATCGAGATCTGGTACCCGGGCATCAGGGGCGCAGAGGCGCTGGCGAACATCCTGTTCGGCGATGTCAACCCGTCGGCGAAGCTCCCGGCCACCTTCGCGAAGTCCGATGCAGATCTTCCCCACCCGGTGATCCCCGGGTCACGCCCGGCTCAGCCCGCGCCGGCTGCCGCCGGGGCCGCGCCGCCCGCCGCCGCCGGAGGCGCCCCGAGGCGGATGCAGATGACGCCCTTCGACATCGACTACACCGAGGGGTTGAAGGTCGGGTACAAGTGGTTCCAAGCCGAGAACAAGGCGCCGCTGTTCCCCTTCGGCCACGGATTGTCCTACACCACGTTCGCCTACTCGAGCCTGACCGCGACGATCGACTCCGTCTCCTTCACCGTGCGGAACACGGGGAAACGTGCGGGGGCGGAGATCGCGCAGGTGTATGCCGGGCTTCCGGCGGCCGCCGACGAGCCGCCCACACGGCTGGTGGCCTGGGAGAAGATCCAGCTGGCTGCGGGAGAAAGCAAGACCGTCACGTTGAAGATCGAGCCGAAGTTCCTGTCCATCTTCAACGAGGAACGGGATGACTGGGAGCTCCTGGCCGGTGACTATCGGATCTTCGTCGGCGGTTCCTCGGACGACACTCCGCTGACGGCGTCCGTGAAACGATAGCCCCGGGCACAGCCGTTGAGGCTGGGGGTACCGGGCCGCGACGGCCCTGCCCCCTACAGCCTCCCGTTCGCTTCTCCTCCCCTCCACCGGCCGCAGCAATCCGACCGCTTCCTGCAGTACAGCGACCGCCGCCTGAAGTCCCGAATCACCGGGCCGTCGCGCCCCGTAAATTGAAACAGGTGGTGCACGGAGCCGAGCCGGCGCCGCGAACGAAAGGACTCTTATGAGTACTGCGGCCGACATCGTCGGATCCCCCTCAGGCGGGCGTGACCTGCCGATGGACGATTACCTCGTCGACGGCTGGCTGGTGCAGCCCTCGCTCAACCGCGTCGCGAATCACGCGATGGCCATCCGTGTCCGGCCGCAGCTGATCGATGTCCTGACCTGCCTCGCCCAGCGACAGGGAGCGGTCGTCTCGAAGGACGAACTGCTGGCCACCGTCTGGAACGACCGTTTCGTGGCCGAGTCGGGCGTGGCACGGTGCGTCGCCGAGCTCCGGCAGGTGCTCGCGGACGATGCGAGGCAGCCGCGGATCATCGAGACCATCCCGAAGCGGGGATACCGCCTGATCGCCGAGGTCCGCCCGCCAGGTCCGCCGGCCGCTGACGCGAGCAGCCACCCGGAACCGGCGCGCACACCCGCGGCGCAGGAGGATCCGGGCACGGACGACCACGAATCGCCCGGCATCAACCAGGTCATGACCACCGCGAGAGCCGCCTTCCTCCTCGGCGCGTTCGCGGGGTTCTTCCGGCGAATCGTCGGGTGAAGGTCCGGCACCTGGCGGAGCCGCCGGATCGCCGGCGTTTCGGCCATAATGCAGGCACCTGCTGTGGCGCAGGCATGATGCCGTGAATCTCAGGACCAAGACGCTGCTCGTCCTTGCCGTGTTCGCCGTCATCGCGACGGTCACTGCGGCCGAGCAGTTCATCATCGTCGCCAGCGTGGGCAAGCTGCCGCCGACCGTCAAGGCGACCAAGTCGGTCGAACAGGTCTTCTGGAGTTCGTTCAGATACTACCTGGCGTGGGCCATCGTGACCCCTGGCGTCTTCTGGCTGAGCCGGCGCTGGTCGCTGCTGCAACGCCGGTGGTGGTGGGCGGTCGCGGCGCACCTCGTGATCCCGCTCGTGGCGGCGGTACCGTTCTTCTCCTTCAGGCTCGCGCTCAACTCGGCACTGACGGCCACGCCCGTACCGATCGACGTCGTCGTGATGCAGTGGCGCAGGATCCTCACCGCCGATGCCATCGCGATCGCACCGACGTACTGGGCGCTCGTCGCGCTTGGCACCATGGCCGCCTTCGCCCGCGAGGATGACGCCCGGCGCCTGCGCGCCGTCGAACTGCGGCGGTCGCTCTCCGCCGCGCAGATCGATGCCCTTCGGATGCAACTGCAGCCTCATTTCCTGTTCAACACCCTGAACGCCATCGGTTCGCTGGCGCAGGCCGGGGACACGGACGATGTCGTGCGGGTGGTCGATCACCTGGGGACGTTGCTGAGGCTGTCGATGGAAACGAGCGGGAGGCAGTTCGTGTCTCTGCGCGACGAGAGCCGAATCCTGGACGCCTACCTGGCGATCGAGGAAGTCCGATTCGGCGACCGGCTGCGCGTCCGCCGCCACATCGGCGACGAATGCGCAGAGGCGTACCTGCCCACGCTGATCCTGCAACCGCTGGTCGAGAACGCGATCGTGCACGGGGTCGGAGGCCGCATCGAGGCCGGGACGCTCGAGATCGCCGCCCGGCGGGACGGGCGATGGCTCCACGTGTCGGTCCGTGACGATGGGCCGGGCCTGCCGCCGGGTTTCTCCTGGCCCGCGGGGGCCGGCCTCGGGTTGAACAACGTGAGGACCCGCCTGTCGGCCCTCTACGGCTCGGCGGCCTCGGTGACGATCGAGCCGGCTGACGGGCACGGCACACTGGCCCGCCTGAAGATCCCGTGGACGACACAGCCGGCCGACGCCGGCGGGAGCGCGACATGGACCGCGTGACGGTCGTCATCGTCGACGACGAGCAGTTGGCGCGAAAGGGGCTGAAGACGCTCGTCGAGCGACGCCCGGAATTCGTCGTGTCGGCGGTCTGCGCGAATGGCCGGGAGGCCATCACCCGCATCGGCGAACTCGCGCCGGACGTCATCCTGCTCGACATCCAGATGCCCGAGATCACCGGGTTCGACGTCCTGGCCCAGTTGCCCTCGCACCTCCAGCCGGCGGTGATCTTCGTCACCGCGTACGACGAACACGCCGTCCGCGCCTTCGACGCGCGGGCGCTCGACTACGTCCTGAAGCCGGTGTCGCCGCCTCGCCTCGACGCCGCCCTCGATCGGGCGATCGCGCGTATTCGGGATCGGAAACTCGCGGAGTACGGCAAGACGCTCCTCGACGCGGTCGCGGCACTCCACGAAGGCCCGGCGGCGGACCCGGGTTCCCGGCAGACCAGGTCTCCGTGGCTCGAACGGCTCATGATCAAGGATGGCGATGCCATCCACTTCGTCGAGGTGCAGGACATCGAGTGGATCGAAGGCGCGGACTACTACGTGACGGTCCACGCCGGCGGCAAGCCCCTGCTGTGCCGCGAGAGTCTGAAGCACCTCGAAGAACGCCTCGACCCCGCCACCTTCCTCCGGATTCACGTCTCCGCGATCGTCAATCTCGCGAAGGTACGCGAGATCCGGCGAGGATTCGGCGGGGACCTCACCGTGACCCTGGCCAGCGGAGCCAGGCTGCCCGTCAGCCGTCGGCGGAAGAAGGAACTGCTCGACCTCGGCACGGCGCGATTCGGCCTGAAGGGATAAGGGGCGATGGTTCTCCAGCAGCGCGAGTCGATGCGGCGGATGGGGCTCTTCGGAGCCGCCGCGCTGGTGGCCTGCGCGCTCCTCGCCTTCCGCTCGGCGGCGTCCCGCCATGTCGCGCTGGAACTCCACGGCGATTTCGTCCTGACGGGCATCAACGAACGCCTGAGCTGGGTTGGGCTCTACTACGCCGGGTGGATCGTCCTCGCGCCCCTCATCTTCGCCTCCGCCCGCTGGTATCCCTTCCGTCGCGACCGCTGGGCGGGCCCCCTGCTGGTTCACGGTACGGCGGGCGTCGTGGTGGCCGGCGTCAGCATGGTTTTCATGAGCGCGGTATTCGGCGAGCTGGTGCTCGGAGAGGGCTGGGTCAGCCCGTCGCAGTGGCTGACGCCGCGCTGGCTCTGGCTGGGCGCCTATCACGCGGTGACCGACTCGCTGATCTACTGGGCCATCCTCGCAGGCGGCCACGGGTTCGACCTGTACGAGTCGTGGAAACGTACGCGGCTCCAGGCCGCCGAACTCGAGCAGTCCCTGGCGGCGGCGCAGGTGGACTCGCTCAAGATGAAACTTCAGCCGCACTTCCTGTTCAACACGCTGAATTCGATTTCGTTTCTCGCGCTCGAGGGAGACACGCCGGCGGTCGGGTTGATGGTGGAGCGCCTCGCGAGCCTGCTTCGCGCATCGACCTCGTCGAACGGGCAGCAGTGGGTCACCCTCGCCGAGGAACTGGCCCTGCTGGAACAGTACCTGTCCATCGAAGAGGTGCGGTTCAAGGAACGGCTGAAGGTGACGCTCAGCGTACCGCCCGAGCTGCGGGGTGTCCAAGTCCCCAGCCTGGTTTTGCAGCCGATCGTCGAGAACTCGATCAAGCACGGTTTCTCGAAACGGCTCGACGCCAGTCGGCTGGATATCGCCGTGGCACGCGCGGGGGACCACCTGGTCGTGACGGTGCGCGATGATGGCCCGGGGTTGCCCCCGGGCTGGGTGCTCGAGACGCACTGCGGGCGCGGGCTCCGCAACGTCATCGAACGCCTCTCGGCGCTGTTCGGTTCAGGGTTCGAGGTGTCGATCGAGAACGCTCCGGGCGGAGGCGCCCTGGCCCGCCTCCGCATGCCGATCGGGCCTCCGGCTGCCGCCGGGACTCGATCGGGCGCCGGGCTCCGAGGGCCCGGCACCCGATCGGCCGTCTACTTCTTGTGATAGTTGGGATACGCCGGACGGTTCACCTTCTTCGGCGGGTTCTTCGCGAGTTCGGCCATGGCGAGTTCCACCGCCTTCTCCAGCTGCGTATCACGGCCCTTCCGCCATTCCGCCGGATCGAGGTCCATCTCGATATCCGGGGCCACGCCGTGGTTTTCGACCTCCCACTGGCTCTCCGGGCTGTAGAACCCGAAGTGCGGGGCGGTAACCGATCCGCCGTCGACGAGCGTCGGATAGCCGCCGATGCCGACGAGGCCGCCCCAGGTCCGCTTGCCCACGAGCGGACCGATCTTCATGCGACGGAACAACCACGGCATGAGATCGCCGCCTGACCCGGCGAACTCGTTGACGATCATCACCTTCGGCCCCTGCAGTACGCCGGCCGGTGTCGTGGCGTCCATGCCCTCGCGGGCCGCCCAGTAGTTCTGCACCGGTTTCCTGAGCGCGTCGACGATGTAGTCGGCCGCGGAGCCGCCACCGTTGAACCGTTCGTCGATGACCGCGCCCTGCCGATCGAGTTGCGCGAAGTAGTATCGGTTGAAGTTCGTGAACCCGCCGGCGGCCGTGTCGGGCAGGTGGACGTAGGCCAGCTTCCCACCGGTCATCGTATCGACCTTCCGGCGGTTGCCTTCGATCCAGGCGAGGTACCGCAGGTTCGACTCGCTGGCGAGGGGCACCACGGTCACGTCCCGAGCCCCGGTGCCGTCCGCCTGCGGGCCGACCTTGAGGACCACCGACTTGCCGGCGGTGTTCTCGAACCGCGCGTAGACATTCTCCGACGCCGTGAGATCGCGGCCGTTCACGGCGAGCAGGTACTCGCCCGCCGCGACACTCGCCCCGGGCTGCGTCAGCGGCGCGCGCAGATCGGGGTTCCAGTTCTCGCCGTCGAACACCCGGGCGAACCGGTACCGCCCGTTCTCGATGGCGTAGTCGCACCCGAGCAGGCCGCCCGGCACGCGCCGGGCCTCGGGCGTGTCACCGCCGCTGATATAGAGGTGCCCCACGGAAAGTTCGCCGAGCATGTCACTGAACAAGTAGTTCAGGTCGGCCCGGTGCATCACGCTCTTCAGGTACGGTTCGTACTTCGCCTTGGTCGCCTGCAGGTCGAGCCCGTGGTGGTTCGGATCGTAGAAGAAGTCACGTTCGAGGCGGAAGACCTCGCGATACATCTGGCTCCACTCGGCCACCGGGTCCACCCGCACCTCGAGGTCGTCGGTCTTGAGACGGCCTTCGCCGGGCTTCACCGGCTGCGCGGTCGCTGCGATGAACCAGTTCTGCCCCTGGCGGAACAACATCTTCTCGCCGTTGGCCGAGACGTCGAATGCGGCGACCCCCTCGACCACCTTGTCGAGCTTCCGTTTCTCGAGGTCGTACTTCTGGATGGTCATCGCCATCGGCCCGGCGGATGGCATGGCGCGCGTCACCAGCGGCGCTTCGGCGATGAAGAGCGTGTTGGCCTTGCCTGCCATGAGGCCGGCAACGTTGCGCTCGGACACCGGGAGGGCCAGGATACGCTGGCCGATCCCGTCGAAGTCGATCACGACCTTCGGCGGTTCTTTTCTGGCCGCGCCTTTATCGTCCGCCGCGGCCGGCTTCTCGGCGGGTTTGTCCGCGGGCTTCTCACCGGGCTTCTCCGCCGGTTTCGTCTCGGGTTTCGACGGGGCGTCGGCGGTCACCTTCTCTTCGTCGCTCTCGGGCGCGAGCGGCGACGGATCCGTCTTCTTCAGCACCGCGATGTAGACGTTGCGTGTCGGCAGCAAGGGATACGCCGACATGTCGAGGCCGGCGTTGGTCGGGCCGACGTTCGTGCTCGCGGTGAAGTACAGGTACTTGCCGCCGGCATCGAACACGGGGTGCCTGGCATCGCTCAAGCCGTCGGTCACCTGGAATGCCCTGGCCTGGTCCACGGAGTAGACGAAGACGGCGCGCATCCACGACTTCAGCATCTTCGCGTACGTGATCCACTGGCTGTCGGGCGACCAGGCCGGCGCGATCGTCGCCGCCCCGCCGGCCAGCGATTCGTCGACCCTGACGGGCGCGCCCTTGTCGATGGCGACGTACCAGAGCATCATCCGCTTGTCGTAGAACGCGACCTTCCTGCTGTCGGGCGACCACGTCGGCCCGTAGTAGAACGACGGGGGCGTCGTGAGGGCGATCTTCCGGACCTCACCGCGCCCGGACTGTTCGCTCAGGTGCAGCGCGTACTCGCCTGACTGGTCCGAGAAGTACGCCACCCAGCGCCCGTCGGGCGACCACGCCGGGTCGCGTTCGGCCACGCCGGACGTGGCCGTCAGATTACGCACGTCGCCCTTTTCGGCCGGCACCGTGAGGATGTCGCCGCGCGCTTCGAACACCGCCCGCGCGCCGGTCGGAGACAACGCGTAGTTGGTGATACGCGCGCCCACCTTCTCGAAACGCGGCCGGACGCCGCCCAGGTCGGCGGCCACGCGCACGTTGACCTTCTGGCTCCGGCCGCCCTTCAGGTCGTACAGGAACAGTCCGCCGAACTGTTCGTACACGATCCCGTCCGGCCCCGCCGACGCCGACTTGATGTCGAGGCCCCGGTTGTCGACCAGGCGCGTCACCGTCCTGGCCGCGGTGTCGTAGGCATACAACGTGATCGGGCCGTCGCGATCGGACAGGAAGTACACCCGGCCGGGGTCGGACGGCAGCCACATGGGGTTGAAGTCGTTCGAATCGGTCCGGGGCACGCGCTCGATGGTCGAGTCGGCCAGCCTGGCAATCCAGATGGGCGTGGCCTGCCCGCCGCGGTACCGCTTCCAGATGTTGAACGCGCGCGGGAGCGGCACGTAGGCGATGCGCGTCCCGTCGGGCGACATCGCCCCTTCGTTGCCCATGGGCAGCGGCAGCGGTTCCGGGAACACGCCGTCAGCGGCGACGGCAAACAAGCGGCTGAATCGACCGTTGTCGCTGAGCCGCGACGAGGCGAAGAGCACGCGCCTGCCGTCGGGGGTCCAGCCGGAAACGATGTCGGCGCCGGGGTGATAGGTGAGGCGCTTCGGCACGCCACCGGCCGCGGGCACGGTGTAGACATCGAGGTTGCCGTCGTATTCGGCCGAGAACGCGAGCGTCGCCCCGTCGGGCGAGAAGTACGGGCGCGATTCCATGCCGACGCCGGTCGTCAGCCGGACGGCATCGCCGCCGCCGCGCGGCACGGTCCACAAATCACCGGCATAGACGAACGCGATGTGCGTCCGGCTGAGGGTCGGGCTGTTGGACAGCAGCGGCTGATCCTGCGCGACGATCGCTGGCGCGGTGAGCGCGACGAACACGAGCAGCAGGGCGACTCTGCGCATACACGGACCTCCTGGTGGGGATGCCCGGGAAGTATGGCAGAAGTCCGCCTGGCAGGGCTATCGGCTGCTGCCGGCTCCTTGTCGGCTCCCACCGGCGCCCGCCCCGGCCCCCGAATGGAGTATCGTTACTCGCAGGGGCCCG
>CAZJRM010000173.1:0-11934 GCA_964547975.1 uncultured Vicinamibacterales bacterium | reverse complement strand
CTTCCTCAATCCCGACTTCGCCGGACGGGCACCGGAAGCGTGCCTGCCGGCCGCCGGCGCGGCGCTGATGCGGGGGCACCTGGAACGGGTCCTCACCGAAGGACGTCCGCTGCAATTCGAAGAGGAGCAGGTCGTCGGCGGGCAAACGCGGAGCTTTCAGACCATTCTCACGCCAGTCCGCAACAAGTGGGGGCGGATTCACCGCGTCGCGGGCATTTCCCGGGACATCACAGCCTTGAAGGAAGCCCAGGCGGCGTTACGCGCCAGCGAAGAACGGCTGGCGTACGCCCTGGCGGGCACGCAACAGGGACTGTGGGACTGGGACCTGCTGAACGGCGTCGTGTACCGCAGCCCGCGCTGGTTCGAGATGATCGGACTGCCGCCGGGCACGGTGGCCCAGACGCTCGATGCGGGACTCGAACGGATTCACCCGGATGATCTCGCCGGCGTACAGCAGGCGATTCGCCTGCACCTCGACGGACACCTGCCACGGTTCCAGGCGGAGTACCGCATCCGGACTGGCACCGGCGACTGGCTGTGGTTATTCGACGTGGGCAAGGCGGTCGCGTGGGCCCCTGACGGCCGGGCCGCGCGTATTGCCGGGCTCTGCACCGACATCACCGAGCGCCGTCGAGCCGAAGAGTCGCTACGTGCGCTGGTCGGAGGTGTCGTCCACGAGATGCGTAACCCCGCGTTCGGCATCGGCGTGAATCTCGACGCGCTGGAGGCCACGTTCGGCGACGAGGGCCGCTACCGGCCGTTCGTCACGGCGTTGCGCGAGAGCTGCACCCGGATCCTGAACCTCATGAACGACCTGCGCGACTACGGGGAACCGCGGACGCTCCGCGCGGAACCCGTTCAGATCCGTCCGCTGGTGGAAGAGGCGGCGCTGTCGTGCGCCCCGCTCGCGCGCGATCGCGGGTGCGGCCTCCAGATCCAGTTCGAGGACGATCAGCTGATTCTCCCGGTACACGCCATCCGCATCCACCAGGTGTTCCGCAATCTGATGGAGAACGCGCTACTGCACGCGCCAGCCGGGACCGACGTGGTGGTCACGAGCCGGACCGAACACCTGGGGGGGCAGCCGTGGGCGGTATTCACCGTAGAAGACGGGGGACAGGGGTTTGACCCCGAGGCCCTCGCGCGGGCGTTCGAGCCGTTCTTCACCCGGCGCCGGGGAGGCACCGGGCTGGGGCTGTCGATCGTGCGGCGCGTGGTCGAGGAACACGGCGGCGAGGTCGTGGCGGCTAATCGTGAGTCGGGCGGCGCGGTGCTGACACTGCGCATGCCCATGCCGCGCGGCCTCGCGGCCGTGCCGGAGTCGTGACGTGGCGAACCCCACGCTGTTGCTGATCGAAGATGATCCCGCCGTGCGTCACGGCCTTGGGGCGTTCCTCAGGGCGAGCGGCATCGACGTGGACGAAGCCGACACGTGCGCGCTCGCGCTGGAGCGGTTTCGCGAGGCCGGCCACGATGTAGTCGTCGCCGATTACAGCCTGCCGGATGGCACCTCGCTCGATGTCCTGCCGGACATCAAGCGCATCAGCGAAGACACGCCGGTCGTCATCCTGACGGCGCACGGCTCGATCGATTTGGCGGTGCGGGCCATCAAGGAGGGCGCCGAGCAGTTTCTCACGAAGCCCGTCGACGCCAAGACTCTGCTGGTGCTCGTCCGCCGGCTCATCGAACAGCGGCAGCTGAAGCGCCGGCAGGCGCTGGCCGCGCGGGAACGGCCGGGCACGCCCGATCCCTTCCTCGGAACGAGCCCGCTCGTGCGCCAGCTCGAGGAGCAGGCGCGCCGCATGCTGGCCTGGGACAGCCCGATTCTCATCCTGGGCGAGACCGGCGCCGGCAAGGGTGTACTGGCACGCTGGATCCACGCCAACAGCCCGAGGGCCGACGAGGCATTCGTCAACGTGAACTGCGCCGGGCTCACGCGCGAGCTGCTCGAATCCGAGTTGTTCGGATTCGAACGCGGGGCCTTCACCGGGGCGGTGGCCGCCAAGCAGGGCCTACTCGAAGTGGGACACCGGGGCATCGTGTTTCTCGACGAGATCGGGGACATGGATCTGGCGATCCAGCCCAAACTGCTGAAGGCCCTCGAAGAGAAGACCTTCAGGCGGCTCGGCGCGGTGCGGGATCGGCAGGTGGACATCCGCCTGATCGCGAGCACGAACCTCGACCTGGAAGCGCTCGTGCAAGGCAAGAAGTTCCGCGATGACCTGTACTACCGCGTCAGCACGCTGAGTCTGCGTATCCCGCCGCTGCGCGAGCGCCCGGAAGACATCCAGGTGCTCGCGCACGCGATCCTGGCAGAAATCGGGCTGCGCATGGGTCGCTCCGACATCCGGCTGGACTCGTCGGCGCTGGCGGAGTTGCAGGCGTATGCGTGGCCGGGGAACATCCGGGAGCTTGCCAACGTGCTGGAGCGCGCCATGATCCTCCAGCGCGGGGAGTTCCTGCGCGCCGGGGATCTCAGCCTTCGGGGGCGTCCGGCGGCACCATCACCGGCGGAGGCGGACGAACCGCTGGCGCTCCGCGACATGGAGCGGCTGCACATCGAACGGGTGATGCGCCGGGCGGGTGGCAACGTGGCGGACGCGGCGGCGATGCTGGGCATCGCGCGGCGCACGCTCTACGACCGGCTCAAGGCCCTCGGGATTTCGGCCCGCGAATCCTGATCGTCTATGCGCGGCTGTGCGGGATTCCGCACGCCCGCGCGGGAATCCGCACCCGCCGAGGCGTGGCGGCCCGACACGCCTCCCCGTAAGTGACTGTTCTGCAAGGCTTCCATCCCGGGCGGCCGCTGGCACGGCTCTTTCAATACCAGCTGCGGAGCTTCTCGCGCATCGCCGGGAATGCCCACGACGGCGGCGCACCCCGGCGCGGCCAGGACTTATTGCTACCGAAGGAGACGTTCATGAAATCCCTCGCAACGATCGCGGCCGCGTTCGCGGCCGTCGTCCTGATCGGGGCGCCGGTGTCCGCGCAGGATCGCGCCGACTCCGCGACGCTCATCAAGAACCTCGAATCGAAGATTGAAGCCCTCAAGGTCGCGACGCCGGTCGAAGCGGCAGACGGTCAGCAGCAGACCGGCGACCTCGAGAAGCGGATCAAGGAACTCGAAGCGAAGATCGCCGAATTGCAGAAGGCCCAGGAAGCCCCGAAAGCCACGCTCGCCAACAACGAAGAGATCGAGCGCGAGTCCGAGCCCGTGGGCCTCACCGGCTTCTACGACAATGGGTACCTGGTCGCGACCAGTTCGGATGGCCGATTCAAGTACTGGCTGGATGGCCGACTCAACCTCGACTACGCCGCGTTCTCCGGCGCCCAGAACCGGCTGCAGAACGGCGTGGAAGTCCGCCGGGCCCGCATCGGCGTCAAGGCGACGCTGTTCGGCAACTGGCTGGCCGAGTTGGACGTCGACTTCGCCGACAATCTGATCGAGATGAAGGACATGTGGGTGGGCTACTCATTCGGCCGCGGTCTCGTGCGCGCCGGCAACTTCAAGGCGCCGTTCGGCCTCGAGACGCTGACCTCGTCGAAGTACATCACGTTCATCGAGCGGCCGTACATCGACGGGTGGGCCGCCGACCGCCGCCTCGGCGTGGGCGCGAGCCTCTGGGGCCGTCACTGGCAGGCGTCCGCCGGGCTGTTCGGCCCGGAAGCGGGCGCGTTCAACGACAAGGACTCGCTGACCGGCGGCGGCGCGGGCACCTCGCAGAAGTTCAGCTTCGTCGGCCGCGCGTCGATTGCGCCGATCAGCAAGCCCGGCGCCGTCCTGCACCTCGGCGCGGCGTACGCGCATCGGAAGCCCGATGTCGGCAAGATCGCGACGAGCGGCGCGGACCTCGCCGACCGCGTCAACGCCAGCTGGATCTACAAGCTCGACTCGCGCGCCGAGACGCACGTCAGCCGCGCGAAGTTCATCAGCACCGGGGACATGAAGTACGCGGACGCGCTCAACCAGGTCGGCCTCGAACTCGCCGGCGTCCTGAAGTCGATCAGCGTGCAGGGTGAGTACCAGACCAGCAAGGTCACCCGGATCCCAACCAACGTGGCGAGCTACGTCGATCATGCGTTTGCCGGCTACTACGGTCAGGTCATGTGGCTCGTGACCGGCGAACACCGGCCGTACTCGGCGTCGGAAGGCGAATTCGGGCGCGTCATCCCCAAGCGGAAGTGGGGCGCCGTCGAAGTCGGCCTCCGCTACAGCACCATGGACCTCGACGACGTGACGACCGTCGACCCGATCAAGGGCGGTATCGCCAAGAACACGACGTTCGGCCTGACCTGGTTCATGAACCCGAACCACAAGATCCTGGTGAACGTGACCAGCGTCAACAACAACGAGAACGCCAAACCCGGGAAGGACTGGGCGCCGATTCCTGCGGGCACGAGCACGACGCAGACCGTGATCTACGGCGACGACTTCACGACGTTCGCCATCCGCTATCAGATCGCGTTCTAGCCCGGGAGGCTCGCGCCAGCCATGTCCACCAGTGCGGACAGGACGATGATGACCGGGTGCCTTCCCGTGACGCTGCCTCGGTGGCAGTGGAGGACGTTTGGCGACGACCTGACGGATCTCGCCGGCCGACTGGACGCGCCCGACCTGGGACGCGGGCGATGGGCCGACGAAGTACACTTGGTCTGCCTTCGGAGTTCGCATCACGCGTGGCTGCAGCGTGACACGCTGGAGCTGCTGTGGCGCAAGGAGGTGGGACCCGACAACGTCGAGTTGTGGGATCCCATCCTCCGAGTCTCTCTGCCCTTCGACGCCGTCTCGGTCGCGCGATTGTACGCGGCGTGGGGTCTGGCGCCGGAGCCGTCGCCGGAGGACTACACCGACACAGCGGGCTTCGTCGCCGCCGTCGAGCGGGCGTGGCCGCAGGTTCGCGCGGTCAGGCTCTCGCGCCGCCGGGAACGGACCGCTGTCGACCGGATCGCGTGTTCGTTCGAGACCATCATCGTTCACCCCGGCGCGCGGTGGCAGAGCTTTGCCGTCGAGCACGAAGACCCTGAGGTGATCGCCCACGTACGGCGCCGCCTCGGGCTGCAGCACCGGGACAACATCAGTTTCGTCCAGGGCCTCAAGCAGGTCCTGGCACTGACCGACTGACGCCGCAAGGCGAAGGATTCCGACAAATGGGCAAAGAAGTTGAACGGAAGTATCTCGTCGTGCCCGGGGCGTGGACCCCGGCCGACACCGGCACGCATTTCAAGCAGGGCTACCTGAACTCGCAGAAGGAACGGGTCGTCCGCGTGCGCATCGAAGGCGACAAGGCGAAGCTCACCATCAAGGGCGTCACCACAGGCGTGACCCGGTCCGAATTCGAATACCCGCTGCCGGTCGAAGACGCCGCGATCCTGCTCGACCAGCTGTGCGAACGGCCGCTCATCGACAAGCACCGCCACATCGAGCAGCACGGGGGCCACACGTGGGAAATCGATGTCTTCCACGGGGACAACGAAGGACTCGTGGTCGCGGAAGTCGAGCTGGCGTCGGAAGACGTCACGCCGGAACTCCCGACATGGGCCGGCGCCGAGGTGTCGAGCGACCCGAGGTACTTCAACTCGAACCTGCTGAAGAACCCGTACAAGCTCTGGCGGCAGCACTGACCGACGCGACCGCTTCCCTGTAGGATCCGCCCATGGCCGAACTCGCTTCGACGCCGACGCAGGAACTCCGGCTCCATGAACTGCTGAACATGGAGAAGATGACGCTGTCCTCCAAGGGGAGGGACGCGCAAAGCCGCGCCGAGCTCTGGATGCGTTACCTCGGCTTTCCGGGCGGCATCCTAGTCTTCCTGCTTGTCTACTACCTGCCGGCCGACGCCGGCTTGAGCGCCGCGGCTCAGGCCGGCGCCGCGTGCTTCCTGCTGGCGCTGGTCTGGTGGGTCACCGAGCCGTTTCCGACCTACGTCACCTCCCTCGTCCTGATGTTCCTCCTGCTCGTCACGCGCACGGCGGCGCCGAAGGCCATCATGGACGTGCTGGGCATGGAGGTCATCTGGCTCAACCTCCTGGCGTTCATCCTCAGCGCCATGCTGGTCAAGACACGCCTGGCTCGGCGGATGTCGCTCTGGCTGGTACTCCGGTTCGGCCACACCGCCAGCCTCGCGCTGCTTGCGTTTCTGCTCCTCCAGATGGCGTTGGCGCCACTCATCCCGGCCACCGCCGCCCGGTGCGTCATGACGCTGCCGCTCATGCTCGTCGTGGCGGCGATCTACGGGTCGACGGAGGACGCGCCCAACGCCTTCGGCAAGAACCTGATGCTGCTCAACCTGCTCGGCGTCTCGGTCCTCTCGTCGATGACGATGACCGGAAGCTCCGCGAACCTGATCGCGGTGGGCCTCATCCAGAACATGGGCGGGCACCGCGTCTACTACATGGACTGGGTCCGCGTGGGCGCGCCAATCGCGATCGCCACGGGCGTCATCATGTGGCTGGTCGGGCAAAAGGCGCTCTTCCGGATCCCGCAGGCGGATCGACTGCCGCGGCTCGAAGGCGGGCTCGCGGTGATCCGCGAGAAGTACACCGAGATGGGCCCGCTCAGCCCGAGCGAGAAGAAGGCGCTCGCGATCTTCGGGCTCGTATTGTTCCTCTGGATGACGGACGTGTTTCACCTCTCGTGGTTCGGCGTGGAGGTCACCGCGCCGTTTGCCGCGTTGCTGGGCGCGGTGATCGTGCTCTTCCCGCGCTGGGGCCTCCTGCAGTGGGCCGAGGCCGACATCCCGTGGCACCTGCTGATCTTCAGTGCGGGCGCCTACGCCGGCGGGCTGGCGCTCGACGACACCGGCGCGGCCGAATGGGCGGTGCAGAAGCTCTTTTCGGGCGTCCACCTGCAGGGCATGCCGTTCGGCGTAACCTACACCATCATCGTGTCGGTGATGATGTACAGCCACCTCCTCACCACGTCCAAGACCGTGCGGACGATGATCATGATCCCGATCATCATCACGATGTCGAAGGCGCTTGGCTGGGATCCGGTGTCGCTCGCGCTGCCGGCCGCGCTGTGCATCGACTGGGTCGTCGGCCTCCCAATCAGCGGGAAACCAAACGTGATTCTCTTCGCGACGAACCAGTACTCCGTGATGGAGAACTTCAAATACGGGATGGTGACTTGCACGGTCGGCGTGCTGCTGCTCGTCGGCTCGGCCGCCACCTGGTTCCACTGGATCGGCCTCACGCCGGCATTCTGGGCAGTGGCAAAATGAAGATCCTGACCGTTCCCGCCCTGGTGCTCGCTGCGATTCTGCCGGCTGCGGCCGCCGATCACACGATCTCCGCCTACGAAGTGACCCTGGCCATCGCCGAAGACGGCTCGGCGAAGGCGACCGCCGTCGTGACCGTCGACGGCGCCACGCCGGGCGTGCTCGCCATCCCGCTGGGTTTCCCGGGGATCGGAGCCGTCGAGGTCACCGATGGCCCGGCCGGGACCGTCGCGGCGGCGCGCGCCGTCAACGGCCAGTCCGAACTCGTCCTGACGCTGCCAGACGGCGCGCCGGCATCGTGCCGCGTGGCGATCACCTTCCCGGTCGGCCGGGCGTTTCAGAAGACCGAGCCCGGCCCCGGCGAACGGCGTACGCTGCCCGAGGGCGTGCTCCTCTTCCGCCACGCGATCGTCAACGCCGAGCCATCCGCCATCGGACGGTACCGCTTCTCGGTATCGTTCCCCGCGTCCCTGCGGGCCCATGCCGTTCGCGAAGCGCTGCCAAGGCTGCGCAAGACCGAGGCCGGCCCGCGCGCGAGACTCGGGGCCGTCGACGGGAGGGGCGGGGCGTGGCTCGAGGTGACGAAGTTGTCCCAGGGAGATTCGGCCTCCCTCCAGATCGAACTCGTCCCCGGCGGCCGGTCTCCGGCCTGGGTGATTGCCGGGCTCGTGCTGTGCGTGCTGTATCTCGTCTACTTCCGGGACCTCGTGAAACCCAGCGCCGCGTAGCGGCGCGGCGGGTCCCATTACCCTGCCAGGAGCCTGTATGTCGAACGTTGCCGCCCCGAATGTCGCCACGTCTGCCGAAGACGCCGCCAGGATCTTTCCCCGCGCGGAATTCCGTGTGTTCGGCCAGAACATCATCGAGGGCGTGAGGGCCAGAATGTGGAACGGCAAGACCGTACTCTTCCAGGCGCGGAAGATGCCGATGGAAACCTACTTCCTGTCGCGCATGACCAATGAAGCCAACGTCAAGGTCCGCGACGGCCTGCTCGACATCAAGACCAAGACCGGCGAGACCCCCGAGGGCTACGAGATCTTCCAGCCGCGCGGCAAGTTCCAGTTCCCGGTCAGGAAGGAGGAACTGGCCACGATTCTGTCCCACCTGAAGGTCGACATCGCCCTCGACCGCGACACCTACACCATCGGCGAGTTCATCGCGATGGCGCGCCAGCATGCAGACCTCAGCCCGGTGACCGTCGAGAAGATGCGCTATGGCTTCACGATCGACGGCGTGATCTGCGAGTACGCCCTGGTCTACTTCAACGGCGCCATGGTCGAATCGGCCTGCGTCGAGAGCGAAAACTACGCGGCTATGCAGGACGTCGTCCAGAACCTCGGGCTCTCGGCGATGCCGAACGTCAACTACCTCAGGGCCGCCAAGCGGGTGGTCGGAATCGAGTAGCGCAGCCCGTGACACCGGAGATCGTGACGCCGTTTCTGCTGACGATGGCGGTCAGTTTCCTGATCGGCATCGGATTGCGGGAGTACTACGAGGGGGAAGGGAAGTTCGACACGTTCGGCACGGTGCGAACGTTCGTCTTCATCGGCATGCTGGGGTTCGTCCTGTACCAGCTGCCCGAGATTGGGAACGTGGCGTTCCTGGCCGGTATGGTGGGCCTGGCGCTGTTCCTCCTCGTGTACTACAGCAACAAGGTCAGTCAGCGGAAGAGCCCGGGCCTGATTGGCGTGCTCATCGCGCTCCTGACCTACGCCACCGGCCCGGTGTCGCTGCACCAGCCGACGTGGTTCCTGGTGCTGCTGGCGGTGTCCATCCTGTTCGTGCTGCATTCGAAAGGCCGCATCCGGCAGTTCACCGATCGCCTGGAAACCGGCGAGGTCGTGACGGCCTGCAAGTTCCTCGCGATCGTCGGGGTGGTGCTGCCGCTCATCCCGGCCGAGCCGGTCGTCACCGGGTGGGTCGGCCGCATTCTCACCGCGCTCCCGGTCACGCCGCGCCAGATCTGGCTCGCCGTGGTGATCACGACCGCCATCTCGTACGCGGGGTACGTCCTGCAGACCTACCTGTTCCCCCGCCGGGGGCTGCTGCTCGCCGGCGTGATGGGCGGCGTGTACTCGAGCACGGTCACCGTGCTCGTCATGGCCAAGAAGTCGAAGTCCGACCCGGCCATCAGCGAGCAGTCGGCGGTCGCGATCCTGCTCGCGGTCTCGATGATGTACCTGCGGCTGCTGACGCTGGTCGCCATCTTCCGCTTCTCCGCGCTGGCCAGCGTCGGCCTGGTCCTGCTCGCCCTGGCTGCGAGCGCCGCGAGCTACGGATTCTGGCTGCGGAGACGGTTCCTCACACCAGCCGTGGAGACGCCCGCCGAGCGCGACCTGGCCGCCGAACCCGCCCTGCGGAAGAACCCGCTCGAACTGAACGCGGCCGTGCTCTTCGCGGTGATGTTCGCGGTGGTGTCGTTCGCCACGAAATACGTGCTCGAGTACTTCAAGGACCTCGGCCTGCGGATGCTGTCGTTCGTCGTCGGTTTCTCGGACATCACGCCGTTCGTCGTCTCGGTCCTCCAGGGGAACCTGGGCATCGCCGATCGCCAGATTCTCCAGGCCATCATCATCGCCAGCGCCAGCAACAACTTGCTGAAGACCGCCTATACGTACGTGTTCGGTCACCGGAGGGCCGCGAACCTCGCGGGGCCTGGCATGGTCGGCCTGGCCATGCTCTCGATCGTCTACGCCTTCGTCGCGCTGTAACCGTCGGACCGGGCAGCTCGGCTGCTCGCCGCCAGGGTGGAGTCATGAGGATCGCGCTGGGAGCCAAGATCTTCGCACTGGTGGGCGGGGGGGTGGTGGTCTCCGCCGCCGCGCTGGGTGGCCTGGCCTGGCAGGTCAGCCTTGTCCAGCAGGGATACGCGAGCGTGCTGGCCGGCGACGTCGCGGCGCGCGATGCCATCCGCATCATCCAGGCGGCCCAGCGGGCCGAAGTCGTGGCGTGGAAGAACGTCCTGCTCAGAGGCCGTGACGCGGAAGACCGGAGCACCTACGTCGCGGCCCTGCGCCGGGAACAGGAGACAGTGGCCACGTCCCTCGAGGCGGTGGCGGCGCGTCTGACGGACCCTGAGATGCGGTCCCTGCTCTCCCAGTTCGAAGCATCGCACGCCGCGCACGCCAGGGACTACGAACGCGCCCTCGAGGTATTTGTCGCCAGCAAAGGAACGGACATCGCGGCCGCCGACGCGATCGTGCGCGGCAAGAACTCGGCCTCGACCGACACGCTCGCGACGATGGTCAGCCGGATCGACACCACGGTGCACGACGCGCTGGCCTCCCAGGACGCCCGAGTCCGCTCGATGTGGTGGGGCATCACGCTCGGCCTGGCGGCGGCGTTCGCCGGCTTCGGCCTGCTCGCGACGGTGCTCGTCCGTTCCGTCACCCACCCCGTGAGCGCCGTCTCGCGCGAACTCCTCGATGGCTCCGCACTCGTGCTGGCCGACGCGGCTCGTCTGGCCGCCGGAGCCGGGTCACTCGCGCAGGGAACCCGGGCTCAGCGCGAGGCGCTCGAAGACACAACCGCGTCGATGGACGCGCTCGCGTCGACGATTCGCGCGACGTCAGCCCGCGCCACGGAGGCGCGTCGGGTGACCGGAACGATCACGTCCCGGACGGACGCATCAGTCCGCGACCTCGGGGCACTCGTCACATCGATGGACCGCATCACCGCCTCGAGCGACGAAGTGGCGGGAATCGTCCGATCGATCGACGACATCGCGCGCCAGACGAACATCCTGGCACTCAATGCTGCGGTGGAAGCCGCGCGCGCCGGAGATGTCGGGATGGGGTTCGCCGTCGTGGCCGAAGAGGTGCGGGCTCTCGCCCAACGCGCCGCCCAATCGGCACACCACTCGTCGACGCTCATCGAACAGGCCCTGTCCGACGCCAGGGAGGGCTCGTGCCGAGTGTCGGACGTCAGCACATCCGTGCGCGGGATCGCCGATCTGGTCTCCCGCGTCAACGAACTCGTGCAGGGCGTCAGCGACGCCACGGCACGGCAGACGGATGAGATTGCCCAGGTGTCCGCGGCGGTCCGGCGCATGGAGGAGACGCTGCGGACGACGGCGGAGTCCGCGGAGACGAGCGCTTCCGCCAGTCGGGCCCTCAGCACACAGGCCGAACGCACGACCGTACTCGTCCGGCACCTGGGGCACGTCATCGACGGCGGCCGTGCCGCGCCCGTGCCCCCGTCCGTCCCGGCCTGGCAGCCGCCTCCCCGTTCGTGATACGGTCCGCGTTCATGACGGACGTTCACCGCCTTCGCCTCGCCCAGGTCGCGACCACATCGTTCCTCGCGCTCTTCACGATCGTCGGCCTCGCGCTCTACGGCCTGCCGCTGTTCTACGACCACATGGTCCGGGAGTTCGGCTGGACCCGGACGCAGGTCACGTCGGGCAACGCACTCAGCAAGCTCGTCGTCGGACCGCTCTTCGGTTTCATCGCCGGGTGGATCATCGATCGGTTCGGCCCGAGGCGCATGATGCTCGCGGGCATCGCGCTGGCGGGCGTGGCGCTGGCCGGCCTCGGTTCGATGACGTCGCTCACGATGTTCTACGCGTTCTACCTGCTGAACGCGCTGGGGTACGTGTGCGGCGGGCCGCTGCCCAACCAGGTGCTGCTCTCGCAATGGTTCCGAGAGGGGCGCGGCAAGGCGATGGGCTTCGCGTACCTCGGCATCGGCATCGGCGGCGCGCTCGTGCCGTGGCTGT
>CAZJRM010000172.1:0-11983 GCA_964547975.1 uncultured Vicinamibacterales bacterium | reverse complement strand
CTGCGGGCGGACCAGGCGGTGCTTCACGCCGACACCGCCGGAATCCAGGGCGAGCTACGGGACCTGCGAGCGGACCAGGCGGTTCTTCACGCCGACACCGCCGGAATCCAAGGCGAGCTACGGGACCTGCGGGCATCGATTGGCCAGCTCGACGCGAAACTCGATCAGACGCGCAACCACCTCAGTGCGCAGATCGAGCGTGTCTACCAGGAACTGTCCGGGCGGATCGGCGACCTCGAGCGAATCAGGCCTCGTCGCGTGCCCGGCGCCGGCCGACCGTAGCGACTACCGGGTCGTGATGACCGTCGTGGCCGGCGTGAGGCCCTCGCTCGCGGCAGTGACGGAGAACGACCCCGGCCGGCCAGGTACCCCGCGAACGATGACGAGGCACATGCCGCTGAAGGCCCTGCGCGCGTGCGCCTGGAAGGGCTCGAAGCTGGTCGGATCGCCGTTGTCGGTCGCGACGATTTCACCTGGGCCATCCACCGTGAATCGGATTCGATGGTCGGCCCGCGGCACGAGCACCCCGGCCTTGTCGACGATCCGTACGGTAATGAAGGCCAGATCGCGGCCGTCAGCTCGAATCCCGTCACGGTCCGGCCGGGCGTCCAGGCGCGCCGGTGCCTGCGCCGTCACGACCGCGTCCGTGGCCCACCGGGCCCCATTCTTGTACGTCACGACGTCGAGTCGGCCGGGCTCGTACGTGACGTCATCCCACCTCAGCCTGAATTCGTAGGGCCCCTTCACCTTGCGGCCGAGCGACCGTCCGTTGAGGAACAGCTCCCCTTCGTCGCCCGACGTGAACACGTGCACGGGTGTCACCTGGCCCGCGCGTTCAGCCCAGGTCCAGTGGGGCAGGATGTGCGCCATGGGCAGGTCGGGGCGCCACTGCGACTGGTACAGGTAGAACCGGTCCTTCTCGAAGCCGGCCAGATCGATGATGCCGGCATACGAGCTGCGTGAGTCGTAGTACGGCGTCGGTTCCCCGAGATGATCCCAGCCGGTCCACACGAATTCGCCGGCGACGAACGGATGTCGGGCGAGTGAGCCGAAAACCTTGTCGACGGTCGAACCGAAATCGACGGCGTGGAGCTCGTACGCGCTCACGTGGCGCTGGGCCGAATCGCCCCCGCGCCCGTCCCGAACAGGCGCGCTGATCTCCGGCGAGACCGGGAACAGGTAGATGCCCCGGCTGCTGAAAGCGGACGCCGTCTCGCTGCTGAGGACGACCTTGTCGGGGAACCTCTCGTGAAACGCCTGGTACTGCGGCGACGTACGGATACGAGTCGTGCCCTCGAACTCGGGCGCGTGGCGAATCCCCTCGCCCTGGTAATTCAGGCTGATGACGTCCAGCACGGCGGGCAGCGCCATGTCAGGCTTCGCGTAATTCATGGCTGCCGTGACCGGGCGCGTCGGGTCCTCCTCGCGCACGATGTCGCGAAGCCGGCTGGCGACGGCGGCTCCGGCTTCACCGGTGTACTGTTCGCCGACTTCGTTGCCGATGCTCCACAGGATGACCGACGGGCTGTTGCGATCCCGTCGCACGAGCGCGCGGAGGTCCGGTTCCGCCCAGTCGGGGAAGATCAGATGGAAGTCGAGCGGTGTCTTCTTCCGTTCCCAGACATCGAAGGCTTCGTCCACCACGAGGAAACCCATCCGGTCGGTCAGGTCGAGCAACTCCGGCGCGGGCGGATTGTGGCTCATGCGGATGGCGTTGGCGCCCATGTCCCGGAGCCGTTCGAGCTGGCGCTCCGCGGCACGTTCGTTGAACGCCGCGCCAAGCGCGCCGAGGTCGTGGTGGTTGTTGACGCCCTTCAAGGCAATACGTTCGCCGTTGATGAGGACACCGCGGCCGGGGTCGAACCGGACGTTCCGGATGCCGAACCGCGTCTCGTAGCGGTCAACGTCGACGCCCTGCGACACCACGCGGGTGACCGCGATGTACAAGTGCGGCCGTTGCCCGGGCGGCGGACCCCACAGCCGCGGGCGAGTCACGGTGGTCGTCCCCGTGATCGTCACGCGATCCCGTCCGGGGACGCGAACGCCCTCGGACGAGAGCGACGCGACCGCCGCGTGTCCCCTCCGTCCCTCGGCATCCAGTTCGTAGAAATTGGTGGCGACGCTGATGGTGGCGGGCTCCAGGGAATCGTTGTCGACCGTGACCGCCAGGGTGACCGTCGCGGAGGCTGGCGACACCTCGCGTGTGGTCACGAACGTGCCCCAGTGTGCGACGTGGAGCGGCCGCGTCTTCGTCAGCCACACGTGGCGGTAGAGGCCGGCGCCGGGATACCAGCGCGAGGAATCGGGCGGGTTGTCGAGGCGGATCGCGAGGACGTTCCTGCCGCCCGGGACCACGTATGGCGTGAGATCGAGGCGCCACGAGGCGTAACCGTACGGCCAGCCTCCAACGAGGCGCCCGTTCAACCAGACGACGGCATACGACATGGCGCCGTCGACATCGAGGAAGATCGACTTGCCGGCATCACTGGAAGGAATGTCCAGGGCCTTTCGGTACCAGCCCACTCCGGCAGTCGGCAGGCGCCCCATCCCGCCAAACGGCCCTGAGGTGAGAAATGGGCCTTCGATGGCCCAGTCATGGGGCAACGTGACCGGCCTCCACGCACGATCGTCGAAGTCCTGGCGGGCGTACGCCACGTCGCCGAGCCAGTCCGCCGGCGGCTTCTGGAAGAGGCGCGCCGGGTCCTTGATGAAGGCGTTGGCCGTCGGGAGGATCCAGGCCTTCAGGGTTGGCGTGGTGGCCGCCCGCCGGCGGTCCGCCTCGGTCGGCTCGGCGTCGGCGGGGGTGCCGTCCGCCTGGCGCACGACCTCGGGACGGACGTCATAGACGAGGCTGACGGTGTTCCCCGGCGGATCGTCCTTCTGAAAACGCCAGGCCTCGTCGAGGGAGACGCGCTCGCGCGGAGGCTGATCCGTGACCGCGCGCGAAGAGGCGCTGCGGCCCGCGGACGCTGCGGCGATCCCGACCGCGAACACCAGGGTGGCCACCACCCGCGTGCGAGAACCCATCGTGCACCTACTTGCGGAGCGGCTTCCGTTGAATGGCCTTCTTCCCCTCGGCTGGTGGCGCCCAGAAGTGCGCGGTCCGCAGGTCGCACGCCTCGATCATCTCGCGGCAGTACTCGTTACGGCCGAGGTCCTGCGCACCCGTGTTGTTGGTGCCGCACGAGAACTTCACGCCGGCCTTCCTGGCCGCGAGAATGATGCCCTGGCTCGGTATCCGGTAACGGTTGTTGATTTCCATGCCGATACCGTTCGCGGCCAGGCCGTTCACCATGCGCGTGACCCGGGCCGGTGTCCACAGCACGTCGGACTTCGCCCTGATGACTTCCGGCAGGAAGAACGGGTTGACGTAGAGATCGACGGGCTCGGTGGCGAAGATCGTCGTCGCTCGATCGACCAGCGTCTCCATGAACGCTTCGGGATCGGCAATCGTGCCGACCTCGTCTGCGATCCACAGCCGCATCCGCTTGCCGCTGTTGTCGGTCCACGTCATCGCATCCGTGAAGATGTAGTCGAACTTCTCGAGGGTCGGTTTCGAGAAGATCCCCACCCACTCGCGGCCTTCCGCCTGAAGCGCGACGAAGACGGGATACGCGCGCGTGGCCGCCAGGAACGCCTCGGCCGCCTCGTCGTTGGGAGCCGGCTGGTTCAACCCGCCGTTGACGGCGATGCCGTAGGTGATGCCGTCGGCCTTCGACCGGCCCAGCGCGTCTTCGATCGTCAGACCGCCCTTGATATGGACGTGGTAATCGGCGCTCGCACCAAGCGGTGCGGGCTTCGGAGGCTGGGCGGCGGCGACCGAGGCGGCGAAGGCCAGGCAGAGCGCAAGACGGATGGTCATAGGTCTCCTTGCGGGCATTCTACACGGCGTTCGTCCCCGGTCTTCCGGTCTTCGTCACAATTCAGCGGCGGGCGCCCTCGCGAACCCGCACGCTCGATCGTGACGGAGCCCGAACGAACTCCCGGAGGATGAGCGATGGATCGAAAGACGTTTCTCAGAACCGTGTGCGGCGCGGGGGCCTGCGGGTGCGTGGCCGCGCTCCTCGATTGGCCGGCCGGTTCGCTGGCGGCCAGCGCGCCGCAGGCGACGACGGACGGCCGGCTGGTGTTCACGCGGTACCAGGTGGCGAACATGGCCCGCCTGATGGCCGCGTCGCCGTCGGCGGCGGCCTGCACCGAGATTCTCGAAGGGACGGGCCGCGAGTGCGCGAAGGTCGGCGGTGTGGCAGCGCGGTTCAAGGGCGATCCGGACGGCTACATGACGGCGATGAAGCGCGCGTGGGGCACCGACTTCGAGTGGGACAAGGCGAAGGGCGTCGTGACGGTGTCCGTCCCGGAGGGCCCATGCGGGTGCCCGCTCGTGGACAACAAACGTACGCCGGCATTCTGGTGCAGTTGTTCGGTCGGCTACCAGAAGGAGTCGTTCTCGACGATCTTCGGGAAGCCCGTCCAGGCGACGCTGAAAGCCTCGAAACTCGACGGGAGCCCGCGGTGCGTGTTCGAGGTCCAGGTCGGCGGCAAGGTGTAGCGCGCCGCCGAGAGTCCTTGCAGTGCCGTCACGTTTGCCGCATCCTTCGTGCTGATGGCGAGCTTTCTCGTCTCGTGGGATCGCCTCTGGTTCCGGCTCCTCATCTTCGGGGGCCTGGCACTGTTGTGGGTGCTCCAGGGCCTCATGGCCGGCGCATCCTGGCGGGACATGGTCCGCGCAGAGGTCGGCGGCCTCCTGCCCTGGGCGTTTCTCGCGCCCTGGGTGCTGGCCCTCAATCGCCGGATCCGCGCGGCGAAACCCGGCGCCTGGCGGTTCGTCGGGTCGCACGTCGGCGGCATGGCGCTGGTCTTCGTGCCCTGGTGGCTCATCCAGCGGGTGATCACGTTCTTCTGGACCTGGGGCTGGTCCGGCTGGGACGCACTCGCCAGCCAGACGTTCCTGCCGACCACGATGAACGTCGTCGGGGGATTCCTCAACGTGCCGTTCGTCTACCTGATCATCCTGCTCGGGGCCGAGGCGATGACGAACGCGCAGGCGCACCGTGAAGAAGCGGCGCAGGCGGATCGCCTCGCCCGCCAGCTGGCCGACGCCCGCCTCGCGCTCCTGCAGCGTCAGCTGCATCCGCACTTCCTGTTCAACGCGCTGCAGGCGATCTCGACGTTGCTGCACCGCGATCCCGCCACCGCCGACCGCCTGCTCGTCAGGCTGTCCGAACTCCTGCGCGCGATGCTGGACGATGCGTCGGCCGAGACGTTGCCGCTGCGCACCGAGCTCGACCTCGTACGGAAGTACCTCGACATCGAGCAGGTGCGGTTCGGCAACCGGCTCACCATCGACTGGCGGATCGACGAGACGATCCTCGACCAGCCCGTGCCGAGCCTCGCCGTGCTTCCGCTCGTCGAAAATGCCATCCGCCACGGCCTCGCGCCGAAACTTGGACCGGGGCAACTCCGCATCGCGGCCCGCCCCGACGGTGACGCGTTCGTGGTCGCCGTCGAAGACGACGGTCTCGGCGCGACGCTGCCGCTCTCGCGCGGGCTGGGTGTGCAGAATACACGCGAGCGGCTGGCCGCGCTCTATGACGGCCGTGCCTCGCTCGATATCGACACCGCGCCGCAGCGCGGTTTCCGCGCGAGCCTTCGACTGCCCCTCGAACGGGAGCCATCATGATCCGGGCGCTCATCGTCGACGATGAACCGCTGGCGCGCGAACGTGTCCGCACGCTGCTGACCGCCAGCGCCGACGTGGAAGTCGTCGGCGAAGCCGCCGACGGCCCCGCGGCACTGACGCTCCACGACGAGACCACGCCGGATGTCGTGTTCCTGGACGTCCAGATGCCGGGCCTTAGCGGGTTGGACGTGGCCGCCGAGTGGCGCCGGCAGGCCGTCCGGCGAATGCCGGTCATCGTGTTCGTGACGGCCTTCGACCAGTTTGCGGTCGATGCGTTCCGGCTTCATGCCGTGGACTACCTGACGAAGCCGATCGACGCCGAGCGATTCAACGACGCGGTAGACCGCGTGCGCGCCGTCCTTCGTGGACCTGCTCGCGGGGATCTCGACCGACGCATCGAGGCCATGCTCGAGATGCACGAGCGGCGGCAATCGATCCGGCCGCACCTGGTCGTGCGGGAGCAGGAGCGGTACATCCTGGTGCCCACCTCCGAGGTCCACTGTCTGGAAGCGACGGGCAACTACGTGCGTCTGCACTGCGAACGCGGCGGCCACCTGATTCGCAGCACGTTGTCGGCCGTGGAAGCCCGGCTGGACCCCCAGCGATTCCGGCGGACGCATCGATCGTGGATTGTGAATCTCGATTACGTCCGCGAGGCGCAGCCCTGGTCCAAAGGCGGATGGATTCTCCTCACGCGCCGCGGGTTCAAGGTGCCCGTCGGCCCGCAGTACCACGACGTCGTGTCCGACATCCTTCGGTAGCCCGGGAGCCACAACGTGAAACACTTCGCAGCGGGGGCGTTCGTCGTGATGGCGGTGGTGTCCGTCGGCCTCGCCCAGCAGACTCCAGGCGCGCCGCCCTACCTGGGGCAGGAGGTCCCCGGCACCGTGCCGCGAGTCTTCGCGCCCGGCGTGGTGTCGACCGGCAACATCCACAGCAGCCTGGCGATCGCGCCCGACGGCCGTGAGATGTTCTGGAACACCGTCGACATGAAGACGTTCACGACCCGGCTGATGCACGTGCGGGCGGTCGGCGACAGGTGGCAGGCCCCGCAGACCCCGGCGTTCGCGGCGGGGACGTCGGCGCAGTCGGCGCGGTTCACGCTCGATGGGAGACGTCTCTGCTACAGCGTCAGGACGGACCGGGGCACGGCCTCGATGTCGGTCGAACGGGTCGCCAGCGGATGGAGCGATCCGCGCGACGATGGCGCGGCGCAGGACTGCCGCGTGTCACGCACGACCGATGGCCAGGCGTACTTCTCGTCCACCATGACATCGAAAGCATGGAACTCGGGGATCTTCTCGGCGCGAATGTCAGCGGGCGCGCTCACCGAGGCCACGCCGCTGGGACCCGAGATCAACGTGCCCGGCGCCATCGATTACACGCCGTGGGTGTCACCTGACGGAACCGTGCTGCTGTTCTCGTCGAACCGGCCGACCACCGGCGACAAGGAAGACATGCACGTGTATGTCAGCCTCAGGAAGAGCGCGGGACCGTGGAGCGCGCCGCGGCGTGTGAGCGACATCCAGGGGCGGTTTCCCACGATCTCACCTGACGGCCGGTTCCTGTTCTTCTGCGGTGATGACGGGAACATCTACTGGGCCGACGCGCGGATCCTCGACGCACGGGAGTGAAGCGCGTCCACCACGCGTCTACTCGCTGACGTCCCGCCGCCGGAAGCAGACGAGGGCCGGGATTGCGAGCAGCAACGGTGTTACCGTCGTCACGAGGACGAAGTCCCCGATGGTCCTGACGCGCGTGTAGACGGAGTCACCCTCGGCCGGGAATGGATTGGGAAGCTCTCCCAGCGGAAACGAGAAGTAGCGGAACAGGACGAAACGCGGGGACAGCACGTGGAACGGGAGGAACGTCATGATGGCGAGGGCGATCAGGGCCATGAACGCCACCACGATTCCCGACCCGACCGTGCGTCTGAAGCTCGCGGCGACCGTCGTGACCGCCGCGATCGACACGACCAGCCAGACGAGCTCGATCGTGAACCTGGCGAGGGCAAGGGCGCCGTCCTGGCCGATGCCGTGCACGCCCGAGTACGCGCACGTCCACCCGATCAGGCTCGCCGCAAATCCCGCCGTCTGGATCGCGACGTGACTCACGATCGCACACCACTTGCCGAGCTGGTACTCGACCCGGGTAACGGGCTGGCACAGGCCAATCCGGATCATGCCGTACTGGCTGTCGACGGTGGCCCAGAAGGCCGAGAACCCCACGACGGCCGCCTGGAACAGCAGCGACTTCCAGGTCGCGAAGAACACGATGGGGAGGGCCCAGAGCGCGTGTGCCGGCTTCACCCCGTCGTTGAGGTGTTCGACATGGTAGAGCTCGAACACGAAGAGCGACGTAAGCACGGGTACCGCGATCAGCATCACCAGCGGGATCCGCGAGGCCCAGATCTTGAGAAACTCCGCGTGGCACGCCGCCCGAAACCCGGAGCCTCCGGACTCGCGGTTCATCGGAGCTGCTCCGCAGGCGCGTTTCGATAGTGCGCCAGGTACGTCTCTTCGAGGCCGCCGCCGCGAGAGGTCAGCTCGAAGATCTCAATCCCCGCGGCGACGAGCAGCGACGCGAGCTTCGGGACATCGTCGGCGGCCACGCAGCAACTGACGCCCGCCACCTCGGCTGAGGCGTCGGAGACGAATGCCGCGGCACGCAACGCGATCACGGCGTCGCGATCGCGGCCCGTCCTGAGCCAGATGCGTATCAGGCCGTTGACGCCACCCTGCGTGAGGCGGGCCTGCCCGGCCAGACGGCCCTGGCGGATGAACACGACCCGATGGCACACCTGCTCGACTTCG
Organism: uncultured Vicinamibacterales bacterium; assembly: GCA_964547975.1. Lineage (GTDB taxonomy): Bacteria > Acidobacteriota > Vicinamibacteria > Vicinamibacterales > JAKQTR01 > CAYJPV01. The sequence continues at coordinate 3,490 of CAZJRM010000172.1, read as the reverse complement.
CCGAGCAGGTGGCTCGACATCAACACGCTGGTGCCTCGGCGTTCGGGCAACTGGCGGAGGAACGAGCGGAGATCCGCGATGCCCGCCGGGTCGAGGCCGTTCATCGGCTCGTCCAGGACGAGCAGCGCGGGCTCGGTGAAGAGCGCCATCGCGACGCCCAGGCGTTGTTTCATGCCCAGCGAGAACTGGTCGACTCGCTTTCGAGAGTCGGGCGCGAGGCCGACGTCGGCGAGCGCTCGTTCGATCTGCTTCCCGTCGGACGTCCCGCGAAGCCTGGCCACGTACGCCAGGTGATCCCGGGCCGTCAGCATCGGGTAGTAGGCCGGTGACTCGATCAGCACACCCAACCGGCGTCGAAACGCCGTTGGATCCGTCTGGAGTTCGCGGCCCTCGAGCAGGACTCGTCCGGAGTCCGGCCGGACGAGTCCCGTGATCATCCTGAGTGTCGTGGACTTTCCCGCGCCGTTCGGCCCGACGAACCCGACGATCTCGCCCGCCGCGATCTCGAAGGACAGGCCATCGACCGCGCGTTGCGCGCCGAACCGCTTGGACAGGCTGTCGACCTGGAGCAGTGATGGCTCTGGCATCGTGCGAATCGACGCCGAGCTTACTCCGGCGTCACTCCAGGCGCAATCGGTCGGGTTCAGATGCTCCAGTCGGGCGCCCGGGTCCGGGCGGCCGCGCCTCGCTGCCGCCGTTCCTGGTAGTCCAGGTCCGGCGGCCTGGCGGTCACCCGGGTGTGCGGGGGGACCGAGCGTGTGATGAACGCGTTACTGGCGATGACGGCGCCTTCGCCGATGACGGTGTCGCCGCCGAGGATGGACGCCCCCGAGTAGATCGTCACGTCGTCTTCGATGGTGGGATGCCGTTTCGCGCCGCGCAGGCGCTGGCCGCCCCGTGTGGACAACGCGCCGAGCGTGACGCCCTGATACAGGCGGACGCCGGTCCCGATGACCGTCGTTTCGCCGATCACGACGCCGGTGCCGTGATCGATGAAGAATCGTCCGCCGACGCGCGCGCCCGGGTGGATGTCGATGCCGGTCCGACTGTGCGCGTATTCCGTCATCATCCTGGGAACGAGCGGCACGCCGAGGCGGTGCAGTTCGTGGGCCAGGCGATAGACGGCAATGGCGAAGACGCCTGGGTACGAGAAGATGATCTCGTCCGTGGAGGCGGCGGCCGGGTCGCCGTCGAAGGCCGCGAGGACGTCGGTGGCGAGGACCGCCCGAATGCCGGGGATGGTCGCCAGGAAGTGGTCGACGACGCCGGCCGCGTCGTCCGAACCGATCGGACCGGCCGCGCCGGACGTCCCGGCATGGTGCCGCAACGCGGCGCGGACCTGGTCGAAGAGTTCTCGCCTCACGGCCGCGAGGAGCGCGGTCGTGTGATACACGAAGCCCGCGCTGTCGAGATCCTGTTTCCCGAAATACCCGGGAAAGAGCAACTCCCGGAGCACGTTCGTGGCCCTCACGACGCCGTCGCGGCTTGGCAAGGCGGGCGCGTCGACGTGGCGTGTCACCGGTTCCGCCCATGTGCTGGCCACGATGGCGGCCACGAGATCCTCCTGACGCCGCGAGTCGGCCGGCGTTGGTGTGCTCGACATGACCTAGACCTCGAGGTCCTGGAACAACACCGATGAGTGGTACCGGTCGCCCGCGTCGGGCAGTACCACGACGATGGTCTTGCCGGCAAGTTCCGGCCGGGCGGCCACGCGCGCGGCGGCGGCGGTGGCCGCGCCGCACGAGATCCCCGCGGTGATGCCCTCTTCGCGATGCAGGCGCCGCGCGTACTCAATCGCCTCGTCGTTGGTGACCAGTTGCACTTCGTCGACGAGGCCGAGGTCGAGCACGTCAGGTTTGAACCCGGCTCCGATTCCCTGGATCTTGTGGGGACCCGTCACCGGTGTGTCTCCCCGTCGAAGGGCGGTCAGCACGGGCGAGGCCTCGGGCTCGACCGCCACGGTCCAGAGCGGTCGGGCTTTCTCGTGCTTGAAGAACCGCGAGACGCCGGTGATGGTGCCGCCGGTTCCGACGCCGGCCACCAGCACGTCCACCTGCCCGTCCGTGTCGTTCCAGATCTCCGGACCCGTCGTCCTGAAGTGGATGTCCGGGTTGGCCGGGTTCGTGAACTGCTGCGGCATCCAGTGCGCGGCGGGGTCCGACGCGACGATCTCTTCCGCTTTCGCGATCGCGCCGCGCATCCCCTTGGCGCCTTCGGTCAGGACCAGCCCGGCGCCGAACGCCTTGAGCAGGCGCCGGCGCTCGATCGACATCGTGTCCGGCATCGTCAGTACCAGCGGGTAGCCGCGCGACGCGGCGACGAACGCCAGGGCGATCCCGGTGTTGCCGCTCGTGGGTTCGACGATCGTGGTCCGGCGCGAGCCGGGCACGAGGATGCCGTCACGCTCGGCGGCCCAGATCATCGCGGCGCCGATGCGGCACTTCACCGAGTACGCCGGATTCCGTCCTTCGATCTTGGCCAGTACCGTCGCGGGCAGCCCCGCGGTGATCCGGTTCAGGCGCACGAGCGGCGTACCGCCGATGGAAAGGGAGTTGTCGTCGAAGACTCTGGCCATGGGGGGCTCCTTGGTGACATCCGTTGACGAGATGAAAAAGGCCCGGGAGCACGTCTCCCGGGCCTTCGGTGGCTGCGCGACTGTGAGGTCAGATGACCGTCATGAACGCAGACCCCTCCCTGCCCTGGTACGGCGGCAACAGACGCAGAGGGAGTGTGCGGTCATAGTCAAGAGATAGCCGATCGGCCCGTACCGCGTCAACCGACGCCCGGCACGCCGTCTAGTGGGTCTGGACGTAATCCACCGCGTGGAGTGCCGTGAGCAACTGGACCGTTGCCAGTGTCTTGATCGGCACGACGGAGTAGTGGAGCTCGGCCTCCAGGGTCGCGGCGCGGCGTGCGAAGTCGGACAGGCTGCGGTCGAGCTCCCGCTGAAGCGCAGGCGGGAAGCGGGGACCACGGTGAGTCCGTTCGGCCTCGAGCAGACGCACGAACTGCCCGTCCGTCAGCAGGGCGTAGAACCGCCTCAGCGTCAGCGCGTCCCACTCTTCTGCCACCGTCGCGGTCCGGGCGTATTGCGCGCCGGTCCTCGCGATGTTCTCCTGCGAGGCCATCGAGGCGTCCGCCGTCCGCAACGTCTCCCGGATCGCGTCGACAAATGGCGAGCCGCCCTCGAGCATCGGCTCGACCCGCGCGAACCGGCTGCGCAGCTCGGCGATTCGGGCGCGCTGCTCACCGACGCTCTTCAGCGTCGCCTCCCGGCGGGTCATCGTGCCCGGCTTCGTGTCCGCAATCCTGGCATCGAAGAAGTACGGAAGCTCGCAATTGACCGTCAGCGTCTGGTATCGCTCGCGGACGTAGTCGTCGCTCGACGCGCCGGAGTTGAGCAGGGTGGCGGGCGGTGTCGGCGAGTACTGCTCGAGGTAGTCGTACTCGTCGGTGAAGTAGATCATCCGGAACATCGCCCGGTCGTCGA
>CAZJRM010000171.1:6613-12127 GCA_964547975.1 uncultured Vicinamibacterales bacterium | reverse complement strand
CACCGGCGGTCCGGAGGTACAGGACGCCGGCGGTACGCGAGCCGCTGGGACTCCACAGGGAGTCGCGGCGCAGCAGGGCATCGAGGCTGTGGGACGGCGACGGCGCCGGCACGGGGACGAGCGCCCGCTCCGAGTCGCGGGGGAGCGCCCGGACCATGGTCTCCGCGATCGCGCCGCGCAGGAGTTCGAGCGACCGGCGGTGGTCATCCGTAAACGCACGTTCCGCGGCGGCAAAGAACGAGATCGCGCCCACGCTGGTGCGGTCGAAGACGAGCGGGATGCTCATCACGCTGCGGAACGGCGGCGTCAGGGTGTCGAACCGCGCCTCGACATCGAGGGTGGGATCGGCGTTGATCACGGACTGCCGGTTGGCGGCGGCCCATCCGCTGACCCCGTGGCCCATAGGGATCGTCAGGCCCGTGAGGCAGGTGTCGCCATAGCCGGATGTGTGGGCCACGCTCAGCGACTCCGTGCGTTCGTCGCGCACGAAGACGGCGACGAGGCCCGCGGGCACCAGCCGCCGCACGTACCGGTCGATGACGCCGCAGGTCTCTCCGAGTGACGCGTCCCGGTTGAGCTGCGACAGCTGATCGTGCAGCTGCACGAGCGTGGTGGAGGCCTCCAGGCGCAGCGCGAGCGGCAGCACGTCGGCGCTCGTATCGCGGTGCCGCACTTCGCGGGCGGCCTTGGCGAACCGGTCCAGGACGTCGGGCAGCGGCTCTTCAACCGTTTCGGCTTCGATCGCGACGCGGATGGTTTCGAAGGCATCCACGACGGCGGGGTCGTACATCGTGCCCCGGCGCTCAGCCACGATGGCGAACGCCTGGTCCGGCGTCAGGGCGCGGCGATACGGCCGGTGGGACCGCAGCGCGTCGTAGCAGTCGACGACCGACAGAATGCGGGCGCCAATCGGGATGGCCTCGCCCGCGAGCCGGTCGGGATATCCCGTGCCGTCGTAGTTCTCGTGGTGGTGGCGGACGATCGGGACGACCGGGTACGGGAATTCGACCGCCGACAGCATGTCCGCGCCGAGAGGCGCGTGCATCTTCATGCGCTCGTACTCGGCATCCGTGAGCTTGCCGGGCTTGTTGAGGATGTGCTCGGGCACGGCCAGCTTGCCCATGTCGTGCAGGAGCGCCGCCGCTTCGATCGCTTTCAGTTCGTTCGAGTCCGTGACCCCCAGCGACCTGGCCAGGCGCAGGGCGAACGTCTGGACGCGGCGGATGTGCCCGTGGGTGACCTGGTCCTTCGCGTCCACGGCCATCGCCAGCGTCTCGACGACCTTCAGGTAGAGGCGATTGACCTCCGCCAGGTGGACGTTCTCGTCCTCGAGGCGTCCCATCGACGACTTGAACGTGAAATACGACACCAGGATGAGCGGCGTAATCGCGAGCAGGCCGCTCAGGTTGGTGAGGCCCTCGGTGTGCTGCGTGTTCACGGCGAGCAGCACGGCGATGGACATCCCGCCGAAGTAGTTCAGCGAGACCCACAGGAAGTACTTCCGCCAGAGGGCGAAGGGCGACGTGCCGGATTCGGTGGCCATGGCCAGCGCATTCAGCACGCTGTTCATCAGGAAGTACGCGCCGGCCATCAGCAGGGCCGGCAGGCCCACCTCGCTCAGGCCGGCGGGCCGGACGAGCAGCGGGTCGAGACCGGACACCAGCACGTAGAGCTTTGTCGCGACCCACATCGAGAGGGCCGGTTCGGCGATGTTGAAGGCAATCTGCCGGAGGCTCCGGCGGCGGCGCAGCACCGCGAGCGTCACGCCGTCGAGGGCCAGTGTGGCAACCGCCGGGGCCGGCCCCGCCAGGATGGCCATGGCGAACAGGAAGGTTTCGGAGATCGAGAGCGTGGCGTTGAGCGCCGGGACCTTCACGGCGAAGGCGCCGGTGGCCAGCGTCAGCACGGCCATAAGGATCCACTGGTTCGCCGGCGGGGCCGTCACCATGTCGCGCACGGCGCCCGCGATGACGGCGAGGCCGAGCGCGGCGACGATCGCCACGAACCAGGGGTGAGCCCGCTGGAGCCAGCGGGCGGACTCCGTCATGACCGGGACTCCTGCTTCAGGCCGAACTCCGCGATCTTGCGATACAGCGTCTCCCTGCTGATGTCGAGCACCTGGGCGGCCCGCTTCTTGTTCCAGCCAACCGCGTGGAGGACGCGGTTGATGTGCTCGCGTTCGATGTCGCGCAACGGCACGAGCACCGACGTGTCGATGCGCGGGGCCTGGGGCGTCGGATGCAGGAACTGCAGATCCTTTGCGTAGACCACCCCGTTGTGGGCGGACAACGCCGCCCGCGACACCGTGGTTTCGAGCTCGCGGATGTTGCCGGGCCACGGGTACGCCATCAGCAGATCGGCGGCGTCCGGCGCGAACTGGCGCGCGTTCAACGGAAGTCCCTGGCTGGCGCAATACCGCGCCAGGAACCGTTCGGCGAGCACCGGGATGTCCACGGGACGTTCGCGCAGCGCCGGCAGCCGGATCGCGAACGCGTTGATGCGGTAGTACAGGTCTTCGCGGAACGCGCCATCCGCCACGAACGCCTCGAGCGGGCGGTTCGTCGCGCAGATCAGCCGGAAATCCACTTCGATGCTCTGGCGTCCGCCCAGGCGTTCCACCCGGCGTTCTTCGACCACGCGCAGCAGCTTGGCCTGCGCCAGCGGCGACAGGTCACCCACTTCGTCGAGAAACAACGTGCCGTGGTTCGCCAACTCGACGCGGCCGGGTTTCCGTTCGTAGGCGCCGGTGAACGCGCCGCGTTCGTATCCGAAGACTTCCGACTCGAACAGCGTGTCGGGCAGCGCCGCGCAGTTCACGGCCTGGAAGGTCTCGTGCTGACGACTGCTGAGTTCGTGGATCATCCGCGCCACGACTTCCTTGCCAGAGCCCGTCGGCCCGAGGACCAGCACCGAAAGGTCGGTCTTCGCCACCGTCCGCACCGACTCGAAGACGAGCATCATCTTCTCGTCGCGCCCGATCATCTCGCGGAACCGCTGGATGGAGGGCGACCGTTCCTCGGCGGACTGGCCGGGTTTGTCCGCGAGGAACTCCTCGAGTTGCGCGGCCATCTCGGGATCGGTCGGGACCGCGGACTGGAAACGCGTCGGCGATCCGGGCAGCGCCCGCACGACGCCCGTGTTGACCAGCTCCCGCAGGCAGTTCTCGATGTCCACCCGGATGCGGCCGAAGGTCTGCATCAACGTGCCGACCTCGAACGTCTCCCTGGGCTGGGAGGCCAGATAACGCAGGAGGCCCGCCCGGAGCGGCGACTGGACCAGGGTCTTGAAACGCGCCCGGGTCTGGGCCGACACGCGGCCGGCGTCAATCGACGGGACGGGGCCGGCGGCTGGGTTGGTGGATCGGTTGAACATGGTCATCGTCCTCTGCCGGAGTCCGTACGGGCACACCGGCCGGCACTGCGACTACCGTTCGTATGTCAAGAGTCGTGCCACACGTCAGGAGACAGGACACGTTGTGCACCACCGTGCCGTAGTGCGAGACACATCAGCACGTTGGACGGACCGGTCCTACCCCGTGCGGGGCCAGAATCGTCGGTCGGGCGACAATTTATGTGAGGTTTCGGGACACCGAACGAGGCAGTGTGCCGCGTTATTGGGCACGGGGCTCGCGTGTCAGCGGAGACGTGGGCGGAGAAGAAACGGCGGGAGGGCCGACGGCGGCCCTCCCGCGGGGGTCCGGAGTGAACCGGAGGTGCCCCAAAGTGTGTCACTGGCGCGCACTGTGTCACCGAACTGGGCGCGCCAGGGGCAGCGGTCGACGCGGGCGCACGGCCCGCAGGCTAGAACCCTCAACCACCGCCGGTCGGCCCGCAGGACGACCGCCACGACCCGCTCGAGTAGCTCGAACCGCCCCCGAGGCCGAACGTGGAGTACTGTTTCTCGATCCGTTCGCTATCGCACGAGGGACACCGTTCCGGCGCCTTCGTACCCACCACGAGCGCCTCGAACCTGGTCCCGCACTCTTGACACTGGAACTCGAACAACGGCATGGCTGTCATCCTCGCAGAAAGCCCTGGTTTGATCCAGTGATTCAGCGGCGGCCGGATTGGTGACAAGATTGGCCACCCGACTATACTGGTGTCCCGGACCGGTGGTCCGGCTCCCGCAAACTGCCCTCACATGGTGACCCACGCGTGAATTTTCGAACCATCATCGAGCCGTTCCGGATCAAGTCGGTCGAAGCCGTCAAGTTCACCCGCCGGGAAGACCGCGAGGCGGCGCTGGCCGAAGCCGGCTACAACGTCTTCCGCCTCAAGGCCGACGACGTCCTGATCGACCTGCTGACCGATTCGGGGACGGGGGCGATGTCCTCCCAGCAGTGGGCGGCGATGCAGCAGTCGGACGAGTCGTACGCCGGTAGCCGTTCGTTCTACCGCTTCGAGTCCGTCGTCCGCGACCTGACGGGCTTCGCGCACATCATCCCGACTCACCAGGGACGGGCGGCAGAGCGGATTCTGTTCCACACCCAGGTGACGGCCGGGCACATCGTGCCGAACAACAACCACTTCGACACGACCCGGGCCAACGTCGAGGTCGAAGGGGCGGAGGCGCGCGACCTCGTCATTCCCGAAGGGCGCGTGCCCGACGCGATCCACCCCTTCAAGGGCAACATCGACCTCGACGCGCTCGACCAGTTGCTGATGGAGCACGGAGACCGCGTACCGCTGGTCATGGTGACCGTGACCAACAATTCGGGCGGCGGGCAGCCGGTGTCGCTCGAGAATCTGCGCGGCGTCCGCGACCTGTGCGACAAGTACGAAAAGCCGTTCTTCCTGGATGCCTGCCGCTTCGCGGAGAACGCGTGGTTCATCAAGCAGCGCGAACCCGGGCAGGCGGATCGGTCGCCAAAAGAGATCGCGCGCGAGATGTTCTCGCTGGCCGACGGCTGCACGATGTCAGCGAAGAAGGACGGGCTCGCCAATATTGGCGGGTTCCTCGCGATGAACAACCCGGCGTGGGCGGAGGCGGCGCGGAATCTGCTGATCCTGACGGAGGGATTCCCGACGTACGGCGGCCTGGCCGGGTACGATCTCGAGGCGATCGCGCGGGGCCTGGAAGAAGTGGTGGAGGAGGCCTACCTGCACTACCGCATCCGATCCACGGAGTACCTTGGCGAGAAGCTCATTGCCGCGGACGTGCCGATCATCCGTCCGCCCGGCGGACATGCCATCTACCTGGATGCGCGGACCCTGCTGCCGCACATCCATCCGCTGCAGTACCCCGGCATTGCCCTGGCGAACGCGCTCTACGTCGAGGCGGGAATCCGTGGCGTCGAGATCGGTACCGTCATGTTCGGTATGCAGCCCGACGGCACCGAGAAGGCCGGGGCCATGGATCTCGTGCGCCTGGCCATCCCGCGGCGCGTCTACACGCAATCCCACATCGACTACGTGGCCGAAGCCGTCATCCACGTGGCCGGAAGCCGCGAGCGCCTGAGGGGATACCGGATGGCCACGGCGCCGCGCGTGCTCCGGCACTTCACCGCGACATTCA
>CAZJRM010000171.1:0-6513 GCA_964547975.1 uncultured Vicinamibacterales bacterium | reverse complement strand
AGCCGCGAGCCGCGACCGAGAGCCGGTGAGGACGCAGGGGCCGGCCGGCGCCGGCCCCCATCGGCACCAACCAGCCCCCACGGAGTCCGGCGATCGCCGGACGCTCTCTACGAGTTCGCCAGGAATTCCCGCGTCAGTTCCGCCCACTGCTCGTCGCTGAGCATGGTGGGGGGCGGGGTGATGAACTCGCCGCCATCCGCGGCGGCGGCGCCGAGCTGCATCTCGAAGAACCGCGACAGCCGCGTCCCTTCGGCCTTCAGCCAGGTGCGGGCGTCTTCCCCGCGCGGCAGCCGCTCGTGCGTATCATCAGACGGAGCCACGGCGACGAGCCATCCTCTGGCGTAGGGGTCGCGGTGCACGAGCGTCGGGTCTTCGATGACCGCGCGATTGACGGCCGTCACGACGCCGTTGACGGGCGACACGAGACTCAGCCGACGGCCCATCACCCGGAGTTCGGCCAGCGGCTCCTTCGCGTGAACGACCGTGCCGGGCTCCGGCAGTCGCAATGCCGTCGGTGTCGGGAAGAGCCGCTGCGCGAGGTCATCCACGCCCACCTGCACGCGGCTTCGGCCGGTACGTCGGACCCAGGTGTGGCCGGGCCCGTAGTACGCCTGGTCGCTCCAGGAGAACCCGCCCAGCGTCATGACGCCGAGCAGGCGGCGCCGCAGGGCGTCGACGCCGCGCACGCCCCCCAGGAACAACAGCGCCGGAATCGACACGACCGCGAGGACGGCAAAGAGGATCCCCGCGCGAACGGCCAACCCTGCGACCAGGACGGCGAAAGATTCAATGGCGGACATGAGCGTTTCCATGATGACCCTCGTTCGAAACCCGTGAAGCCCGTTCGGGCCGGCGCGCGCCGACCGCCGGGATCTGCGTTACTGGCTCCGATGGCACATCGTGCAATCGTCGAAGCCGAAGGCCTTGCGGCCGTGGCACGACCCGCAGGCCGAGCCCTTCGTCATCCCATCGTGCGTGATCGGCTTCCCGTCGTTCGCCGTTCCCGGCTTCAGGATCTTGAAGAGCGCCGGATGGCAGGCGGTGCAGCCAGGTGACGCCGGGTCCACGTGACTCGCGTGGTTGAACGTCACCGGCCCGGGGCTGTCGCCCGTTTGTTTCATCGCGTAGGGACCCGGCAGCTTCGGCAGTCGATCCTGCGCGGCCACCACGCCGGTGAGGCACAGGATCACGGTCAGGGCCAGGGCCCCCGCGATCATCGTGGCCCTACGCATGACGGGTCTCCTCGGCGGTCAGCAGGAATTCGCCGGCGACCGTCTCCCAGTGTTCGGCATCGAGCGACCTGGCGATGCCCGGCACCGGCGTGCCGCCGTCCTGGGCGAGGGCCCCGAGGCCGGGGGCGATGCGCGCCTGCAGTCCGGCCGCGACGTCCTGCATCCAGCGGCGGGCCTGCTGACCGGTCACGAGACCGGTCAGATTCGCGCGCAGCCGGTTCGGCTGGACCTTCATCAGCCATCCCTCACCGAACGGGTCGGTCATCGCCAGTCCGGGATTCCCGGCCAGCGCCGGGTTGACGTCGACGACGATCCCATCGACCGGCGAGAGCATCTCGACGGAATGCCCGTCGGCTCCCACCAGGCGCCAGGCCTGTTCGCCCTGACCGATTCGCGCGCCCACGGCCGGCATCGAGATGCGGGCGACGGGGCCCACCAGGTGGGCGGCGAAGTCATTCAACCCGACGGCGACGGTGCCGGAGGCCTCGGGGCGAGCCCAGGCGTGGCCGCGGTGGAAGAGCAGGTCGTCGGGCACCGTGAACCAGTCGGCGAGCGTCGTCTTTCGGGCGCCGACGGACGCGCGGGTCGGCTGGGTGGCGCGCGTCGGGGCCTGCACGAATCGCCAGAACGGAATGAAGAGCAGCAGGAACAGCACGGCGATGCCGTACTCGATCATCTTCGCCGTATAGAGTGTCAGGATGTCATGCGGAATCATGATTCGGTTACTCCTCGATATCGATCAGGCGCCGTGGTATTCCGGGTCTTCGCGCAGCACGGGCATGCGGTTCACGATCCATCGGAACACCTGCACGCCGATGGTCACGAGCGTGATGGAGATCATGACTTCCGTCCAGCTCGGGATGTAGCGTTCCGCCTTGTCCCAGTTGAAAGCAATGACCGAGACGTTGAGCCGGTTGACGACGATGCCCAGCACCGTCCAGGCGGCCGTCCACCGGATGAGGGTCACCTGGCCGCGGCGTGCGCCAATCGCGAAGAGCAGGCACGGCACGAGGACGAACCCGATGAGTTCGAACAGGAACCAGTAGCCGTACGGCGTGGCGAGCAAGTCCCATCGCATGCTGTCGGCCACGCCCTGCAGCTTCACGAAGAAGTAGGAGAACAGGATGACCGACGCACCGCGCGCGAGCCCCAGCACGATCCTGTCGAGGTTCACGTGGTGGTCGACTCGGCTCGCGAACGCCCGATGCGACAGCGCGCTTTCCACGATGACCATGCTCAAGCCCGCCGCGATGCTGGAAATGAAGAAGTACGCCGGGATGAAGGGCGAATACCAGAGCGGGTGCAGCTTGGTCGGCGCCATCAGGAACAGGGCGCCGAGCGACGACTGGTGCAGCGTCGAGAGCATCACGCCGGCGACCGTGAGCCCGATCGTCGCCTTCACGGCGAGCGAGCGCGCCTTCTTCCAGCCGAGCCACTCGAAGACGGGCGGCAGGAACTCCATGAACAGGACGCTGGCGTAGAGGCACACGCACCAGGCGATTTCGAACATCACCGACGGCCCGCCCCAGGAGAAGAAGAGCGGAACGGGCAGGTTCCACGGCCGGCCGAGGTCGGCGCACAGCCCGAGGATGGCGAACAGGTAGCCGAGGAACCCGGTCAGCACGGCCGGCCGGACCACCGGATGGTACTCCTCGAGGCCGAAGATGTAGACCGAGGTGGCCAGCGTGTAACCGCCGGCCGCCAGCGCCACGCCGCTCAGCATGTCGAAGCCGATCCAGATGCCCCACGGCGAGGTCTGGGACAGGTTCGTGGTGGCGCCCAGCCCGGCCAGGAACCGGTAGGCGATGAGCGGGATCCCCACGGCCATGATGAGACCGACGATGAGGTTGCCGGGCGTGATCAGGCTCTTGACGTAGTCACCGAACGACAATCCCAGGAAGAGCTTGTCAGTGACCCAACCCCGGGCCGGCAGCGCGGTCGTGTTGCCGTTACTCATGGTGGGTCTCCTCTCCGTGCCTGGCCGCGTCCTGGTTGCGACGTTTACTGAACGAGTAGATGCCCATCAACAGCGGCGGCCACAGCGTCAGGACGAAGGGCACCGCCGCCAGCGAGGCCTGTGTCAGCGACGAGTACGCGTAGTCGCCGAGGTTCGTCGGAAGGCCGAGCTTGTCGAACGGGATGTCGGTGATATACATCCAGCTCGTGCCGCCAACTTCGTGTTCCCCGAAGATGTGGCGGACGTACGTGCTGCCGGGCGCGTAGAGCCGTTCCTTGGCGGTTTCGATGAGCGCGTTGCGGTTGCCGAACTGCAGCGCGCCGGTGGGGCAGACGCTCGTGCAGGCCGGGGATTCACCCTTGGCCTGACGGTCGGCGCAGAACGTGCACTTCTTGACGTAGGGGAGCGCCGATTCGTATTCGTACTTCGGCACCTCGAACGGGCAGGCCACCATGCAGTAGCGGCAGCCCAGGCATCGATCCTTGTGGTACACCACCGGGCCGGTCGGCGTCTTGTCGAGCGCCCGCACCAGGCAGGCCGACGCGCAGGCCGGTTCGACGCAATGCATGCACTGGCGCTTGATGAAACGGTCGGGGCTGGCCGCCGCGTTCACCACGGTGTAGGTGTGCGTGTCCATCGTGCGGCGGGTCTTGAAGACCGAGTCGTCGCCCGGAGACACCGGGCTTTTCAGGGTATTGGCTTCCGAGCAGGCCGCTTCACACGCGCGGCATCCGACGCACTTGGTCGTATCTACGAGCACGCCGCGCCGAGCCGCGTCGACGTCCGGGCCCGGTCCGGACGCGTCGGCGCGGCTGGCCGGGGCCAGCACGGCGGCGCTGGCAGCAGCGGTCTTGAGGAACATCCGTCGGTTCAGATTCATGGTCGACTCTCGTGGGGGCGGGTGTCGATGTCAGAGAACGTCGGCTAACTCCGGGCCAGTGCGTCCGCAAGCGTCGCGCCGGCCACCAGGAGCAACCCCGGCAGGGCGAGCAGTACGAGGATCATTTGAAGACCTCCCTCTGGGCGGCAATGGCCTGGGTCTGCTGTTCGGCCGGCTGCGAATGCGCCCGCATCCGCGCCAGCACGTCCTTGAAGAGGGGGCACGACTCGAACTCGCGGCCGAGGCAAGGCTCGGCGGAGGCGATACGGTCAAGCGGGATGAGCTTCTTGACCGGGTACGCCTGGCAGTAGAGCATCACGACTTCTTTGAGGTACGGACAAGACATCGTCGGGCCCTTCTCCTTCACGCACTCATAGAGCAAGGCGTTTGCCAGCTCCGCGGCGCGATGTCGTGTGGCTGTAAGGTGTTGTGTGCGAATGAGTTGTGTCGATCGATGTGGATCGCCTGCCCGCGCCAGCCTCCCAGCCGATGTTGTGGAAGTCAACGCTCTGGCAGCGCTGAGAAACCCATTTCGCCACTTCCCGGGGGAAAATGGCCGAAAAACCACCAGTTGTTGTTTTCAACAGCGATCGTTGAGACTCTCAACGGACTTCTCGCCCTCGATGCAACCGTTGAAGCGCAAACGTGCCTTCTCCGATATCATGCGCAGGATGTCTCCGACGGCCTATCCCTGTCCTCGATGCGCCAAGCCCGTGTCCGCCCGCGAGCCCCTTTGCCCGCATTGCGGCGTCGATCTCGCGCTGGCCGCGATTCTGTTGGAGCGGATTGCGCTCAGCGTGATTCCCGCCCAGCCGGGCACGCCGTTCGTCGGGGACGCCGGACTGTCGAGATTTGGCGAATTCCTGAAGAAGAAGGGCTACATCAGCGACGCGCAACTCGAGGCCGCTCTGTCCCGCCAGCTGGAATGGTCGCGTGCGGGACGCCGGCAGACCCTCGGCCAGGTCCTGCTCGACATGGAGACGATGACGCGAGAGCAGCTGGAGCTGGCCAGCGTGGAACAGGTTCAGGAACTCCAGAGTGCCCTGCGGCACGTGAACGCCGAACTGGAGCACCGGGTCGCGGATCGGACGCGGGAACTGCAGCGGGCCTACGAGCGGCTGACGGAACTCGACCAGCTCAAAAGCAACTTCATTTCGAACATCTCCCACGAGCTGCGGACGCCGCTGACCAAGATCAAGGGATTCAACGCGCTCCTGGCGGCCGGGGATCTGGGGCCGCTGACCGAAGAGCAGGTGCAGGCCGCCGAGGTGATGGGGCGCGGCGTCGCCGAACTCGAGCGCCTGATTGGTGACCTCATCCAGTTCGCCAGCGGCGCCAGGGGTGAGATGCGCCTGCGCCTCACGCCCACCGATGCCAGGTCGGTCGTGTCGGCGGTGATCGCCGGCGCCGATGCCAACGCGCGCCGCCTCGGGGTCCATCTCGAGATCCACGTGCCGGACGTGCTGCCGATGGTGATGGCAGACACGGAGCGGCTCCGCTGGGTGCTGGGGCAGCTCGTCGACAACGCGATCAAGTTCACGCCGTCAGCGGGACACGTGACGGTGTCGGCGGGAGTGGTCGGCGAGCGTCTCCGCCTCTCAGTGGCGGACACGGGGCCGGGGATTCCCAAGGAGAAACTCCCGGAGCTCTTCGAAGCGTTCCACCAGCTCGACGGGTCGGCCACGCGCCAGCAGGGGGGCACGGGCATCGGGCTTGCGCTGGTCAAGATGATCGTCGACGCTCACGACGCGACGGTACGCGTCGAGACGGCCCCGGGCGAGGGGAGCCGGTTCTCGTTCGACCTGCCACTCGTGCCCGCCTGATTCGCCGCGTCAGCTGGCGGAGAACGGTTCGTCGTCGTGGCGGCGCAGGCCGTACTTCCGGATCTTGTTGTACAGCGTCACCCGGTCGATCTCGAGCACCTTGGCCGCCTGCGTGACATTCCAGCTGACGCTGTGCAGGACGGCGGTGACATGACGGCGCTCGACCTCGTCCAGTGACAGCGTGGTATCGATCGTGTCGAGTCTCGGCTGCGAGGGCGTCAGTCCGAGATCGTCCGGCTGCAGGTGCGATCCCTTCGCCACGACGACGCCGCGTTCGAGTACGTTGCGCAGTTCGCGGACGTTGCCCGGCCAGTCGTGTTTCATCAGCATCGACAGGGCCTCGGGGCTGACACCCTCGACCCGGCGGTTCATTTCGACACTGAGGTGTTCGAGGAAGTGATCGACGAGCAGGGGAATGTCCTCCCGGCGATCCCTGAGCGGCGGAAGGAGAATCGGGATGACGTTGAGCCGATAGAACAGGTCTTCGCGAAACTCGTTCTGCTCGGTGGCTTTCTTCAGGTCCTTGTTGGTCGCCGCGATGACGCGCACGTCGACGTCGACCGACTCGTTGCCGCCGACCCGGAAGAACCGCCGGTCCTCGAGGACGCGCAGCAGGTCCAC
>CAZJRM010000170.1:0-12227 GCA_964547975.1 uncultured Vicinamibacterales bacterium | reverse complement strand
GCAGGGCTCATCGATGTCCGACAACAAACCTCCGGAATCCGCTTCCGCGCCCGAACCGCAACCCGCCACCGATCCGCGTTCGCAGGCCGGGGGACCCTGGGCGCCGCGCCCGGGCTACGGAGATGGCGGAGGCGCGTACGGCGCCTACGGGGCCTACGGCAACTACGGTCGCTACGGCTCGTACGGGCAGTCGGCGGACGATGGCGAGGTGCACCTCCTCGACTACGTGAGAATCGTCTACCGTCACCGATGGGTGGCGCTGACGGTGTTTGCCATCATTCTCACGACGGCCACGCTCTACACGTTCCTGGCCACGCCAATCTACGAGAGCCGGGTCCAGATCCAGATCGAGCCGGAAAACCCGAACATCGTCTCGTTCAAGGAAGTGGTGGAACTCGACAAGGCCACGAACGAGTACTACCAGACGCAGTACAGCATCCTGAAGAGCCGAGCGCTGGCCCGGCGGACGATTGAACATCTGAACCTGTGGGTCAGCCCTGAGCTGGGCGCCGGACCACGCAAGCTCCCGTTCTGGCGCGCGTGGTTTTCGAAGGAAGAACCACCGGTCGCGGCGCCGGGCCCCGGAGAGACCACGCGGCAATCCCCGGTCATCGACGCGTTCATCCGCCGCCTCACCATCTCGCCCATCCGGAACAGCCGTCTCGTCGACGTGCGGTTTCAGTCGAAGGACGCGAACCTGGCGGCGCTGGCCGCCAACACCGTGGCGCGCCAGTACATCCAGCAGAACCTCGAGTTCAAGTTTCTCTCCAGCAAGGAGGCGTCCGACTGGCTCAGCCAGCAGCTGACCGAGCAGCGGAAGAAAGTCGAGGAAAGCGAACAGGCGCTCCAGCGGTATCGCGAGAAGGGTGACGCCGTCGCCCTCGAAGATCGCCAGAATATCGTCGTCCAGCGGTTGTCGGATCTGAATGCGGCAGTCACGAAGGCGCGAACGGAGCGTATCGAGAAGGAAGCGCTCTACCGGCAGCTCGAAGCCATCCAGCACAACCAGTCGGCCCTCGATACGTTCCCCGCCGTGTTGTCGAACAGCTTCATCCAGAGCATCAAGACCCAGCTGGCGGAACTGCAGCGCCAGCAGGTCCAGTTGTCCGACACGCTCGGCGAGAAACACCCCGACATGGTCAAGATCGCCTCGGCCATCCAGTCGGCGCGGACGAGCCTCCAGGTGGAGATCAACAAGGTCGTCCAGTCCGTGCGCAACGAGTACCTGGCCGCCCAGACTCAGGAACGGGCGCTCGCCGCCTCTCTCGATGCCCAGAAGTCCGAAGCCCTGAGCCTCAACCGCACGGGGATCGAGTACGGCGTGCTGTCGCGCGAAGCCGAGAGCAATCGCCAGATCTACCAGAGCCTCCTCCAGCGCACCAAGGAAACCAACATCTCCGGCGAGTTGAAGACGAGCAACGTCCGCATCGTGGACGAAGCCGAGATCCCGCGCCGACCGGTGTTCCCCAAGAAATCGGCCAACCTGCTGCTCGGCCTGCTCGGCGGTGCCGTGGCGGGCATCGGCCTGGCGTTCTTCCTCGAGTACCTCGACAACAAGATCAAGTCGCCGGACGAAATCAAAGGTTTCCTCCAGATTCCGTTCCTTGGCCTGATTCCGGCCATCAAGATCTCCGAAGAACAGGGACGCGGCGTCGGCATCCCCTCGCAGTTCGGCGAAGCGTTCCGCGTCGTCCGCACGAACGTGCTGTTCTCGTCACCGGACGAAGGGCCGCGATCCGCGGTCGTGACGAGCACGGCGCCCGGCGAAGGCAAGTCCCTCGTGGCCAGCAACCTCGCCATGGCGTTCGCGCAGTCGGGCAACCGCGTCCTGCTCGTCGACGGCGACATGCGGAAGCCCAGGGTCCACAGCATCTACGGCATCACGCAGGATCCGGGCTTGTCGAGCCTGCTCGTCGGATCGGCAAAGGCCAGCGAAGCCGTCCGGAAGACGGAGACCCCGAACCTGTGGGTCCTGCCCGCCGGTCCTCATCCTCCGAACCCCGCGGAGCTCCTGGGCGCCCGGCGATTCAAGGAACTGCTCGGCAATCTCACCAGCCACTTCGACTGGGTCATCGTCGACAGCCCGCCCGTCATGGCGGTCACCGACGCGGCGCTGATCTCACGGCTGGTCAATGGCGTGGTCTACGTGATTGGCTCGGAACAGACCAGCCGGTACGCGGCGCGCGAAGCCCTCGAGCAGTTGTCCGCCACGCGCGGTCGGGTCCTCGGCGCGGTGCTGAATCGTGTCGATCTGAACCGGAATCCGTACTACTACTCGCACTACTACAAGCGCGAGTACCGCAACTACTACTCGAGCGAGGCCTCGGCACAACACTGATGGCGACTTCGCGCGGTCGCACGGCCGTCGCGCTGCTCCTCGCAGCGGGACTGGCGGTCGTGACGATGGGAGGACGAACGTCCGCGCGCGGCCGCGGGGCGATCCAGCCGGCAGGGGAGCGCTGGGTGATTGGCACGCCCATCGTGACCTACTGGGGCGGCCCGGACATGTCCGGGCCTCTCGCATCGCGCCTGGCTGCCGGCGGGTGGAACCTGGTGTGGTGCGGCGAAGCGGATCTCGACACGGCCGCACGCCTGGGGCTGCGCTGCCAGTTGCGCCACCCGCTCTTGTCGCCGGACGCATTCGCGAAGGGCGGGGCGCAGGCGCTTCGTGATCTGGTGCGCCGCGTGCGACGGCATCCGGCGCTGTACACGTACTTCCTGGTCGACGAACCTTCGGCGGCGCAGTTCGAAACGCTCGGGCGACTCGTGGCCTTGCTCCGCGAAGAAGACCCCGCCCACGCGGCCTACATCAACCTGCTGCCCACATACGCGACCAACGCCCAGCTCGGCACCGCTGGCCGCCCAGCCGAGGCGTACCGCAGTTACGTGCGTCGCTTCGTCGCCGACGTCCGACCCGCCCTCCTGAGTTTCGACCACTACAACCTGATGCGTGAGTCGGACCGCCCCGACTACTTTCTCAACCTCGCCATCGTCCGCCAGGAAGCGATGGCGGCAGGCCTTCCATTTCTCGCCATCGTTCAGGCGAGCGCGTGGGACGACAAGCACCGCGTACCGACACCCGCGGAGCTGCGGTACCTCGTCTATACGACGCTGGCCTACGGCGCGCAGGGCCTGTCGTACTACGTCCTTCACTACCGTCAGCATCGCGGCGGGGCCATCGACGACGCGGGAGCGCCGACGACGCTCTTCGAACCCATGACGCGTTTGAATCGTGAGTTCGCGCGCCTGGCCGGCGAGATGCGCCGGCATCGCCAGACAGGCGTATACCACGTTGGCTCGCAACCCGAAGGGACGTCCGTGCTTCCGCTCGACGCCGCCATCCAGGCCCGGGCCGCGATCGGTGCGGCGCCAGCGCCTCGCGGTCTCGTCGTGGCGCTCCTGGGATCGGACAGCCCGGCCGGCGCCACGCACGCCTTCATCGTCAACGCCGACCATCGCTCGGAAGTTGACGTGGCGGTGCGAGGGCGTGCCGCTCTCGAATGGTTCGCTCCGGACGACGGCCGCTGGGTCACCGGGGAAAACGCCGGCTCGACGTTCACGCTCGCGCCTGGCGATGGCCGGCTCGTGCGCCTGAGGGAACGGTCGTCTGCTGCCGTCCGTGAAATGCGGTGATGGCACGACTGGTCGAACGTCTGGCCGGTGCCGTACGTTGGCTTGCGGGCGACCGCCACGTGGTGCTCACGATGGGCACCAACCTGTTCGTGATGGCGTGCGCCATCGGTCCGGCCATCCTGGCCGCGCGTGCGTTGGGACCGGCCGGTCGCGGCGAACTGGCGGCAGCGCTCGTGTGGTCGAGCCTGCTTGGCGTCATCGCGCAGCTGGGGCTGCCGCAGGCGTTGACGTTCTTCTCGGCGACGCGCCGGATTGCGGCGGAAGAACTGATCTCGGATGCCGTCGTGGCCAGCGTCGTGCAGGGTCTCGTCGTCGGTGCCGCCACGATGGCGCTCCTGCCGTGGCTCACGCGTGACCGGCCTGAATTGGTCGCATCGCTTCGAGTCGTGGTGTTCCTGGTGCCGCTCGTGCTCGTGACCACGTACGCCGCGGCTATCCTCCAGGGAGCCGGTCGGTTTGTGGCCTGGAACGCCGCAAGGTTGTTGTCGGCCCTCGCGTACCCGACGGCGCTCGGCCTGGCGATCTGGTCGGGCACGACCAGCGTGCCTCGTATCCTGGTCTACGTCGTCGTGGCGTCGGCCGCCTCCGCGATCGTCGTACTGCTGATGTTCGCGAAGGTAGCGGGCAGGCCCCTGGCAGTCCGGACCACCGCGATTCGCGACCTGCTGGCCTACGGCCTGCGCGCGTACTGGGGCAACCTCGCGTGGATGGCCAACACGCGCCTCGACCAGTTCGTGTTGAGTCTCACGCTGCCGCTCGCGTCGCTTGGCCACTACGCGGTCGCGGCGTCGGTGTCTGGATCGCTCCAGCCGGTTTCCTCCGCCTTCGCGTCGGTCACGTTCGCCAAGGTCCCGGGTGTCGCGCCGGCCGAGCGCCGAGCCTTCATCCGCGGACGCGCCCTGCGCGCGACGGCGGTCGCGGGCTCGATTGCCGCGGTCACCACGATGGCCGCGCCGTGGCTGATACCGTTCGTCTTCGGCCAGGCCTTCACCGCGTCGGTCATTCCCGCGCGTATCCTGCTGGCCGGTGCTGTGCTGCTTGGCCTCAACTACGTGCTCAGTGATTCGCTCAGGGCGTTGAACAAGCCGGCCACGGTCGCCGCCACCGAAACGGCAGGCCTCGTGATGACCGCCGCGCTCCTCGCCCTGTTCGTCCCGCGATGGGGCATCGTCGGCGCGGCCGTGGCATGCCTCGGAGCGTATTCGGCGATTGCCGCGATCCTGATGGTCCACGTCCGGCGAGCCACGGCGCACCACCCGACTCCGGACCCGGTGGCCCCATGACACCCGCCGTCACCATTTGCGTGCCGACCTTCAACCGTTCGGCGGATTTGATCCAGACGCTCCGCGCGTTGCAGCGGCAGACGTTCACCGACTGGGAGGCCATCGTCGGTGACGATGCGTCGACCGACGACACGCCGGAAGCCGTGGCGGCCCTTGGCGATTCCAGGATCCGGCTCCTTCGCCATCAACGGAACCTTGGGATCTACGGGAACTGGAACGCCCTCATTGCGGAAGCCACAGGGCGGTACGTGGCGATCTACCACGACCACGACTTGTACCTGCCGACGATCGTGGAGCGGTCGGTGGCGTTGCTGGAGGCACATTCCTCCGTGCAGTTCGCGCACACGGCCTTGTTCCTCATCAACGATGCGGGCGAGAAGGTCGGGGTCGACATCCGGCCGTTCCCGGCCGTCATGCCCGGGCGCGACCTGCGGCGGATGCTGGCCACCGGCTGGCATTCACCGGTGATGGCCGCCACCGCGATGGTGCGGCGTGAGGCGTACGCGAAGGTGGGCCCGTACGAGTTCGACAAATACGGGCTCGGGTGCGACAAGGACATGTGGTTTCGCCTGGCGGCCCTGGGCGATGTCGGGTATGTGTCCGAACCGCAGGTGCACATCCGGGCACGGACGAAGACCGGGCCGACGTCGGCGTTCAGCTGGCGCACGGTCGACGCGACGATTCGAATGCGGAAGGACCAGTTGACCGCGGAGAGTCCGGAATCCTCGGCAGAGTGGAAGCGCTTCTCGGGGGAACGCGATCGGATGCTCCTGATGCTGATGGCGAGGGCCGTCCTGCTCGAACCAGAATCCGGGATTGCCGAGGGTCTGGCGCTTGTCGAGCAGGTGGCTGGAGCGGCGTGCCGTGCGGCGTGCCGCGCCATGGTGAGGTGTCCGAGGCTGACGCGCGCCGCCGGGCGGCCGTTGCTCCGGCTCCATTACGCGCGCGTCGAACGCCGGCAGGCGCGGGATCGCGCCGAGGCCCGACGTGGTTAGGCCTATGGATGCCGAACTGCCGCTGACCCGGCGCGAAGCGCTGGCTGCCAGGTTCTGGCGTGTGGGCGTGTGCGTGGCGCTGGCGGTGTCGCACCTCCTGCTGCCCGTCGAGCGAGGGTTCCCGCTCCTCCGGTTGTTCGGCCAGCCGCTCACGGCCTGCCTGGCTGTCTCCCTCGTGTCGTTTCTCATCCTCCTGCTCGAGTCGCATGGCAGGATCCTGCGGATCTTCAGGCGCAAACACACCATGGCGCAGATCGTCTTCGTCGTGGCGCTGGGCCTCAGTTCGTTGATGGCGCCGAACATCAAGACGGCGCTGTCGATTCCCCTGGCGTACTTCGGGGCCTTCGTCCTGAACTACGCGACCATCGTTTACCTGTTCGAGACCGGGTACAAGGGGGTGTTCCTCCGAACCGTCCTCGCGGCATTGCTCGTGGCCGCCGCCGTCGGGATCGCAGACGGTGTGCTTGGCGTGAAGCTCGACTTCTACGAAGGCTACGCGGCCGTGTTCCGCAACGACATGGGATACGGCGACTTCGTCGGGACGCGCGCCTTCGGCACCCTCGGCAACCCGATCATCTTCGGCGTCGCGATGATGCTCGGTATCCCCTTCGCGGCCAGCCACCTCCGCCAGCCATGGCGAATCCTGCTCGTCGTGCTGCTCGCCGTGGCGGCAGGCGTGACGGTGTCCCGGACGGTCCTGCTGATGTCGGCGCCACTCCTGGTCGGCGCGCTGATCCTGAGGGCGGAACGCCGCTGGGTCAAATTGGCAGGCGTCTTCGTCGCCGCGGGCCTCGTCCTCGTCGCCCTCAGCGGTTCGGCGTTCGTTGAAGTGCTGACGGGTCCATGGCGTGACCGCCTCGAGGGCTTCCAGGGACAGTGGCAGGATCGCTTGCTGCGCGACTACGACGCTGAACAGAACGTCGCCATCCGCATCGAAGCGCTCAAGGCCGTGCTCGAGGGTGGAAGCCAGGACTCGGCGCTGTCCGTCGTCATCGGTCATGGACCGAAATCCGGGACGGACGTCGCGCGCAACATCACACTGCGGTACGACACGCTGGACAACACGTACGCGACGCTCTACTTCGAAGGCGGAATCGTCGCGTTGCTCGCCTACCTCTGGGTGTACGGCACGTTGCTGTGGAAGACCCGGCGCGCCATGCGCTCTTCGTTCCATTGGTACGGCGTGCTCGCCTTCCTCGCGTCAGGCTTCGCGTTCGTGTCGGTCTACTACGTGACGTTCCCGCTCCTGGTCGTCACGTCGACGGCCATTCTCACGACAGGATCGGGCAACGTCGCTCGGTCGCGCCCGTTCATGCCGCCAGGTCAGGCGACGATGCCTCCGCCAGGGCTCGCAGGGAATCCCCGCTGATGGGCGACACGATCCGGGTGACGCACTACCACCGTCGCCCGATGGCTCAGAACCATAGTATCGAGCGCCTCTTCGCGGACATCCGCGGAGCCATGGAGCCCCCGTTCGAGTGCCGCCCGGCGGTGTGCCGGTTCGAGAGCCGGGGCATCCTGCCCCGCGTGTACAACATCCTCGAGGCCGTCGCGCGCCAGAGCGACGTCAATCACGTCACCGGCGATATCCACTACGTCAGCCTCTTCCTGCGCCGACCCCGCACCGTACTGACGATTCATGACTGCGCCAGCCTCGAACGCCTGAGTGGCTCGAAGCGGTTCCTGTTCTGGCTGTTCTGGATTGCGCTTCCGCTGCGGCGCGTCTCGCTGGTGACCGTCGTCTCGGAGAAGAGCAAGGAGGAGTTGCTCCGTCACGCGACGATCGACCCCGGGAAGATCCGGGTCGTCCCGAATTGTGTGTCGGCCGTCTTTGGGCCGACACCCCGGCCCCGCCGGGCCCGCCCCGTCCTCCTCCAGGTCGGGACTGGCGCGAACAAGAACATCGTCAGGCTCGCCCAGGCCCTGAGGCACATCGAGTGCGAGCTCAGGATCGTGGGCCGGCTCTTCGACGAGCAGGAACGGGCGCTCGCGGACGCTGGCGTCAGGTATTCCGCTCTGCCGGACTTGTCCGATCGCGAGGTCGCCCGCGCGTACGAAGACGCTGACGCGGTCGTGTTCGTGTCCACCTACGAAGGGTTCGGGTTGCCCGTGCTCGAAGCCCAGGCCGCGGGCCGGCCGGTCGTCACGAGCGGAATCGAACCGATGCTTGGCGTCGCTGGCGGAGCGGCGTGTTTCGTCGATCCGCTTGACGTGGAATCCATCCGAGCTGGCGTGCTCCGGGTCCTCTCGGACGCGGCTTACGGCGACGAGCTCGTTGCCCGTGGCCTCGAGAACGCCCGACGCTTCACGCCGGCCGCGGTGGCCCGCCGTTACGCGGAGATCTACGACGAACTGCTCGGCGGCGGCACGTTCGGCAGCGAAAGGACCGTGGTGTGACGACTCCAGTGCTGGTGCTCGGCGGCGAAGGCATGCTGGGCCACAAGATGTTCCAGACCCTGCGGGCCAGGTTCCCCGGCACACGCGCCACGTTGCGCGGGTCGGCCGACGACCCGTTCTACCAGCGGATCCCGCTCCTGGCCGGAGACGATGTGGTCGGCGGCGTCGACGTGATGGACTGGCCCGCGCTCGAAGGGACGTTGAGCCGCCTCGAGCCCGCGACCCTCGTCAATTGCGTCGGCATCATCAAGCAGCGCGACGCGGCCCACGACGCGATCCCGAGCATCGCCATCAACGCCTTGTTGCCGCACCGCCTGGCCGAACTCCTCGGGCGGTGGGGCGGGCGCCTCGTTCACGTCAGTACCGACTGCGTCTTCAGTGGATCGCGCGGCAACTACACGGAAGATGACACCCCGGACGCGCCAGACCTCTACGGCCGCACGAAAGCGCTCGGCGAAGTGACGACGGCCAACGCGTTGACCCTGCGGACGTCGATCATCGGACGCGAACTGGCGGAACACAAGTCGCTGCTCGACTGGTTCCTGGCGCAGGACGGCAAGACCGTGCGGGGGTTCACCCGCGTCTTGTATTCCGGCGTGACCACCAACTACCTGGCGCGGCTCGTCGGCGATCTGATCGACTCGCGATCGCCCATTTCCGGCCTCTACCAGGTGGCCGGTGACCCGATCCCGAAACACGACCTCCTCGTTCTCGTTCGCGACGCATTCGGCCTGAACATCGCCATCGAACCGGATGGATCGCTGGTGTCGGACAAGACCCTGCGCGGTGACAGGTTCGTCGCCGCGACGGGCTGGAAGACCCCGGACTGGCCCGCGCTCGTTCACGAGCTGGCCGACGACCCGACGCCTTATCACGAGTGGTGCTCGGCGGCTGGCGCGCCGTCCGCCGGAGGCTCCCGGTAATGTGCGGGATCTTCGGGATTGTCGGCGCGCCCGAGTCGACAGCGCGTGTCCGCCTGGACGAAGCGCTGCTGGCCTTGCGACACCGCGGCCCAGACGACAGCGGCACGTTCGAGTCATCGGTCGGCCTTCCAGGCCGTCCCCCCGTTTCGTGCCGGTTCGCGCACACGCGCCTGGCCATCCTCGACCTGACGCAGGGCGGGCACCAGCCCATGAGCACGGACGACGGCCGGTACACGGTCGTCTTCAACGGCGAGATCTACAACTTCAAGGATGTTCGCCGACGGCTCCGGCAGGAAGGCGTGTCGTTCAGAAGCGAGTCGGATACCGAGGTGCTGCTCGCCGCGTACCGCGCGAAGGGCGACCGTTGTGTCGACGACCTGCGCGGCATGTTCGCGTTCGCGATCTGGGACCGGCAGGAAGCCCGGCTGTTCCTTGCCCGCGACCGGATGGGTATCAAGCCGCTGTACTACACGCAGCACGCCGACGGCACGCTCGTCTTCGCATCGGAAGTCCGCGCGTTCCTGCGAACGGGCACGGCGGCGCGAGACGTCGAGCCGCGTGCGGTCGTCACCTTCCTTCGATTCGGCTCGGTCTACGACCCGCTGACCATGGTGCGCGGCGTGAGGCAGATCGAGGCGGGCCACACGATGACGTGGTGCGAGGGGCGGACCGACACGCGGCAGTACTGGCAGGTCCCGTGGGGCGAGACGCGGCCCGTCGCGCAGGAGGAACTGAAGGCGGCGTTCGACTCGGCCGTCAGGCTCCGGTTGATTGCCGACGTGCCGGTCGGCGTGTTCCTCTCGGGCGGAATGGACAGCACGGCGCTCGCGGCCGTGGCGTCGGCGGGCGCCGGCACGGCGGACCTCGCGACGTTCACGGTGTGTTTCCACGAGTCCGAGTACAACGAAGGCCATTTCGCTGCCGAAGTCGCCGCGCGGTTTGGTTGCCGCCATCACGAGATCCACCTGCGCGACGAAGAGGTGCGCCAGCAACTGCCGGCGGCCGCCGCCGCTCTCGACCAGCCCTCAGCCGACGGCGTGAACACGTTCGTCGTCTCGAAGGCCGTGCGGGACGCCGGCCTGGTCGTGGCGCTGTCGGGACTTGGCGGCGACGAACTGTTCGGCGGGTATCACCATTTCCGCACGATTGGCACACTCCGCGCGGCGACGCGCGCCATCCGCGCCGCCGGTATCGTCGGTGGACCGCTGTTGTCGCGCGGGAGCGAGTGGAGCCGTTCGAGTGGTATCCGGAAGCTGCTGGACAGCGCCATTCGTTCGGCCGGCGCCGGATCGACTTACGCGGCGATTCGCGGGATGTTCACGTGGCGCGAGGTGGGCGCGCTGCTCGGGCAACCGCCCGGCGCGCTCGCGAGCGATTCGTGGGAGCTGCGGATCAACGAGGCCACCCACGTGGCTGCGCTCGAACGTGACCCGGTGAACCAGTTGTCGGCGCTCGAGCTGACCGGGTACCTCCGCAACACGCTGTTGCGCGACTCGGACGTGATGTCGATGGCCCACGCACTCGAACTGCGCGTGCCGTTCCTCGATCACGAGTTCATCGAACTCGTCGCGCGAATCCCGGGCGGAGACAAGATCCGCGCGGGAGAGAACAAACCCCTCCTGAGCGCCATCGTTCCCGAGTTGCCGCGCGACGCGGCCACCCGGCCGAAACACGGATTCGTGCTGCCGTTCGAGGTCTGGTTGCGTGGACCGCTGCGGGCCTGGGCGCAGGACGTCCTGGCACGAACGGGTCGCGCCATCGGCCTCGACCCGGACGCGGCCCGGGACGTGTGGGACGGCTTTCTTCGCGGCCGCGTGTCCTGGTCGCGGGTGTGGACCTTGATCGTGCTCCTGCTCTGGCTGGAAGAGAACGGCATCGAGTGACGTCCGTCCTGATCCTGTGCGGGACCTACCTCCCGGGTTTCAAGGCCGGCGGGCCCGTGCGTTCCGTCGCCAACCTCGTCGCGGCGCTCCGGCACGAGTTCCGCTTCGGCATCGTGTCGTCGGATCGCGACCTGGGAGACACGCAACCATATCCCGGCGTCCGATCGGGTGCCTGGCAGGACCACGAAGGCGTGCCGGTGCTGCGGGTGGCCGACGGCCGCCTGTGGCCCGGCGAGTTCGCCCGCGCCGTGCGCGAGTTCTCACCCGACATCGTCTACGTGAACAGCTACTTCTCGTCGGCGTTTTCCCTGGTGCCGCGGCTCTCCAGGCTGTCGCGCCGAACCGAGGCGTGGAGGCTCGTCGTGGCGCCGAGAGGGGAGTTCTCTCCCGGTGCGCTGGCGATCAAGTCGTGGAAGAAGCAGCCGTTCCTGGCAATCGATCGTGCCATCGGCCTCTCGTCCCGGGCGCTCTTCCACGCGACGTCAGACGATGAACGGGGCCACATCGCACGTGTGATGGGACCGGCGGCGCGCGTCGTGGTGGCGAGAAACATCAGCGTCCAGCCGCGGCGGGATGCCACGAATCGCCGCGAGAGGCGTGCGCCGGCGCGCTTCCTGTTCTACTCGCGCATCGTGCCCAAGAAGAATCTCGATGGCGCGCTCCGCCTGCTCGCACAGTGCCGGGAACCGCTGTCGTTCACGATTGCCGGCCCGCCGGAGGACCGGGCGTACTGGCGCACGTGCGAGGCGCTGATCGCCGAGCTTCCGGCCGGCATCGAGACGACGATCGAAGGCACGGTGACGCCGCCGCAGGTGCCCGATCTGATGGCGCGCAACGACTTCCTTTTCCTGCCGACCAGGGGAGAGAACTTCGGCCACGTCATCGCCGAAGCCTTGTCGGCGGGCCTGCCCGTCATCACGAGCGACCAGGTACCCTGGCCGGACCTCGAATCTTCAGGCGCCGGCTGGACCCTTCCGCTCGACGACGAGCAGGCATGGACGCGCGTGCTGACGACGTGCGCCACCATGCCGCCGGAAAAGTACGCGGACATGTCGGCGTGCGCTGTCGCGCACGCCGGCGGCCGCGTCGGCGTCAATGGCCGTCGCCGGCTGA
>CAZJRM010000169.1:0-12233 GCA_964547975.1 uncultured Vicinamibacterales bacterium | reverse complement strand
CTCCGGGCACGGCCGGCGCAAACCCTGAGCCGCGGGGGCCGCGCCCTCAGATGAGCCGGGCGCTGAGTTGCGGGTGCTGCGACACCGTGGTGCGGACGACGTCCGCCCACGATTCGCGGGACGTGCCGTCGAGCCGCTGGTGCGGAATGGACTTTTCGAACAGCAGCGAATCCACCAGCTGGTCGATGGAGCGGATGAAGAACTGATCCGTGTCGCGGAATCCGTCTTCGCTGGCCGCCTCGAGGACCGGCACCTTGAAGAGCAGGTCGTAGGACTTCATCCAGAACTCGACGAACCGCTCGATGGGCTTCTGCTTGCCGCAGGCGAACATCAGGTACGCGTAATTGTCGAGCACGCTGCGATCGCAGACGACGACATCGTGCTGGCTGGCCGATCGAATCTCTTCGGCGACCTGGGTCATCAGGATCCAGGTCTGCGCGTCGAGCGAGGTCTTCCGGTTGACTGGCAGCGGCGAGAGCCTCGCCACTTCCTTGACCATGTCCGCGTTGACGCCTTGCTTCTTGAGCGCGCCGACCAGGTCGTAGCAGAGGGTGGTCTTGCCCGTGCCATGGCTGCCGATGAACGCCACCTTCATACGCGTGCCCCCGGGCTCATCCGATCGGCACCGGGGTCTTCATCCACCCCGAGGTGTTGTGGAAGTTCACCACCACGCCCCCGGGCGGCACGAGCGCATCGCAGGCGGCACGTTCCTCGCCGGACAACGACATCTCGAGCACCGGCAGCGCGTCGGCCAACTGCGCGAAAGTGCGCGGGCCGACGATCGGTGCCGTGATCCCCGGCTGGTCCTTGCACCACGCCAACGCCAGCTGCCCGGCCGTCTTGCCGCACCGGGCGGATAACGCCGAGAAGTGCTTGCCGACCTCAATCCCGCGCGACGTCACGCGCTGCGCGTAGATGCCGTTCGGCCCAGGTTCGCGGACGGCCCTGGCGTCGGCGGGCAGCGCGGAGGCATCGGGGTACCGGCCCGCGAGCAGCCCCTGCGCGAGCGGGGCCCACGGCAGAATCGCGAGATTGTAGCGCTGCGCCAGGGGCACGAGTTCGTTCTCGATGCGGCGGTCGAGGAGGTTGTAGGGCGGCTGCTCGCTGACGTAGCGGACGAACCCGCGCCGGTCGCTCGCGGCCAGCGCCTCCATGATCATCCAGGCGGGGTGCGTCGAACAGCCGACGTATCGAACCTTGCCGGCTCGCACGAGGTCGGTCAATGCCGACAACGTCTCGTCGATCCCGATCTCGGGACTGGGCCGATGCATCTGATACAGGTCGATGTGGTCCGTGCCGAGGCGTTTCAGTGACGCGTCGCACGCCCGCAGGATGTGCAGCCGGGAATTGCCCGTATCGTTGGGGCCTTCACCCGTCCGGAAGTGAGCCTTGGTCGCGAGCACGACGCGATCCCGCCGTCCGGCGAGCGCGTGACCGACAATCCGCTCGGACTCGCCGCCGTTGTAGACATCGGCGGTGTCGACCAGATTGATGCCGGCATCCATCGCCGCGTGTATCATCCGGACGGCCTCGGCCTCGGTCGTCCCCGACCCGAAATTCATGGTGCCCAACGCCAGGGGCGACACGCGCACACCGGTTGGCCCCAGCAGTCTGTACTCCACGTCCGCCTCCGTCGCCATTCGCGCCACGATCGCGGCGCGAACGAACGCCGCACATCGTACCGCCTCGGACGCCGGCAGGCAAGGCGAACGGATCAGGTATGATCGTCAGGCACGATGGAACCACTCGCCCACACCCTCGTCGGGGCCTGTCTCGCCGAGGCCGGCCTCAAGCGCACCAGCCCGCTGGCCCGTTCGACGCTGCTCATCGCCGCCAACCTCCCCGACATCGACGGCGCGTGTTACGCGGTGGGTTCGGATCTGGCCTTCGCGCACCGCCGCGGCTGGACCCACGGCATCGCCGCGGTCCTCATCCTGCCGGGCCTGCTCGCCTGGGCGGTGATGGCCTTCGACCGGCACGTCCGCCGCCGACGTCGCCCCGACGCCCCGCCGGCCGATGCCTGGGCCATCCTGATCGCCTCCATCGTCGGCGTGGTGTCGCACCCGTTCCTCGACTGGCTGAACAACTACGGCGTTCGGCTGCTCATGCCCTTCGACGATCGGTGGTTCTACGGCGACGCGCTCTTCATCGCGGATCCGTGGCTCTGGCTGTTGCTCGGAGCCGGCGTCGTCTTCGCCTGGACGAGCGCGGTCACGAGCGCAATCCTCACGAGTCTGCTCGGACTCGTCGCCACGATGCTGCTGATCGGAAGCCCCCTCGTGCCGCTGGGCGCCAAGATCGTCTGGGCCGCGGGGATCGCCGGCATCGTCGCGATCCGGCGGTTCGTTCCGTCCAGGCACGCCGTCCGCGTGGCGCAAGTCGCCGTGGCGCTGACTGCGGTGTACATCGGGATGATGATCGCGGGCTCGCGAATTGCGGAACGACGAGTGGTCGACCTCGCCCGCGCCAGGCAATGGAACGTCGACCGGGTGGCCGCCATGCCGGTACCGGCCCAGCCGTTCCGCAGGCAGGTCATCGCCGTCTCGGCGGCCGACTATCTATTCGTGCCGATGAACTGGACGGCCAGCCTCGATCCGGCAACGTCCCCCGAACGCGTGTCGCGGGGCGCCTACGACCACGTGGTGGCCGCGGCGCTCGACGCGCCCGGCATCCAGGGTGTTCGACGCTGGCTGCGATTCCCGAGCTACCAGGTCACTCGACGTCCCGATGGAACGTACCAGGTCATCGTGCGGGATGCCAGATTTGCCGTGGGAAACCGCGCCGGGTTCGGCGTGGTGGGCATGGTCGATCTCGACGCGTCGCTTCGGCCGATCGCCGTGAAATACAGGCCGTAGGCGTCGGGGACCGGCTGACGCCGGCCCCCACGTCCGAATCACCAGGCCCCAGGCGCCAGGCTCCAGCCCGTCATTTTCTGGCGGCCCACCAGGTTCCCTGGGCTTCGCCGCTGTTGTAGTCGAACACGCCGTTGAGCTTGCCGTCGACGATCTTGCCGCCCATCGTGATCGGTTCCCCGCCCGCGTACGGGAACGTCAGGCTGAGCAGCCCGTCCTTGAAGGACGCCGTCGTGAACGCCGTCTTCCCCATCGCGGACTGGATGTCCCCGCTGACGACGTCGCCATCGACCTTGAACACGAACGTGATCGGCATCGGCTGACCCTGCACGAGTGCCTCGCCAGCCCATTCCCCGGCCAGGATGGTCGCCCCAGCCGCCGCAGCCGGGGCCGCCACCGCGCCGGCTTTCGTCATGACGATGCTGCCGCTTTCGCTCGAGAGCTCCCAGGTTCCCTCGATCCGGCCGGCCGCCACGCATTTCCCGGACATCGACCCGGCCATGCCGCCGGCGTCCAGCGAGAGTCTCAGGACGTCTCCCTCGATCTTGCCGTCGGTGACGGCCACGACGATCGACGGCGCGCTGATGGTCCCGGTGACCTTTCCCCCAGTGACCATGAGGTCGACCTTCACGGAGACCTCCCCGTTGGTGCCCTTGCTGGTTCCTTCCCACGCGCCGGCCAGATCCTCCAGCTTCACGGCCGGAGCCTGCGCCCACGCCTGCGGCACGCCGGTCACGAACACCGCCGTCGCCATCACGAACGCCAATCGTGCGACTCCCCCACGCGTCATGTGCTCCCCCCAGGTACGCCACCCGGTCCCCCCCGGGCGTCGCATCAGATTAGCGCATTTCGACCCGGAGCGGCCGGCTCGAACACCGCCTCCCTCCCACCTCCGCCGAAGGGCTTGCCAAGCCTCCGGCCGGGGTTGTAGCGTTGCACGACGGTGGCCTCGCCGCCGATGGAGGCCTCTTGCTGCATACCGTGCTGACTCGTGCCATCAGCGTCCTCAGCCGCTGGCTGCTCCGCCTGCGGTATCGACTCGACGTCTCCGGCCTCGATGAGATTGCCCGCAAGGGCAACCGCGGCATTCTGTTCCTGCCCAACCACTCGGCGCTGGTCGATCCGGTCATCATGGTGGCGCTGCTCTACACCCGTTTCGCGCCCCGCCCCCTGGCGGACGAACACCAGGTCAAACGGACCGCGTTCGGGAAGGTCGCGCTGTTCTTCGGATCCAGAACGCTGCCCAATCTGGAACGGGAAGGCGCGCAGGCGCGCGACCGCATGCGCGAAGCCGTGCTCGCCCTCGGCGACGACCTCCGACGCGGCGAGAACGTGTTGCTCTACCCCGCCGGACGGCTGAAACGCGGGTACCTCGAAGACATCGGGAGCGCCAGCGGGACGGAAACCCTCGTCAAGAACGTCCCGGACGTCCGCATCGTCCTCGTCCGGCACAAAGGGCTCTGGGGCTCGGGTTTCAGCCTGGCGTTTGCCGGGCGGATGCCCGACTTCGGCACGGCAGTCGTCAGGGGCGTGAAAGGCCTGCTGGCCAGCGGCGTGTTCTTCATGCCCCGGCGCCGGGTCACGATCGAATTCGTCGAACCAACCGACTTCCCGCGAACCGGAACGCGACACGACATCAACCGGTATCTCGAGCGCTTCTACAACGACGGCGCGCCCCGCAACACCTACGTGCCCTATTCGATCTGGGAACGCGGCGGCCCGCGTGAACAGCCCGAACCCACCTACCGGCAGGCCACCGGCGATCCCTCGGCCGTGGCACAGGCCACGCGCGATCTGGTGCTCGCGCATCTGAGGCAGGAGACCGGTCTCGAAACGCTGACGCTCGACCAGCGCCTGAATCGTGATCTCGGAATGGACAGCCTGGCCGTCGCCGAACTGGTCGTGTGGCTGGAGGAGGAATTCGGATTCTCGGTCGGCACACCGGACAGCCTAGCGACGGTCGGCGACGTGGTCCTCGCGGCCGCCGGCCTTGGCGTGTCCATCGCGCCTGCGGATGTCGCCGCCGCGCCTGCGGCATGGCTGGCCGGCCTCGACTCCAACTCCGACGTCCCCATTCCGGCCGGTGCCACGATTCCCGAGGTATTCCTCGCCCAGGCGGCCAGGCGGCCCTCCCAGGCGGCGTTCTTCGATCCCACCAGCGGCCTTCGTACCTATCGCGACGTCGTCACCGCGATCATGGTGCTCAAACCCAGGCTCGAGGCGCTTCCAGGCGAGTATCTGGGCCTCATGATGCCGGCCTCGGTCGGCGCCTCGGTCTTCGTCCTGGCCGCGATGTTCTCCGGCAAGACCGCCGTCATGGTGAACTGGACGACGGGCGCCCGCACCATCCGCCATTCGCTGGAGACCCTGGGCGTCTCGCGCGTCATCACGGCGCGGGCGCTCGTGTCGAAGCTCACGACGATGGGCATCGACATGTCGGACCTTCAGGATCGATTCCTCTTCGTGGAAGACGTGCTCGGCGGCCTGACCACGGGCCAGAAGCTCCGGGCGGCCCTCCGCGCGCGGCTGAACTGGTCCGAACTGGCGCGCTCCGCGCCGCGGGAGCACGCCGTAGTCCTCTTCACGAGCGGATCCGAGAGCCTCCCGAAGGCGGTGCCGCTGAGCCACCAGAACCTGCTGACCAATGCGCGGGACATCCTGCAGATGGGCCGGCTGGTCTCCGGGGATGTCATCCTCGGACTGCTGCCGCCGTTCCACTCATTCGGGCTGACGACGACGGTCCTGATGCCGGCGCTCGCGGGCGTGAGGACCGTGTACCATCCGAACCCGACGGAATCGGCCGTCATCGCGCGCCTGGTCCACGCGTACCGCGCGTCAGTCCTGTTCGCGACGCCCACCTTCCTCGGCGGGCTCGTTCGTGTCGCCGACGACGAACAGCTCGCGACACTCCGCCTGGCGGTGATTGGCGCGGAACGGTGTCCCGAGACGCTCAACGAGACCATGGCCCGAAGGTTCCCCCACACCATCGTCCTGGAGGGGTACGGCATCACCGAGTGTTCGCCGGTGGTCTCGGTCAGTCCCATGGACGCGCCCGTCGCCGGCAGCATCGGCCGGCTGCTGCCGTCGGTCGAAGGCGCCATTACCGACCTGGGGCTGACGCGGCGCGTGGGTGTCGGCGAAACCGGCATGCTCCTGGTGCGGGGACCGAGTATCTTCTCCGGCTACCTGCACCACACGGGCGAGTCACCCTTCGTCGAGTTCGAGGGCATGACGTGGTATCGCACCGGCGACCTGGTGCGGTCCACGCGAGACGGGATTCTCTACTTCGATGGGCGGCTCAAACGGTTCGTCAAGCTCGGCGGCGAGATGATCTCGCTCCCGGCGATCGAGGCCGTGCTGCAGTCCATGGTCGGCGACACGCCCGACGGCCAGCCGGCGCTCGCGATCGAGGCGATGGGCAACCCGGACGCTCCGGACATCGTCCTGTTCACGACGGTGCCCATGGAACGACATGCGGCCAACGCGGCGATCCGGCAGGCAGGCTTGAGCCCGCTCCATCACATCCGGCAGGTCATCCGCGTCGAGGCCATTCCCCTGCTCGGGACGGGCAAGACGAACTACCGGGCGCTCAAGGAGCAGTACGGGAGTCCAGCATGAAGGCCGCGGTGCCGGGACGGGTCGGCACGTACACGGCGCGCGTCGCCGGCTCGGGGAACGCGGCCGCATAACGGCGGCGCCATTCGGCGATGAACGGCCCGAGGTGCTCGCGCCGAGTCAGCGCCCAGACGCTGCCGCCGAATCCGGCGCCAAACGACGAGGCCGCCGACGCCCCGCAGTCGAGGGCGCTCCTGGCGAGGAACGTCGTTTCGGGCACCTGGTTGCCCAGCCATTCTTCCGCCGCCTGCTGCGAACGTTCGACCACGCGGCCGAAGGCCTCGACGTCGCCCGACGCCAGCGCATCGAACCCGGCCGGCACGAGTTGCCGGCTCTCGAGGCAGAACTGCCGGGCGCGGTTCAGCAGGGCGGCCGGTTCGTCGTGCTGCCCCGCCGCACCGGCCTCGCGAATCGTCTCCAGCAGGCGTTCGGCCCCGTCAGTCGCGCTCGTGACGGCGTGCTCGAGCGAGGCGTCGGACCGGCCGGTTGCCGCGTTCCACACGGCCAGCGCATCGCCGGCGAGGCGCGAGGCGCGGTTGTAGAGCGCCATGGCGGCGCCGGTCTTCTCGGCCAACACGCCGCTTGCCGCCACCACGAGCACCCAGGGCTCGGGCAAGGCCACCTCCCGCTCGAATCTCAGCGGACCGAACGCGTACTGCGCGAGCATGCCAGGGCGACACGACAGGATCGCGGTGTGGTCTTCGCTCCCGCCGAAGGTTCCGACGCCCCGGTCCCCTTCCAACGCGTAGAACGAGCGCCCGTTCTCGATCGTCGCGGCGTAGGCCGCCAGGGCGAGGCGCCCGTCGATGGACGCGCGGTACTCGTCGGTCTCGTCCAGCCGATTCGCCCACGCGAGCGCAGCGAACACCAGGATCATCAGCGCGCTGGAACTCGACAGACCGGCGGCCAGCGGCAGGTCACTCGAGAAGGCCATGTCGACGCCGCGCCGCGCACCGGCGAAATTGCGCGCGACGCGCCTGACCACCGTCGCCGGGTAGTTCGTCCAATGACCGATCCGGGGTTCGATGGCCCCGTCGATGCGGCACTCGAATCGCTCGCCGGCATCGAGCGCGTCGATGACCACCCGGTCATCGGCGCGGGTGCGCACGGCGGCGACGAATCCCTGCTCGACGACGCACAACAGGCTGCGTCCGCCGCCGTAGTCGGTGTGTTTGCCGAGTACCTCGATCCGGCCCGGCACGAAGAGTCCGATGGCGGGGCCACCGGTCCCGAGCGCCGCCTCGCACCGGTCGCGCGCCGCTTGCTTGACCGCGAGCCTGTCGCCGGAAAACCCGGCCTCCTCGAGCCTGGCCCGTACCGGAAGGATCACAGCCGCACCTTCACCGACGCCAGCCTCGCGGCCACTTCGGCGATGTCGCCGCGGCTGGACAGGTCGAGGACGCCCGCGTTCATCCGAATGACCCGGAAGACGCTGCCCATCTTCGTCATCGACAGCCGCACGGCATCGGGCAGTTCGAGTTCGCCGCGAGGCGACGGCGACACGCGACGGCAGGCGTCGAGCACCGTCTGGTCGAATCGCCAGCAGTTCATGCTGACGAAGACCTCGTCGCCGAACGTCGCCAGCACCTCGGGGCTCGGCTTCTCGATCACATCATCGAGGATGTCGCCCTGACCGATGCGTACGACCGCGAGCTTGCCGATCCGATCGGCCGGCACGCCGGCTTCGCGCACCATCGCCTCGCTCCCGAAGGCGACGAGGCCAGGGCCATCGAGGGCCATCAGGGCGCGCAGGGCATCCGGCGGGTAGTAGTTGTCGGAGTTCAGCACGAGGAAATCGGAGTGCCCGATGGCCTCCGCCGCCGCGGCGACCGCGTCGGCCGTGCCCCGAGGCTCCGCCTGGATCGCGAACTCGACGGCCAGCCGAGTCGGCACGCAGGTTCTGGTGTAGTAGTCGCGCACCAGGTCGTGCTCGGGGCCGATGACCAGGACGACCCGGCCGACACCGGCGTCCGCGAGCGCGCTCAGTCCGTAGTCGAGGAACGGCCGGCCGATCGGAATCATCGCCTTGACGCCGGTATCCGCCACCCGCGCCTGGTCGCCATCGAGCGCGCTTGCCGCGTCGGCCTTGCGCATCCGGGTCCCGAGCCCGCGCGCGAGGATGACCGCCTTGACGTCCCGTGCTGCCATCGTCACTGCTCCGTCTTGCGGAGCGCTGCCAGGTAGCCGGCCATGCCCCGCTCAAGTGCGTCAATCACGTAGGGCCGAAGGTCGGACGCCTTGATGATCCGATCCAGCGAACCCACCTCGAGCGCGCGGTGGACGCTGTGGATGCGATCGAACTCGTCCGCCACCTCGCCCAACTTCTCCGACCGCACGCCACGGTAGATCGCATCGAGCTTCGCCCGCGCTTTCGCACGCTCGCCCTCGGACGCGGCCTTGAGTTCCTGATCGGCCGCTGCCACGCGCGGGTCCTTCTTCGTCCGGCCATCGACCTCTCGCGCGAACACGACGGCCGCCGCCGGCGCGCCGCCGATGACCGACGCGAAGCTGCCTTCGAGCGCCGCGACTTCCATGTGCGGGTTCAGCGCCTTGGAGAA
The DNA here is from genome assembly GCA_964547975.1 of uncultured Vicinamibacterales bacterium. Classification (GTDB taxonomy): domain Bacteria; phylum Acidobacteriota; class Vicinamibacteria; order Vicinamibacterales; family JAKQTR01; genus CAYJPV01. The sequence goes on along the minus strand of CAZJRM010000169.1, from coordinate 3,208 downwards.
CACCACGAACGCTCCGCCGTGATACCGCGACACCACCGTGAACACGATGGGCCCCCGGAAGTTCACGACGGCGCGGCCGATCTCCGCGCCGAACTCCAGTTGGCGCCGCCGCATCGATTCCGGCGATCCGTCGAACCCGGACAGGTTCGCGAGGATGACGAGCGGGCGGTTACCGGACGCGGCATTGACCGTACGGGCGATCTTCTTCGACGACATCGGATAGAGCGTTCCCGACGTGTACTGGTCGGGACCGTCGGCGGGAACGAGGCCGAGCCTGGGCACCGGCCGGGATTCGAAGCCCAGCATGCAGACCGGGTAGCCGCCGACGTGCGCATCCCAGCTCACGCCGATCTCGCCGTCACGCCAGCCCGCCCAGCGTTCGAGGGGCTCGTGGTCCTGGTCGGCCACCGCCGCCATGACCCGCCTGATCTCGAACGGCTTCTTGCGCCCCGGATTCTTCTCGTCCGAGAACACGTCACCAACGGTGACGAACGCCCCCGGACCGCCGCCGTGCGGGAACGGCCGAATGTCGCGGTCGGCCGGGTCCGACGTGACCGCCCGGCGCGGAAACACCTCGCCGCTCGCGAGGTAGGTGTGATCGTAATGGCGCATGAGGATCTGCACGGCCTCCCGCAAATCCTTGCCGAAGTACTGCGCCTGGCCGTTCGGCCCCATGATGTGTTCGTACCCGCCGATGCCGATGTTGTCCTCGGCCGACACCGACCCGGAGTAGTCGAGTGCGGTCTTGCCGGTGAGCACCATCGCGCTCTCGGGCATCATCACGAGAATGCCCCGCGTGTGCATGAGCATGGTCGCTTCGGCATTCCAGTACGGCTGCGCGCCGACGTTGATGCCCGTGACGACGATGTTGATCTCACCGCCGGCCTGCGTGTACTCGATAATCCGGCGCAGCACGCGCGAGATCCAGTCCATGTTCTCGGTGCCGCTCTCCATCGAGATCTTCGCGCCAGCCGACAGCGCGAACCACTCGAGGGGGACGCCAAGGCGCTCGGCCATGTCGAGGGCGCCCAGGATACGCCGGCACTCGGGTTCGGCCAGCGACCCCACTTCGCGGCTCGGGTCGCCCAACAGCGCGACGCGCGTCATGCCGTCGGGATACTTTCGCGTGTAGCTTCGGATGAGACCGACGACGATATTCGCCGTGTTGTGCCCGTGCGGGCGGTCCACCTCGACGAGTCGGCCCTCGGCGTCCAGATCGAGTTCCGTGAACGTCCCCGGGGGCAGGTCGCCTTCCGGGCGCGCCTGGCCGGACGTCAGCATCCGCACGATTTCGTACGGGTACGTGAGCCCGCGTTGCCGCATCCTCACGACCTTCTGGTCGTAGTCGGACAGCGTACGGATCGGATCGTCGGACGGCGCGGAAAAACGCAGGACCGGCGAGGGCCCCGTGCCCAGTCCGATGGACAGCACCGAATCACGCGCCTCGCCCTGCTCGTCGGCCATCATCCCGCGGATGACCACCTTCTCCAGTCCGAGGCCGTCGGCCTGCTCGGCGATCTGGTGCGCGAGTTGCTCGAGTTCGACCCGCGACAGATCCATCACGGGCCTGACGAACAGCACCAGGCGATTCCAGTGCAGCCGGACGTCGGCCGATCGCCTGAGCTGGGCGCGGCGGATGGCCGTCAACCCTTCAGTCGCCATCCGCTCGAGATGCGGGACCGAGACCAGCCGCCCGGCACCGTCGCGAAGCGGCGCCACGTCCCGCACTTCGGCCAGCGCGATGAGCCGTTCGTCCCGGGCATTCTCGCGAGCCACCGCGCGGAACAGGTAGACGTCTTCGACCGAGGCCTGGCGTTCAAGGAAGAAGTCGCGCAGCCGCCAGATCTGGAGCCGCTTCCCGAGCATCGGGTGGAGGCCGCGGTACGTCCGGTCTTCGCGATACCCCGGTCCGAAGGGCCGGAAGGTGAAGTACTGCAGGGCTTCGCTGCGTCCGTTGACGACCCCGGGGACGACGGTCACCACCGTCCTCCGGATCGGCCGGTCGAATCCGGCGCGTTCCAGCCGAGCCGCGAGCGCTTCGGCCAGCGTGTCCGGCGCGCCGGCCGGTTCACTGCCCCACAGGTAGAGTTCGATGGCCAATTCCTGTTCGGCGGGGAACTCGGCGACAACCGCCCGCACCGACTCGAGGGCGTGCTCGATGTCCGCGGCTGGCGCGCAGAGCGCGACCAGGCCGATCATCTGGCCTTCGTGCTCGTACGACGCGAGCACGGTCGGCGGATCTGAATCCTCGAGACTCCGGACGAGCCGCAGCGAACGGATCCGGTAGTCGCGACGCAGCATGACTTCGAGCGTCACGAGACGCCCGATCGTGGTGAGCGACGCCAGGCTCCCCGCCAGCACCGTCCGCAACGGCTGCGTGCAGTCCACCAGCGAATGCAGGCGGTCGTCGTCCGCGGAGACACGCCCCGACGCGGCGAGCTGCGCCACGAGTCCCAGCATCTCGGCCTGGACGACGCTCCGGACCCGCTCGAACGCCGGCTGGTCGACAAAACGATAGTGGACGTCCCGCGCCAGGTCGATGAGCGCCGGCAGCCGCCCCTGCAGGGACGAGATGAGGCGCTGGATGAGACCGAGGAAAGACGGAGACCCGGGCGCCAGTTCCTGCGCGAACGCCAGCCGGCGATCGAGGATCGCGTTCAGGATGGGCGCCTGGAGGTCGCTGCGCTGCTGAGCCTTGAACAACCACAGCAGGCTCTCGCGCAGCTGCGGACCAAGGTCGAGGCCCGCGAGGCCGTAGTGGCCCAGCGCCGCGACGAGTTTCTCCACGAAGCCGGACGGCAGATCCGCGCCCCTGCCATCCAGGGTGCGGAGGTACGTGTAAAAGTACTGCTCGGTCCCCAGCGCCTGGCCCGATTGCCCCTCGCGCCCGCCCGCCTGCCGGCCGAACAGCGCGCGGATGTCCACGAACACCCTCAGGAGTTCGTCTTCGAGTCGCAGCAAGTCCCGATCGCCGGGCGCGATGGTCTGGCAGACCCGCTGGTAGTCAGCCAGCAGGTTCGCCACGTCCGGCGCGTCGACGTCGAACCCCAGCATCGCCGCCCGCAGGCCGGCCATCGTGTCCGGCAACGTCGGCGGGCCGCCCTTGCGCAATTCGCGCAGACCGGCTTTCACGCCGCGCAGCAGGGCCCGCGCTCGCGAAGGCGGCCGGGTCGGCTCTCCCGCGCCGTCGAGCGCCACCCTCGGCCCG
>CAZJRM010000168.1:5177-12570 GCA_964547975.1 uncultured Vicinamibacterales bacterium | reverse complement strand
TGCAGCAGATCTTCGAGCAGTACGGCACGCCCCTGCTGCGGTCGCGGCTGCCCGAACACGCGATGAACACGACGGTCTTCGGCTCCTTGCCGTCGCTCGGGCGCTGCATGACGCCCGAGGTCGGGCCCGACGCCGACGCCAGGCGCTCGAACTGCAGGCCGTCGATGATGTCCGGGTGGGCGCCCATCCCGTACTCGGGGAACGCCTTGGTGGACATCACCTTGAAGCCCGTCGCCAGCACGATGGCGCCGATGTCGAGCGTGACGAACTCGTCCTGCTGCTCGAACCGGATCGCGCCCGTCGGGCACAGCTTCTCGCACGCCTTGCACTTGCCGGTCTTGTAGTAGGTGCAGTTCGCGACATCGATAACCGGCTTGTTCGGCACCGCCTGCGGGAACGGCACGTAGATGGCGCGCCGCAGGCCGAGGCCTTCGTTGAACTCGTCCGGGATCTTCTTCTGCGGGCATTTCTGCGTGCACAGGCCGCATCCCGTGCACAGCTTCTCGTCGAGCTTGCGGGCCTTCCTGCGGACCGTCACCTGGAAGTTGCCGATGAACCCGTCGACCTTCTCCACCTCGCTGTACGTCATCAGCGTGATGTTCGGGTGCCGCGCCGCTTCGACCATCCGCGGCGTCAGGATGCACTGCGAGCAGTCGAGCGTCGGGAAGGTCTCCGACAACTGGCTCATGTGCCCGCCGATGCTCGGCGACTTCTCGACGAGCACGACCTTGTGCCCGCCGTTCGCGATGTCGAGGGCCACCTGGATGCCGGCCACGCCGCCGCCGATGACCATCGCGGTCTTCGTGACGGGCACCTTGATCGGGAAGAGCGGCTTGTTGCGCCGCACCTTCTCGACGATGACGCGCACCAGGTCGGCGGCCTTCTGCGTGGTGGCGTCGCCTTTCTCGTGCACCCACGAGCAGTGCTCGCGCAGGTTCGCCATCTCGCACATGTACGGGTTGAGCCCCGCCTCTTCCGCCGCGCGGCGGAACGTGGGCTCGTGCATACGCGGTGAACACGCGGCGACGACCAGCCCGTCGAGCTTGTGCTCGGCGATCGCCTCCTGGATCATCCGCTGGCCGGGGTCCGAGCACATGTACTTGTAATCCACGCTGTGCACGACACCCGGGATCGAACGCGACAACTCCGCCACCTTCCCGCAATCCACGGTGGCGCCGATGTTCTCGCCGCAATGACAGGTGAAGACGCCGATGCGAGCCATCCCTGCCCCCTCCTACGCGTGCGCGCCCGCCGGGACGGCATCCCGGAACGTGACGGGCACGAAGTGGCGTTCGAGGCCCAGCGACTTCGGGTCGAGGCCCATGGCCAGGCCGATGGCCTGCGTGATGAACATGACCGGGACGCGCTCCTGCCGTCCCAGGCTGGCGTCAATCGCGGGGCGCCGCATGTCCAGGTTGCTGTGACACATCGGGCACGCCACCACCACCGCCTCCGCCCCGTGTTTCACCGCATCGTCCACGATCTTCGCGGAGAGCTTGCCGACGATGTCGGTGCGGGTGACGGAGAAGGCGGCGCCGCAGCACTCGGTCTTGAAGTTGAAGGGCACAGGCGTCGCGCCGACCTTCGCCATCAGCGTGTCCATGCTCTGCGGGTTCTCGACGCGGTCGAAGTTCACGACCTTCGCCGGGCGGACGAGCAGGCAGCCGTAGTAGCAGGCCACCTTGCGGGCGAACGGATTCGCCGGTGCGATGCGGTCCTGCACGCGGGCCAGCACTTCGAGGATGTTCAGGATCTTGACCGTGCCCTTGAGCGTGACGCCGGCGATGGCTTCCACACGCGCCTTCGTGGCGGGGTCGGCGGCCAGCACCTGCTGCGCCGAGAGCAGGCGGTTCGAACACGCCGCGCACGGCGCCAGCATGTCCGTGATACCCGCGCTCTCGGCCAGCGCGAGAATCCGCGCCGGCAGGGCCAGGCTGAGATCGTGATCGAGCAGGTGCGCGCTCGACGCGCCGCAGCAGTTCCAGTCGGGCACGCTGACCAGTTCGACGTCGAGCGCCTTCATGACCGCGCGCACCGACTCGTCGAACTCGCGCGACGAGCCGAGCAGCGAGCAGCCGGGATAGTAGCCGATTCGCACGTCCTACTCCTTTCCCGCGCTGCGCTTGAAGAGCGCCTTCACGCCAGCCCGATCCTTGACGACGTGCGGCACGAGCGGCAGCTTGCCGCGCGTGAGCATGGCCGGCGCCAGCATCACGTCCTTCAGGAGATCCAAGGTGCGCATCTTGTAGTCCGCGACCAGGCCGATCTCGTAGAGCCGCCCGGTCTCGCGAATCGAGTCGAGGAACGCGCGGTGGAACGCGACGATCTCGCGGCTCTTCGGATGCGCGACACCCGTGCGCAGCGCTTCCTGCCGCAGGTAGTCCATCACCGCCGTGATGGCGACTTCCTGCGGGCAGCGGCTCGTGCACGTTTCGCAGGTCAGGCACAGCCAGATACCTTCGCTGGCGAGCACCTTCCGATCGAGTTCGGGGAAACCAAGCTGGAGGAGGCGGAAGACCTGACAGGGCGGCAGGTCCATCTGGTCCGAGACGGGACAGCCGGCCGCGCACTTACCGCATTGGTAACACTGCGCGGGGCTGACGCCCGTGGCCGCTTCCACGCGCCCGGCCAGGGTGTCGGTGGAAACAGCGTGAGTTCCGTGGCTCATACACTTCTCCCGGAAATGGCGAAGTGGTGCACAGGTACGACAACGACCGGCGGGATACGGAGTGCTCAGGGGGGAACGCCGGGGAGTGACCTCGACGCGCTGAGCTTCGACCGGGGGAACCGCGGGGGAGGGGCGCCGCCTGCAGCTGTGATCGTACTCACAGTGCGTGCGGAGCGACAAGATCTCGGGGGACTAATCTCCTACTGTTTCGATTTGATAATGGCAAGCACCTGCGCGACGACCTCGGACGCCGGAATCGACGTCGTGTCGATCACGATGGCACCTTCCGGCACCTTCAGCGGCGACGCCGCGCGATTTCGATCGTTGTCGTCGCGCGTCTTCATGGCCTGCGCGAGGTCGGCCGCCGACTGCGTCTTCGCCGCGGTATGCGCGGGGTCGTTGGCGCGGCGCCGCGCGCGTTCTTCAGGCGACGCGTCGAGGAACACCTTCACGTCCGCGTCGGGGAAGACGACCGAGCCGATGTCGCGGCCTTCCATCACGACGCCGCCGTCGGCGGCCATCGCGCGCTGACGCATGACGAGTTGCGCCCTGACTCGCGACAGGCGCGCGACGCGCGTGGTGGCCCTGTCGATCTCCGGCGTACGAATCGCCTCGGACACGTCGGTGCCGTCGATCGACACCTGCGAGCCGTTCACGTGGAAATCGGCGGTCGTCGCGAGATCGGTCATCACGTCTTCGTTGTCGAGGTCGAGGCCGAGCTGGAGGCCGCGCCAGGCGAGCGCGCGATACATGCCGCCGGTGTCCACGTGCCGGATGCCGAGCGCCGCGGCCAGGCCGCGCGCCACCGTGCCCTTCCCCACTCCCGACGGACCGTCAATCGCGATGATCATGGGGGAGCATGGTACTAGAGGCTCGCGGCTCGCGGCTAGCGGCTCGCGGCGAACGACCACTCCAGTTCGCGGCTCCGCCAACCCCCAGTCCCCAACCCCCAACCCCCAACCCCCAATCCCCAATCCCGAGTCCCCTCGCCTCTCGCCTCCCGCCTCTCGCCTCTTCCCTATTCCGTTCTCCCCGGCGCCTCGAGGATGACCACCGTCCCATCCATCGGCAGGACGGCCAGCGTCGATCCGTCCGGAGAGAAACGACCCCCGTAGACCTGCGCCTGAAACGGGACCGATAGAATCGCGTCGCCCGAGTCGGCGGCCCACACCCGAACAGTCTGGTCGTTCGAGGTCGACACGAGCCGTGTGCCATCCGGCGAGAACATCACCTCGTACACCAGCTCCGTGTGCCCGACCAGCGTTCGGACCAATCTGCCGGACGGAACCTCCCACAGCCGAATCCGGCGGTCGCCACCGGCGGCGGCGAGCATCTTGCCGTCGGGCGACCAGCCGACACCGTAGACACCGCCACTCTGCGCGGGCAGCGCGAGCACGTCCTGCCCCGACTCGACATCGACGACACGCACGTCGCCCGACGTCCATCCGATGGCCACCCATCGGCTATCCGGTGAGAACGCCGCATCGTACGCTTCGCCCTTGCCTCCGGGAATCGTATGGCGCGCCTCGCCGGTCGCCGCAGACCACACCTTGACGGTCGGCCGCGATGAGGGTGCGAGCACATGGCGGCCGTCGGGGCTCCAGGCGATGCAGGCGGCGCGGCCATCCTTCACGTGTTCCCAGGTCGCCAGCACGGCCCCAGTGGCCGCGTCCAGCACCTGCAGCCGGCCATCGTTGCCGCCGCTGACCAGCCGGCGACCGTCGGGACTGAACGCCACGGCATTGGCCGACGCCTCGTGGACGGGCTTCTGCCAGATCATCCGCCGGCGCGCCCGGTCCCACACCGACAGCTGTCCGCCCCATGACGCGGTGGCGACACGCGTGCCATCCCGCGAGAAGTCGAGACCGTACACGGTGTCGGCTTGTTTCCACACGGTGCGGGTGGCGTCGGCAAGTCCCGCGTCCCACCAGCGCAACGTGCCGTCGGCGGCTCCCGACACGAGGCGCGAACCGTCCGGACTGACCACCAAAGCGTTCACCGACGCCGTGTGTCCGTGCAGGGAACGAATGAGCCGCCCTGTGGTGGCATCCCACAGGCGGACCGTCTCGTCACTGGACCCGGTCGCCAGCCACTGTCCGGACGGGGCCACGGCACCGGCGTTGACCCACCGGGCGTGGCCGCGCAGTTCTCGAATCACCGCCCCATCGCCGGTCGACAACACGCGCGCGACTCCGTCTTTCGACGTCGCGACCACGGTTCGTCCGTCCGGCGCGTACGCCAGACTCTGCATCGCGGGATACGTCCCGTACTCCTCGATCTTCGCCACCGCCGAAGGGGCGCCGGTACCGTCTGTCGGGAACAGTCCCACCCACCCATCCCAGGTCGCGGCGGCCAGTTGCCTGCCGTCAGGCCGGAACTGGACCGCCGTCACGGGCTTCACGCCGAACTCGGCCTTCCAGAGGAGGCGATCCGCGGCGAGGTCCCACAGGTGCACCCAGCCGATCACGCCGCGTTCCTTCTCGACCGTCCACGTCGTCGCGGCCAGGCGCGTGCCATCGGGACTCCAGGCCAGCGCCCCCATCCCGTTGCCGAGTTTCTCGAACCGGCGCACCTCGGACTTCTGTTGCCAGTTCCAGACCCTGACGGACCCGTCGGACCCCAGCGTGGCCAGTTCGCCGGTCCCGGGCCGGAACGCGGGGGACCACGTCGGCGCGCCATGGCCTTCGAGCGTCGCCGCCGGTTCGCCGCTCTCGGCATCCCACACCTTGACGGTCTTGTCGGCGGAACTCGTCGCAATCCAGCGGCCGTCCGGGCTGACGCCGAGCGCGGTGATCGCACCGGTGTGCGCGTCCTTCGCGAACAGGCTCTCGTCGGATCGCGCACGAAGGTACCGCCACTCCCAGTTGCGGAACTTCGCCGGCGCCTCGTCGAGCCATCGCCGCATGGCGGAAGTGTCGTCGGCCTTCAACGCACCGTCAGCGGCAGCAATGGACGCGAGGTACAGTCGCCACTCCAGATCGGGTCCGGCCGCCGACATGGCCGTCGCGCAGGCCAGCACCAGGACGAGTCCCGTGCCGAACATCCATCGCATCACGCGAACCTCCCCTTCAGCGTTTCGAGTACCGCGGCCCAGGCTGTCCGCATCCCATCGGCGGCTGGCCGATCCGGCAGCCGGTTGTGATTCAACACGATGGACGTCCGGGCTCCGCTGGGAGAGAGCTTGATCTCGACGCTCTCGCCGGCGGAGTGTCCCGCCCCGCTCCACGTGAACCGCAGGACCTTGCCCGGATTCAGCTTCTTCCAGACACCCGAGTGCCCGTCTCCGTCATCGAATGGTGCGCCTTCGACCGGGCGATCGCCGGTCCCTCCCAGCCACCACCCCGAGTCGAGAAACGCCTCGTACACCTTCGCCGGCTCGGCCCCGACGGCCTTCGTCACACAGATGTTGAAGCCCCCGGGAGCACCATCCTTCTCGACAACCGAGCGAGCCTGCTCGTATGCCACGATCACCGTCGTGACCCACCAGGCGTCGAGCGCATACGTCGCGATGAGATGTTCGCCCAGCGCTCGACGGCCTGCCGCCGCGCCACCTGCCTGATCCAGGATGGCGAACCACTCGTCATACGTCTTCCCCGTACCTGCGTGAACGCCAGCGGCCGAGCAGTCGCGTTCGGCCTTGTAGTCGATCTTCATATGTCCCTCCAGTTGGACCAGCGTAGCCAGTCACGCGGGGCCGCGGATTGGACAAACACGAACACCGTCATTCGGGGCGCATCGCCTGAGAACTCGGGTCACGCTGGTCCAGGAACTCCCCTGGCGTGGCGCCGGTAAATCGCCGGAAGTCACGGTGGAAGTGCGACTGGTCGTAGTAACCGCACTCGAGCGCGACCTCGACCCAGTCGACCGCTTCCGCGTCACGGATGCGGTCGACCGCCCGCGAGAACCGGATCAGTCGGGACAACTGCTTGGGCGTGAATCCGACGTGTTCGGCCAGTTGGGTTTCGAGGTAGCGGGCACTGCAGCCGATTTCGTCCGCCAGCACCGACGCCGGCAACCGCCCACCGGTCGCCACGATCCGTTCGACCGCGCGGACGGCCGCAGGCACCGCTCGGAGCTGCTGCCGGATTCGCTCGCGCAGGAATTGTTCGAAGACGAGAAACCGGCCGACGACCGACGCGGTGTCCTCGAGGCGGTCTGCCAGCCCCTCCGCCAGTTTCGACAACACGTCGTCGAGGGAAACGACCCGGCCACGCAGTTCCTGTCCTGACACACCGAGCAACGGACCGGCGTGGGCGGGGTGCAGGCTCGCCACGATGAGCTGCGCGGCGGTTGGACTCTCGATGTCGAGGCATTCCGACTGCAGGCCCGAAACCCAGGCCCGACGAAAGTGCTGAGACCGTCCGGGCCTGTCGGCCCAGTGAACGGTCTGGCGCCCGCCGAAGTTGATCATCAGCTCGACGGTCTCGCGAGGCAGCACACGTTCACGAAACGCCACCGTCTGGGCGGACGTCGCCCACAGCGCCGTCACGGCGGGCTGCAGGTCGGCAGCCGGCGCCCAGAGCCACAGGGTCCACGACCCGACCGGCGAATCGAAGACCAGCGAACGAAGGCGTCCGGCGGCCGCGGCCGGATCGGTCAGGTTCATGTGAGGTGAAGCAAGAACTATAGCATGTCGGCTCGCGGCTCGCGGCTCGCGGCCAGCGGCGCGGCCCTGTTCCCTTCGCCCTTTCTCTCTTCCCTATCGCCTTGTCCCTCTTCCCTTCC
>CAZJRM010000168.1:0-5077 GCA_964547975.1 uncultured Vicinamibacterales bacterium | reverse complement strand
CCCTGTTCCCTTCGCCCTTTCTCTCTTCCCTATCGCCTTGTCCCTCTTCCCTTCCCGTGTAACATGTCCCGGATGCGCCCTCGGACCGTCGTCTCCGTCCTGGTCGTGCTCGTCACGGTGCTCGCCCTCGGCGCGTCGTTCGTGCGTTCCTACACGCGGGCGGCGGCGCTCCTCGTGGGCATGACCGGTCTGGACGGGCCCGTGCGCGAGGCGCTGGCCTTCGAATCCGATCTGATCACGGTCTCCGAGACGACGATCCTCAGCCGCCACGGGGCGCTGCGCACGCGGCTGTTCGTCCCCAATCACATCAGGCGGGCGGTCGTACTCGTCCCGGGCCTGCACGCCGTCGGCATCGACGAGCCGCGGTTCTACAACCTCGCGATGCAATTGGCCCAGGTGGGGCTGGCGGTGGTGGCGCCGGAGATGCCCGACCTCAAGCGGTTCTCCGTGACGGTCCGCACGACGGACATGATCGAGGACGCGGCGCGGTGGCTCATCGGGCAGCCCCGCTTCGCCCGCCACGGGCGTATCGGCCTCATCGGGATCAGTTTCGCGGGCGGGTTGTCGGTGGTGGCCGCGGGAAGGCCGTCGATTCGCGATCACCTCGAGTTCGTCTTCGCGTTTGGCGGGCATGCCAGCTTCCTGCGTGTCCTGCGATTCCTCGTGACGGGCCAGGTGTTGACGGACCTGCCGCCCCCGGACGCGCCGGCGTCGTACGTCGGCACGGAAACCTATCTCGCGCCGCACGACTACGGCGTCGCGGTGCTGCTCCTGGGCGCCGCCGATCGGATGGTGCCCGCGGAACAGGTCGAGCCGCTTCGGCAAGCCATCCTCGAATATCTCTCCGCGTCGTGTTACGACCTGATCAACCTGAAGGTCGCCCTTGCGACCTACAAGTCAGCCAGCGAAATGGCGGCGGCGTTACCCGAGCCAGCGAAGGCATTGATGAAGGCCGTGAACACGCGGGATGTGAAGACCCTCGGTCCGAAGCTCCTCGCGGTCCTCCCGAAAGACGGCTACCCGGCGGAGCTTTCGGCCGACAGTTCGCCGGCACCTTCGGCACCGGTCTACCTGCTCCACGGCACGGGCGACAACGTCGTGCCAGCGATCGAAACGCGGTTTCTCGCCCGGCACCTGGACGGCAGGACCCGCGTGCGAGTCCTGCTGAGCGGGCTCATCACCCACGCCGAACTGAACAACGAACACGCCGTCTCCGAGGGCTGGAAACTCATCGACTTCTTCGCCGCGCTGCTGCGAGAGTAGGGCCTGAAGCCTGCCCTTCGACTCGCTCGTTGGGATGCTCACTCAGGGCACCCCGAGCCTGGTCCTTGTTCCTTGCCGCTACATCTGCGCTCAGAACGTCACCTTGCCGGGCGTTCGTTCTGGCACAGGCTTGGGGGCCCCCATCCCCAAGCGCGTCACCCCCTCACGGTGACGTTTGCAGACTGACGCCCTCGGCGTGCTCGCAGGGCCCGGCCGAAATCCCTGCGGCTCCACCGCGCGTCATGCCCTGCCCCGTGTCCCTTGTTCCTTGGTCCTTGGTCCTTGCCCCTACATCTGCGCTCAGTCGGAGGTGCAGGAGCCGCACGGCGAAGCCTCAGGGCTCTCGGCCGGCCCCGGCTCGACACGCCGGCAAACGTCACCTTGCCGGGCGTTCGTTCTGGCACAGGCTTGGGGGCCCCCATCCCCAAGCGCGTCACCCCCTCACGGTGACGTTTGCAGACTGACGCCCTCGGCGTGCTCGCAGGGCCCGGCCGAAATCCCTGCGGCTCCACCGCGCGTCATGCCCTGCCCCGTGTCCCTTGTCCCTTGTTCCTTGTTCCTTGTTCCTTGGTCCTTGGTCCTTGGTCCTTGGTCCTTGCCCCTACGTCCGTCAGTGTCCATGTCCCACGCCCCATGTCCCAGACATGCGGTAACCTGTAGTGGTGTCCACGCAACAATCGGGCGAACGCCTTCAGAAGATCCTCTCGGCCGCGGGCGTCGCTTCCCGCCGGGCTTCCGAGACGCTGATTACCAACGGCCGCGTGACGGTCAACGGCAAGACCGTGCTCGAACTGGGTACGAAGGCCGATCCCGCCCGTGACGACATCCGCGTGGACGGCCAGCGCATCCGCATCGCCGAGCGACGCCGGTACCTCCTGCTCGACAAACCTCGCGGCTACATGACAACGCGCAAGGACCCGGAACAACGTCCGACGGTCTTCGACCTGCTGCCGGAAGTGCGTGAGTACGTGTACCCGGTCGGGCGGCTCGACTACGACTCGGAAGGGTTGCTGCTGCTGACCAACGACGGCGAACTGGCCGAGCGCCTGATGCACCCGCGTCACGAAGTCGAGCGCGAGTATCACGTGCGCGTCCGCGGCACACCCGGCGAAGACGCGGTCGCGCGGCTCCGGCGCGGGGTCGTGATTGACGGACGCCGCACGGCCCCGGCCGGCGTCGAGGTCCTCCAGGTCGGCCTCGGCGCGCGTGACGATCAATCGCTGTTGTCCGTCGTGCTGCACGAGGGGCGGACGCGGCAGGTGCGCAACATGTGCGAAGCGGTCGGCCATCCGGTCGTCCGGCTGCGCCGGGTGCGTATCGGGCCGATCAGCGATCCCGACATTCGCACCGGCGAGCACCGCGACCTGACGAGCCACGAGGTCGCACGCCTGCGCAAGGCCGCCGGCCTCGGGCCCGCGCCTGGCGCGGCTCCGGCCCCGGTGGCCCGTCGAGAACGGGCCGGGAGCGCCGCACCCCGCCGGCCCCCTACCGCCGGCCGACGACGCTGATCCCGAGACCGACCGCGACCACGGTCAACGCGCCAATCACGTTGTGCCACAGGAACGCGATGGGCGTGGTCAGGGCCACCGTCGCGACGACGGCGATGCCGGCAATCAATCCCCAGAACGCGCCCCGGGACGTCGCCCGCGGCACGCCGATCGCCAGCACGAACACGCCGAGCAGCGATCCGTAGAAGAACGATCCGAACCGGTTGACGACGTCGATGAGCGGGCCGAGCGAGGTGGCGAAGATCGCCGCCACGCAGGCCACGACACCCCAGAACCCCGTGACCAGCTTCGACACCGTGAGGTAGTGGGCGTCCGAGGCCTCCGTCTTCAGGTACCGCCGGTAGACGTCGATCACGGTCGCGGTGGACAACGAGTTGAGCTCGGCGGCAATTGTCGACATGGCCGCCGCGAAGATGGCGGCAATGATCAGGCCGACCAGCCCGACGGGCATGTGGCTCGTGACGAACGTCGGGAACACGTAGTTGACGTCTCCCCACTGCGCGTCGCCCGAGACCTGGCGCACGAGGTTGGTGGCGTCGGTCCGGACCTTCGCGACGTCGGCATCCGCCAGGCTGAACGCGGCCTCTGCGGCCGTCAGCGCTGACCCGCCCGCCTGCCGTGCCGCGGACACGTCGAGCGCCGCCTGCCGGCGCGCCTCGTAGGCCGCGTTGAACTGCCGCTCCAGCGCGACGTACTCCGCGCCCCTGGCACCGTGGCGCACGGCCTGGTCGTGCTGCGCGTTGAACAGCATCGGCGGCCGGTGGAACACGAAGAACACGAACATCAGGACGCCGATGAGCGGGATGAGGAACTGGAGCGGAATCTTCCAGTACGCGCTCATGAGCAGCGACTGCCGGCCTTCGCCGACCGACTTCGCCGTGAGGTACCGCTGCACCTGGCTCTGGTCGCACCCGAAGTACGACAGCATCAGGAACAGTCCGCCAATCAGCCCCGACCAGAACGTGTACGTCTTGGTCGGATCCCACTGGAAGTCGAGGGCCTGCAGGCGCCCCGTCGATCCCGCCAGGTGCAGCGCCCCCGACAGCGACACCTCGGTGGGCAACTGCCAGAGCAGCAACACCACGGCCGAGCCGACAGCGGCCAGGATCACGACCATCTGCTTGACGTCCGTCCACGTCACGGCCTGCACGCCGCCCACCATCGTGTACAGCACCGTCGGGATTCCAATCCCGAGGATGGTCAGGTTGAGATTCCATCCCAGGATGACCGACAGGATGACGGCCGGCGCGGCGATGACGACCCCGCACGACAGGCTTCTCGAGAGCTGGAACAGGACGCTGGCCAGCGTACGCGTCCTGGCGTCGAAGCGGCGCTCGAGGTATTCGTACGCCGTGAAGACCCCGGCTCGGTAGAAGAACGGCACCACCGTCACCGACAGGATGACCATGGCGATGGGCAGCCCGAGGTACAGCTGCAGCACGCTCATGCCCTCGGCGAAGCCTCGCCCGGTAGTGCCCACGAGCGTGATGGCCGACAGCTGGGTCGCCATGACCGACAGACCGACGGCCCACCAGGGCAACGAACGGCCGGCGAGAAAGTAACCCTCCACTTCGTTCGTCGCCTTCGAGCGGCGCAGGCCGTCCCAGACGATCCACGTGAAGTAAACGAGGACGACGGCCCAGTCGATGGCGTGCATGTCAGCGCCCGAACCAGGCCTGGAAGGCCCAGACTGCCGCGACGACGGCGACTTCGATCAGGATGACCCGGACACCCGTGCCCTTCAGGAACCGGCGGGCCTCGGCGTCGAGCACGACGGGAGAAGACGATGGCGTCATAGGCGGTTCGCCTTTGCTGTACGTTCGTCGGCGGCAGCCGCCAACGCCGCGCGGCTCGTCTCGAGCCACCGGGCATCGTCGGCCAGCCGGGTTCGCGCCGCCGCCGCCGCCGCCGCCGTCACCGCCGGCGCCGGCCCGCCGGGCGTGGTGCGCACGGCGACGAAGTGATGCGGACTGAGGATGTGACCCAGTTGCGCATCATCGTACCAGATCGCCGTCCCCGTCAGATCGGCCGTCGCCTCGGCCACGACCTGGCCGAGCCTCGCCTCCGGATCGGCCGAACGCGCCTGCACGACTCGGCGCGCCACGCCGTGCGCCACGTCGAACGCCAGCCCGTGTTCGCGGACGAGGGTGTCGGCCAGTTCCGTGATTGTCACCCACGACTCGCCGGCCCGGCGCTCGAGGCAGGCTGCATCGAACGCCGCCTCGCGCAAGGCGGCGCCGACGAGGGTGATGGCGCGGGCCGCGTCGTGGAACATCCGATCCACGAGCGGCTGCAGGTCGTCTTCG
>CAZJRM010000167.1:0-12591 GCA_964547975.1 uncultured Vicinamibacterales bacterium | reverse complement strand
AGTACTTCAACGCATCCAAGATGGGCGACAACATGACGTTGGCGAACATCGCCACCGTCGGATTCGACCCCAAGACTGACGGCCAGGTGCAGAGCTTCAGCGTCGTGAGCTCGACGCCTGATCAGGTCAGACCGCTGACCCTGAAACAGCTCGCGGCGGACCTCAAGGCGGCCCAGGACGCGGAAACCGAGTTCGGCAAGAAGAAGAAGGAATACCAGGACGCCAACAGCGATGCGATCGATCGTATCCTGAAGGCCGAGGCGGCCAACAAGCCCCTGAAGGGCAAGGACGCCACCATCCAGACGGAATGGAACAAGTGGCGCGAAGAGACCAAGACGTACGCCGCCAAGGTCACTGAAGCCCGCAAGGCCCTGAACGTGGATCGGCCGATCGTCGAGATCAGCGTCCTCGATCAGCGCAACCCGATCGTCGTGACCGACTACGACGGCGAACTGGCGTCGAAGGACGTCACGATCGACGCCAAGGTCAAGATGGCCGACAACGCCGTGGTCGAGAAGCAGTTGGTTGTCACCATCCAGCGCGCGACCATCAAGGGCGTCGTGGGC
This sequence comes from uncultured Vicinamibacterales bacterium, assembly GCA_964547975.1. Lineage (GTDB taxonomy): Bacteria > Acidobacteriota > Vicinamibacteria > Vicinamibacterales > JAKQTR01 > CAYJPV01. The sequence goes on along the minus strand of CAZJRM010000167.1, from coordinate 12,025 downwards.
AAGGACGGCAAGGCTGCCGACTTCGTCGGCCGCTGGGTCATCACGAAGCACGTCGAAGCCGGCAAGTAAGACCTGCGCCGGAGCCATTCCAGCCGGGAACCGGGGGCCAGCCCGTGCCTTCGTGTCCCGGCTGTTCGCTGTACGGGCGTCAGGCCTTCTCGAGCCTGGCGAACTTCGCCAGCAGGCGTTTGGTGCCCACGCTGGCGAAACGCACCATCAGCTTCAGGTCGTCGCCGTCCCCTTCCATCCCGAGAATCGTGCCGACGCCGAACTGGGCGTGACGGACCCGCTGGCCCAGCCGAAGGCCTCCCGACTGATCCTCGTCTTCGTACGCAAACGGCGGCGGTGTGTCGACCTGCGAATCGCGAACCCCGCCAGACCCTCCCCGCGGAGAGCGCCCGTAGCCCTCGTTCCCCCTGCCGCCACGCGCCCAGGCCGGGCCGCCGTCGTCGTCGAACCGGCGGCGGCCGTAGCTGTCGCGCGCCCCGCCGCCAAAGAACGACGATTGGTACGCCGAGCCGCCCGTGTCGGCCGCGCGCGTGAGCGCCGGCGGAATCTCGTCGAGGAACCGTGACGGCTCGGTGCCGCGGTATTCGCCGAACACCCGCCGCCGGTTCGCCGAGGTCAGGAACAACTTCTGCCTCGCCCGGGTCATCCCCACGTAGCAGAGGCGGCGTTCCTCTTCGAGTTCGTCGTCCGATTCGTTCGAACGCGAATGCGGGAACAGGCCTTCTTCGAGGCCTGTAATGAACACGGCGGGGAACTCGAGTCCCTTGGCGCTGTGCATCGTCATCAGGAGCATGCGCGCGTGTTCAACGCCGTCGGTCTCGTCGGCCTCGGAGAGGAGCGACAGCCGATCCACGAATCCGCCCAGCGTCGCCTCGGGATCGCGCGTCTCGTACTCACGCGCGGCCGAGACGAGTTCCGCCAGGTTCTCCACCCGCGCGTCCGACTCTTCGCTGCGGTCTTCGCGGAGGTCCTGAAGGTAGCCGGTCTGGTCGAGCACCTTGGCAATCGTGGCCGACGGGCTCTCGCGTTTCGACAGTTCGGTGAGGCTCACCATGAGGTCGCGGAACGTGGTGAGTGACGCCGACGCTCGAGCGGGGAACCGCCGCGCTTCGAGTCCCTGGTTCAGGCACACCCAGAGCGAACGCGGTTCGGCTTCCTGTCCCGCCAGCAGGGGGAAACCCTCGGCTGGCCCAGCGCCGGGGCCCACGTCCCGCTGGGCCTCGAGGGCGTCCATCACACCCTTGCCGATCCCGCGCGCGGGGACGTTGATGATCCGCCGCAGGCTGACGTCGTCGTTGGGCGTGAGCAGCAACTTGAGATACGCGAGCGCGTCCTTGACCTCCTTCCGCTCGTAGAACCGGACGCTGCCCACGATTTGGTACGGGAGGTTCTCGCGGCGAAGCGCGTCTTCGACGACCCGCGACTGCGCGTTGGTCCGGTAGAGCACCGCGGCGGAGGCCTGCCTGTCGCTGGCGAGAATCGTCTTCGCGGTCCGCGCGACGTACTCGGCTTCTTCGATCTCGTCCGAGCAGCGCGCGACGGTGATGAGATCGCCGCCCTTCTCATCGGTCCAGAGCCGCTTCTCCTTGCGGTTCTTGTTGTTCGCGATGAGCGCCGACGCCGCCTCGAGAATGATCTGGGTCGAGCGGTAGTTCCGCTCGAGGCGGACGGTCGTGGCGTTGGGGAAGTCGCGTTCGAAATCCAGGATGTTCCGGATGTCGGCGCCGCGCCACGCGTAGATCGACTGGTCGGGATCGCCGACGACGGCGAGATTCCGGTGAACCTCGGCCAGGCGCCGCATCAGGAGGTACTGGGGACGGTTCGTGTCCTGGTACTCGTCGACCATGACGAACCGGAAACGTGAACTGTAACGCGCGCGGACGTCCTCGGCCTTCTCGAAGAGTTCGACGGTCTTGAGGAGCAGGTCGTCGAAATCGAGGGCGCCGGCGGCCTTGAGGGCGGCAAGATACCCCTCGTAGACCTTGGACATCTGCTCGGCGCGGAAGTTGAAGCGTTCGGACGCCATGGCCGCTGGCGTCTCCATCCGGTTCTTCGCGTGGCTGATCCGCGACAGGGCGGCGCGCGGCTGAATGGCCGACTCGTCGATCTGCAGATCCCGCAGCACCTGTTTCACGGCGGCGAGCTGGTCGGACGAGTCGTAGATCACGAACTCCCGCGGCAACCCGATGGACGGGGCTTCTCGGCGGAGCAGGCGCGCGCAGAGGGCGTGGAAGGTGGAGATCCAGAGGCCGGAGCTGGCGGCGCCCAGCAAGGACGCCACGCGCTCGCGCATTTCTTCGGCCGCCTTGTTCGTGAAGGTGACCGCGAGGACCTCGCTCGGATCGGCCAGGCCGCTTCCGACGAGATACGCGATGCGGTAGGCGATCACCCGGGTCTTGCCGGAACCGGCGCCCGCGAGGATCAGGAGCGCGCCGTCCTCGTGGAGCACGGCGGCGCGCTGTTCGGGATTGAGATTGTCGAGGAAGTCCATTCAGGTAGACGGAGGCGTTTCTCCTATTCTACCGTGACACTCTTCGCCAGGTTCCTCGGTTGATCGACATCGCAGCCCCGGCGGACCGCGATGTGGTACGCCAGCAACTGCAGCGGGAGCGCGAAGACCACCGGCGTCAACAACGCATGCGTCTCCGGCACGGTGATGAGCACATCACGTTCGGGGTCCAGCAGGTCGTCGAGCGCGCTGTCACCGGGGGTCGTGATGGCAATGACGGCGCCGCCCCTGGCCTTGACCTCCTGGATGTTGCCCAGCATCTTTTCGAACACGTGGTCCTTCGGCGCGAGGGTCACGACGGGCAACGACTCGTCGATGAGCGCGATGGGCCCGTGTTTCATCTCGCCGGCGGGGTACCCCTCCGCGTGGATGTACGAGATCTCCTTGAGCTTCAGCGCGCCTTCGAGCGCGATGGGGTAATTGATGCCGCGGCCGAGATAGAGGAAGTCGCGCCGCTGCATGAAGCGGCGGCCGACCCAGTCGAGACCCGTGCAGCCCTTGAGCGTGTCCTCGAGGACCTGCGGCAGGCGCAACAGCGCCTCCAGGTGCGGCCTGGATTCCTCGAGTGTCAGCGTGCCCCTGGCCTGCGCGAGGTACAACGCGAGCAGGTGCAGCGCCACCAGTTGCGAGGTAAACGCCTTGGTCGACGCCACGCCAATCTCCGGACCGGCGTGCGTGTAGATCGTCCCGTCGCTCTCCCGGGTGGCCATGCTGCCTACCACGTTGCAGATGGCGATGCTCCGCGCGCCCTTGCGCTTGGCTTCGCGCAACGCGGCGAGCGAGTCGGCCGTTTCTCCCGACTGCGTGATGACCACCGCCAGCGTGCGGTCGTCCCCGACGTTCGTGCGATACCGGTACTCCGAGCCGTAGTCGACCTCGACGGGCAGCTTGGCGAGCTCTTCGATCAGGAACTTGCCGACGAGGCCGGCGTGCCACGACGTGCCGCACGCGAGGATGACGACTTTCTGGATGGCGGCCAGGTCCGTGTCCGTCAGGTTGACCTCGTCGAGGAACACCCGGCCGCTTTCGACCGACACGCGCCCGAGGATGGTGTCACGCACGGCCGACGGCTGCTCGTGGATCTCCTTGAGCATGAAATGCTTGAAGCCGGCCTTCTCGGCCTGGATCGGATCCCACGTGACACGCTGGGGTGCTTTCTGGATGGGCGTGCCGTCGAACCGGGAGAACGCGACGCCCGCCGGCGTCAGGACGGCCATCTCCTCGTCGCCAAGGAACACGACATCGCGCGTGTGATTCAGGATCGCGGGGATGTCCGACGCCACGAACGATTCGTTCTCGCCGACGCCGATGACGATGGGCGGGCCGTTGCGGGCGGCGACGAGCGTGTTCGGATCGTCGGCCGACAGCAACACGAGGGCGTAGAGGCCGCGCAGCCGTTTCAGCGCGCGGCGGACGGCCTGTTCGAGGGTGCCGCCGCCGGTGGCGCGCTCCTGTTCCACGAGGTGCGCCACGATCTCGGTGTCCGTCTCGGTGACGAAGGTATGGCCCGCCTGCTGGAGTTCGCGTTTCAGCTCGATGTAGTTCTCGATGATCCCGTTGTGGACCACGACGAGCCGGCCCTTGCAGTCGCGGTGCGGGTGCGCGTTCTCTTCCGTGGGGCGGCCGTGCGTCGCCCAGCGCGTGTGGCCCAGTCCGTATTCGCCTTCAATCGGCTCCGCGCGGATCGTGTCCTCGAGCTTGGACAACTTGCCCGGCGCCCGGCGTACCGACACGACCCCGTTGCGGACGAGGGCGACTCCGGCCGAGTCGTACCCGCGGTACTCGAGGCGGCGCAGGCCCTCGATGAGGACCGGCAGCACGGGCTTCGAGCCGATGTAGCCGACGATTCCGCACATGGGCAGACCTTTCTGGAAGAGGCGCTAGTCGCGCTTCTTCCTTTTTCGGTCGACCCAGCCCTCGACGTTACGCTGATGCCCCCGCGCAATCCCCAGCGCGCCCGACGGTACGTCGTCGGTAATCGACGAGCCGGCGGCCACGTAGGCTCCGGCGCCGACACGGACGGGCGCGATGAGTTGAGAGTCGCTGCCGATAAACGCGCCGTCCTCGATGATGGTGGGATTCTTCTTCTCGCCGTCGTAGTTGCAGGTGATCGTGCCGGCGCCGATGTTGACGTCGGCCCCGATTGTCGCGTCTCCGAGGTACGCGAGGTGGCCGGCCTTGGCGCCTTCGCCGAACACCGTCTTCTTCAGTTCGACGAAGTTGCCGACGTGCGCGCCCGCCTTGATGTGCGACGCCGGCCGGATGTGGGCAAACGGCCCGAGGCTGACGCCGTCGTCCACTCTGGATTCGACAATGACGCAGGAGTCGTTGACGACCACGCGGTCACCGAGGGTGGCATCCGTGAGCCGGACCCAGGAGCGAATACGGCAGTTCGCGCCGACGGTGGTGCGGCCCTCGAGCGTGACGCCCGGGTGAACGACGGTGCCTGGACCTATCGTGACGGCGTCGTCCACGAAGGTCGTGGCGGGATCGAGCAGTGTCACGCCGGCGGCCCGCAGCGCCGCGGCACGTTCCGGGGTCATCGACGGGGCCTGGGGGCGGCGGGCCGGCGATCCTTCCTCGGGATGGGCGGCGGCGGAGACGCCAGGAGCGCGATCATGGCGTCGGTCTTCCTGAGCGATTCGAGATCGGGTTCCTTCCAGGCCAGTTCGCGATTCTCGATGTTGAGCGCCATGGCGTGACCGAGGAAATGCACGGCACGATCCGTGTCGCCCCGAAGCGCGTGCGCCACGCCCAGCATGTAGGTGGCGTGATCGTGTTCCGGGTCCTGCTGGAGCGCTGCGGTCAGTTCGGCAATTGCCTCGTTGACCTGCCCGTTGTTGATGGCCAGCGTGGCGGCGAACACGCGTTCGTCCGTCGTCTTCTCCTTGACGGGGGCGGCCGCGAGGCCGCGCTGGCAGACGAGCAGGTACAGTCTCGCGCGCTCGTGCAGTTCCTTTTCCTCGGGGAACTGCGAAATCACGGTCCCGAGCGCGGCGGCGGCTTCTTTGAACTTCCGCGCCTGAAGCAACTGCACGCCCCGTTCGTAACTGGCCACGGCATCGACGTACGTGCTTCGGCGGACCGGCGGCGGCGGCGGCTGGGGCGCCTTGGGATGGCGGGCCTGAACCGGCGCCGGCGGATGAGCCTTGGTCGGCTTGGAGACGGCCGCTGGAGGCACCTTTGGCGTCACCTTCGGCCCGGCCTTGGCGACCGGCTTGGCTTTGGCGGCCGGCTTGGCCTTGGCGGCCGGCTTGGCTTTTGCCGAGGCTGGTTTGGCCTTCGGCTTGGCCGGGGCAGGCTTCCTGGCCGGTGTTGGCTTACGCCCTGTCTTCGCCATGACGACTCCCGTGGCTGAACTGGCCACAATCGTGAGGGCTCGGGTCCTGATTTTAGCGGGGTTACGTTAGCAGAAGCGTTGAAGTGGGGTCAAGAACGCCTGGCCCGTTCGACGGCTGCGTAAGCGTCTCGTGGCCTGATTCCGAACTGCCTGGCGACGGCCGCGACGGCCTCCCGGCGGCCGTCCGCGGAGGAAGACGCCAGTTCGAATGCTGCAAGTATCGTGTTATCATCAGGTTGCGGCACATCAGCGACGGACTCTCCGAAGTGACATCCGGCCAGGACGACCGTGAATTCACCGCGGGGTTCGCCGAGGCGTTCGAGGACATCTGCGATAGGTCCTCTGACCAAGTCTTCGTGGATCTTTGTCAACTCACGTGCGAGCACGACCTGGCGCCGGTCACCAAGGGCTCGAGCGGCCGCTGTCAGGCTTTCACGGATACGATGGGGTGCTTCGAAGAAGACGACCGTCCGTGTTTCCTCGCGCAGCGAGTCGTACCAGGCATCGCGGGCTTTGGCTTTCGCGGGTGGAAAGCCGAGGAAGACGAACTCGTCGGTGGGCAACCCTGAACTGGCCAGGGCGGCGAGCGCGGCACTCGGCCCCGGGACGGCTTCCACACGAATGCCGGCGTCGATGGCGGCGCGCACGAGTTTGAAACCCGGATCGGCCACCGACGGAGTCCCCGCGTCGGACACGAGGGCGATCGTGGCCCCGGCAACCATCCGGGCGACGAGGCCTGGGGCCTTCGCGGCCTCGTTGTGATCGTGGAGACTGAGGGTCGGGGTCCGGATGTCGTAGTGGGTCAGCAGTTTGGCCGTGTGCCTGGTATCTTCGGCGGCCACGAGGTCGGCTTCGCGCAGGACTCGGAGTGCCCGGAAGGTCACGTCCTCCAGGTTGCCAATGGGGGTCGCCACGACGAACAGGGTACCCGCGCGGGAATCGGCCATAGTTCGGCGTAGTTATTGTACCATTGGGGATTGTTGTTTCCGGCGGTGACCCGGACGGCCCCGCGGCCACCGGCGCTCCTCAGGCCTCCGTGAGCGTGTCAATGATTGCTTCGGAACCTCTGTACCATTTCGTCGACGACTACCTGTCGTACCTCCACGAGACCAGCCCGACGTCCGCCACGCTCGACGGGGTGCACCAGTTCGACGATCATCTCGAGGACCTGGGCCGGGGCGCGATCGAGGCGCAGGCGCAGCAACTGAGCGCGTTTGCGCGGCGGCTCTCGTCGATGAATCCCGAGTCGCTCACGGCCGTCGAACGGATCGAACGCCCGTGGATCGCCCAGCACGTGCAATCCCGGTTGCACGAACTCGAGCACGTGCGCACGTGGGAGCGCAACCCGCAGCACTACGGCGAACTGCTGGCGGCAAGCCTCGCGACGCAGGTGCTCTTCGACTACGCGCCGGCCGGAGAACGGGCCCGCCGCGTCCTGTCGAAACTGCGGCAGGTCCCGCGCCTGATGGCGTCGGCGAAGGACAACGTCAAGGATCCGCCGGGCATCTTCATCAAGAACAGCCTCGACACGCTCAAGGGCACCCTTCGTTTCGTCGAGAACGATCTGCCGAAGGCGTTCTTCGATGTCGACGATCTGGGGCTGCTTGGCGATCTGGCCGACGCGCAGACCGAGGCGATTGACGCCCTGTCGACGTACATCTCGTACGTCGAGACCGACCTGGCGCCGAAAGCGCGATCGTCGTTCCGCCTGGGCGCCGAGCGGTTCGTCAGGAAACTCCGTCTCGACGATGGCATCGACATGGCGGCGGACAAGCTGCTCGACATCGCGTTGCGCGAATTGTCGAAGGCGCAGGACGAGTTCCGCCGAGTGGCGTCCCGCGTCGAACCGGGCGATCCCGTCGAGGTGTGGCGCAAGCTCAAGGCGCGCAGGAGCGTGGAGGGGGGCCTGGTGGCGACCGCCAGCGGGCAACTGAAGGAACTCGCCGAGTTCCTGCGCCGCCGCGACCTGGTCTCGTTGCCCGGCGGCGAACCCGTGGTGGTCGCGCCCACGCCGGAGTTCTGCCGCTGGACGTTCGCGAGCATGTGGACGCCCGGGCCGTTCGAGACGCGGCCCTCGACGGCGTACTACTACGTCACGGATCCGGATCCGTCGTGGCCCGTCGAGCGGCAGCAGGATCACCTCCGGGATCTGAACGAGCCCACGTTGTGGTCGGTCTCCATTCACGAGGTCTATCCCGGTCACTACCTGCACTTCCAGCACCTCCGGCACGTCGAATCGAAGGCGCGGCGATCGCTGATGCTGGCGTCGGTGGCCACGATCGAGGGGTGGGCGCACTACTGCGAGCAGATGATGACGGACGCCGGTTTCGGCAAGGGCGATCCCGCCGTCAAGCTCGGCCAGCTGGCCGAGACGCTCATCCGCCTGGCACGCCTGGTGGTGGCCATCCGGCTGCACGCGGAAGACCTGTCGGTCGAGCAGTGCGTCCGCTTCTTCCGCGATGAGGCGTTTCTCGAAGAAGGCAGCGCGCGGCGGGAAGCCGAGCGCGGCACGTTCGACCCCGGCTACGGCGCGTACGCCGCCGGGAGACTGATGCTGCTCAAGCTCCGTGAAGACTGGAAGACGGAGCAGGGCGAGTCGTACTCGTTGAAGTCGTTCCACGACAGGTTCCTGCGGAACGGCGTGGCCACCATGGCCGTGCACCGTCAGCTCATGCTGACCGAGACCCGCGGGACGCTGCTCGAGTAGGTAGAGACTGAGCCATGCCGCTGTACGAATACGAATGCGCCGCCTGCGGGCGGGCGTTCGAGAAGATCCAGAAGTTCTCCGACCCCCCCGTGCAGGAATGCCCGTCGTGCGGCAAGGGTCCCGTCCACAAGCTGCTGTCCGCGCCCGCGATCCAGTTCAAGGGGACCGGCTGGTACATCACGGACTACGCCGGCAAGAAGCCCGATGCGACGCCCGCGTCGAAGGCGGACAAGAGCAGCGAGACGAAGACGGAGTCCAAGACCGAGTCGAAGACCGACACCAAGACGGAGACCAAAGGCACGACGGGCACGCCCAAGGAATAGGGAACAGGCGAGGAGAGGCGAGAGGTACGGCCCGCGACCTGCGCTACAGCCCGAGGCTGCGCAGGTACTCGCGGAACGGCTCGGCGAGGTCCGGCCGCCGCATGGCGAAATAGACCGTGGCTTTCAGGTAGCCGAGCTTGTTGCCCGCGTCATGCCGTACGCCCTTGATCTCACAGGCGTAGATCGGCCGCTTCTTCAGCAGGTGCCGCAGGCCGTTCGTCAGCTGAATCTCACCCGTGCGATCCGACTTGGTCGCTTCGAGTTCCGGGAAGATGTCCGGCGTCAGGATGTACCGTCCGATGATCGCGAGGTTCGACGGCGCCTCGTCCCGTCGTGGTTTCTCGACGAGGTCGCGCACCTTCACGACGCCGTCCTCTTCGCTCTCGATGTCCACGATCCCGTAGGCCGAGACCCGATCCCACGGCACACGTTCGACGGCGAGCACGGGCGCCTGCACCTTGTCGAAGACCGCCAGCATCTGCGCCAGTCCAGGCGGATCGGCGTCGATGACGTCGTCGGCCAGCACGACCGCGAACGGCTCGTCGCCGACCAGTTCCTTCGTCACCAGGACCGCGTGGCCGAGGCCGAGCGGGTCGCCCTGGCGCACGTAGGAGACGCGGCTCAGCTTCGACAACGCGCGGATCTCCCGGAGCATGTCGACCTTGCCCCGGGCTTCCAGGAGCAGCTCGAGTTCCGCCGAGACGTCGAAGTGGTCTTCGATGGCGTTCTTGCCCCGGCCGGTCACCAGGATCATGTTCTCGATGCCGGAGGCGAGAGCCTCTTCGACGCCGTACTGGATGATCGGCTTGTCGACGAGGGGCAACATCTCCTTCGGCTGCGCCTTGGTCGCAGGCAGGAACCGGGTGCCGAGGCCGGCGACGGGGAACACGACCTTGCGGATACGTGGTGCCATACTGGTCTGCTCTTGGGGCTAGGGCTAGAGGCTAGGGGCTAGAGGCTAGAGGCTAGGGGCTAGAGGAGCCGTGAGCCGAAAGCCGCAAGCCGTGAGCCGTAAGCCGTGAGCCGTGAGCCTGATTGTAAACCCGGCGGCGTTTGGATGTACCATTTTGGGCATGCTCGACCCGACATTCGTCCGAGACCACCTTGACGTCGTTCGCGAGAAACTCGCCCAGCGCGGAGCGAAACTGTCCGCCGAGCTAGACCAACTGGCGGCCCTGGATGCCGATCGCCGCCGGCTCATCCCCGAGGTCGAGAACCTGAAACGGGAGCAGAACAGCGCGAGCGAGGCAGTGGCCCGGGCCAAGAAGGCGGGCGAAGACGTGTCGCACATCTTTGCCGCGAACAAGGCGCGCGGTCAGCAGATCAAGCACCTCGAGAGCCAGCTCGAGGAGCTCGAGGCCAAACGGCGGCAGATCCTCCTGACGATCCCGAACCTGCCGCACGAGACGGTGCCCGTGGGCGCGTCCTCGGACGACAACGTCGAGGTGCGCCGGTGGGGCACGCCCCGCGAGTTCGACTTCACGCCGCGCCCGCACTACGACCTTGCGGTCGAGATGGGCATCCTCGACTTCGAGCGCGCCGCGCGGATGTCGGGCGCGCGGTTTTCGATCACGATGCGCGACGGCGCGAAGATGATGCGCGCCCTCGTGAACTTCATGCTCGACCTGCACACGCGCGAACACGGGTATACCGAGATCGACCCGCCGTACCTCGTCAACGCGGCGACGCTCCAGGGCACGGGCAACCTGCCGAAGTTCGAGGCGGACCTCTTCAAGATCGCCGGCGACTGGGACCTGTACCTCGTGCCGACGGCCGAGGTCCCGGTCACGAATCTCTACCGCGACGAGATTCTCGACGGACGCCAGCTGCCGCTGCGCTACACCGCTTACACGATGTGTTTCCGCAGCGAGGCGGGGTCCCACGGCCAGGACGTGCGCGGCCTCATCCGCCAGCACCAGTTCCACAAGGTCGAACTGGTCAGCTTCGCGCATCCGGACCAGTCGTTCGACGAGCTCGAACGGATGACGCACTGCGCCGAGAACGTGCTGCGGCGCCTCGGGCTCCCGTTTCGTACCATCCTGCTCTGCACGGGCGACATGGGCTTCGCGTCGGCGAAGACGTACGACATCGAAGTGTGGCTGCCCAGCCAGAACACGTACCGGGAAATCTCGTCCTGCAGCAACACGATGGCGTTCCAGGCGCGCCGGGCGAACATCAAGTTCCGGCCCGACGGCGTCGGGAAAGCCGAACTGCTGCACACGTTGAACGGATCGGGTGTCGCCGTCGGCCGCACGTTCCTCGCCATCATCGAGAACTGCCAGGAGCGGGACGGCCGCATCGTGATTCCCGAGGCGCTCCGGCCGTTCATGGGCGGGCAGGACGTCATCGAGCCGCGCCGCTAGACCGGCCAAGAACTCGCGTGGCGTCCGGCTCGATCCGGACGCGGGATACCTTCGATGATCTGCCGGCACTTCGGCGACTGCGGCGGCTGCTCGCTCCAGGACGTCCCCTACGCCGAACAACTGGCGCACAAACACCAGGCCCTGCAGCGCCTGCTGACGCGCGCCGCGGGACGACGACTGCCCGCCGTGTCTCCCGTGGCCGGCCTCCCGGTCGAGGGCGGCGACGGGCCGTGGGGATTCCGGCACAAGGTGACGTTCGCCTTCGGCCCGGGACCACGCGGACGCGGCCTCGTGATGGGGCACTACGCCCGCGAGTCGAAACGACTGATTCCTGTCGAGGAGTGTCCCGTTCACAGCGCGCGCGGCAACCGTGTCGCGTTCGCGGTGCGTGACGCCCTGGTCCGCGCCAACATCCCGGCGGCGGGGCCGGCGCTCGACGGCCTCGCGCGTCACGTGATCGTCCGCACGACCGCCGACGGCCGCCAGGCCGTCGCGATGCTCGTCGTCTCGCGCAACGACAAGCGGCTGCGCGCGCCCGTGCGCGCCGTGATGGCCGGGCCGGACGCGCCCGACGGCTTCGTCATCAACGTGCACGACCGCCCGGGGCCGTTCATGGTGGGCCGCGAATCCCTGGCCGTCTCGGGCCGCGGCCAGGTGCGCGAGACGGCGCTCGGCCCGGCGTTCCTGGTCTCGCCCACGGCGTTCTTCCAGACCAACGTCACTGCGGCAGGCCTGCTGCTCCGTGAGGTGCTGGCCTTCGTGCCCTCCGCGCCG
>CAZJRM010000166.1:0-12677 GCA_964547975.1 uncultured Vicinamibacterales bacterium | reverse complement strand
GGCGGTCGAGGGCCATCTCGACCATGCCGACGGCGCCTTCGACGATGCGGGTCCGCGCGGCGATGATCGCGGACGCCTGCTGGCGCTGCAGCATCGCGGCGGCAATCTCTGGCGCGTAGGCCAAGTGAGTGATGCGCGCCTCGATGACTTCGACGCCCGCCTTCGCCAGACGTTCCTGGAGTTCGCTCTTCAGGTGCGCGGCCACCTCCGCCGTGTTGCCCCGCAACGACATGTGGTCGTCGACGTGGGCGTCGTACGCGTAGCTGGTGGAGAGGTTCCTCAGCGCCGCTTCGCTCTGCACGTGCACGTAGTTGGTGTAATCGTCGACCTGGAAACACGCCTCGGCCGTTTCGACGACCTTCCAGACGACGACGGCCGCGATCTCGATCGGGTTCCCGTCCAGGTCGTTGACCTTCAGACGCGTCGTCTCGAAGTTGCGGATCCGCAGCGAGATGCGGCGCTTGCTGAAGAAGGGGTTCGCCCAGTGGAATCCGGCGGTCTTCACGGTGCCGACGTAGCTGCCGAACAGCTGGAGCACCTTGGCTTCGTTCGGATTGACGACGAAGAAGCCGAGCCAGCAGATGAAGTCGACCAGGAAGACGAACACCCACAGCAGGACACTCGTCGGTTCGGGCACCGGCGCGGACACCGCCAGGATGAAGCGGTAGACGCTCCAGGCCAACACGGCGAGCAGGATCGGAAGAACCAGCCACCCGGAGATTGCCTTGCGTTCGATTTCGCGGACCATTGACGTGCACCCCCTATGCTTTCGGAATGATATCACTTTGAAATCTGTTGTCAAGCCCCCCGGTTCCGGCCCGTTCTCCGGGAGTCGTATGATAGGCGGACGGAGGGGACGGCCGGTGGTGAAACGAGTGCTCCTGAGTGTGGCGGTGGCCGTCGTTGTGGCCTGCGCGGCGTCGGCTTGCGCGCCGGAGGCTCCCGATCCCATCCGGATCGAAGGCCGGCAGATGACGGTGACCAACACGTCGCACGACGTGTGGCTCGACGTCGAAGTCTGGCTGAACGATCACTACCGGGTGACCAGGCCGAGGATGCCCCCCGGTGAGCGGCTCGGCATCCCCCTCGATGCCTTCGTGGCCGGATTCGGTCAGCGGTTCAACGCGGCCAGGCAGGTCGTCCAGGGCATCGAGGTCACGGCGACCACGCCGGGTGGATTGCGCGTGCGGCACGTGTGGGGCCAGGGACGACGCAGATAGGTGAGGCGAGACATGGCGAAGCTGCAGTCAGAAATCGAAGTGACGTGCCCGTGCTGCTCGGCGGTGCTCGTCGTCGACAAGAACCTCGACCGTGTGATCTCGCACCGCGAGGCACCGCGCGAGGACAGGCCCGATCTCGACCGCGCGGCCCAGTTGCTCGCCGATGAGAAGGCGAGACGCGAGGCGGTGTTCGAACAGTCGGTGGAGGCGCAGCGCAACCGCGGAGACGCCCTGTCGAAACGATTCGAAGAAGCACTCAAGCAGGCACGGCAGGAACCGGTGACGAAACCGACGCGGGGGTTCGATCTGGACTGAAGGCTCCAGGCTACACCCATGGCTTCTCGTAACCCTGCCTCGTGTACTCGCGCGGCAGCGCCGTCCACGTCTCCCGGCCGTCGTAGGCGACGGGTTTCCGCCCGTGGTAGGCCGCGTAGAACCGCTCGTACCTGGCGCGCAGCCAGCGTTCCCGCGCCCAGTTCACCCGGAGCGGCGTGTGGCGGTAGTCGATCAGCATCTGCTCGACCTTCCACACGTTGCGGTCCGACAGCCGCCAGTCGTATCGTCCCATCTCCCGGCGGAGATCCACGACGGCAAACGCGGTGATGCAGCCGGTGAGATCGACGTAGGGATCGAAGTAGCTCATGGCCAGCGCCCGCGCCGTTCGGAAGACCGGCTTGCGGCCGTGCAGTCCGGGGTCGCGCGATCGGGCCACCGAACCCCACCGCCCCTGCTCGCGGTAGACGAACAGCACGTGATCCAGCTTGTCGATGGACTCGAAGCTCAGGACGAGCGGTGGATAGCCGTGCTGTTCCAGGATGACGGCCGCCGACAACGCGGCTTCGAGGCAGTGTGCCGTCCCGTACCGCACGACACCGCGAAAACTCCGCAGCGTCTCTCCGACGGGCGGGCGCTCGGCGTTGTACGGCAGCCCGTTGAGAAACGCCTGGACGCTCGCCGGTGTCGTCAGGCGCGCGAGGAGGCGGCGCTCGGCGGGGAGGAACGCGGCGCGTGCGGGGGCGGGTGTCACGGCTTCAGCAGGACCGACGGGCCTGCCGCGCGGCGCAGTAGGTGTTGAACAGGCGCAACGCGCGATCGGCGGCGCGGAATGTCGGGACGCCGGCGGCGATGAGCGCGTCGACCATCGGATCGTAGAGCGGCCCGGCATCCACGACCGCGATCCAGGGCTTTCGGGACAGCGCGCGAAGGCGAATCAGGCCGGCCACCATCGAGGCGTCGGCCCGAAAGTCTTCGCGGTGCCCCGGGCCGGGCGCGAGCGTCTGCACGGCGGCGCTGAAGGGGACGCAGCCCACGAACACCGCGTCCGTGCCCGGGTCGGCGAGCAACGTCTCGACCGTGGCGACGTACCCGGCATCGCCGGTCATCGGCGTCAGGTCGATCGGGTTGTTCAAATCGACGACCTGGGCGATGCGGTTGGCGGCAAAGACGTCCGCGAGGCGCGCCGATGTCTCGGGGCCGAAGGGCGGAAGCTGAAATCCCCCCAGGTTGTCGGCCACCGCGACACATTCGAATCCCGCGTTGGACACGGCGGCGAGCCGCCAGCCGTCGAGCGCCTGCCGGCCGAGCAGCGCGAACAGCAGGGTCAGGTCCTCGAAGTCCTCCAGGGATTCGGCCACCACGATCCCGTGGGCCTGGCACAACCCGCGCATGACCGGGTAGTCTCCGGCAATCGACGCCGTGTGGCTGGCCGAGGCTTTCGCGCCGGCGGCCGTGCGTCCCGCGCGATAGAGGATCACCGTACGTCCGCTGTCGACGATACGGCTGGCGGCTTCGAGGAACCGCAGGCCGTCGAGCGGTCGGAACCCTTCGACGTACACCGCGAACACGTCGATGTCGTCGTCGTGCTGCAGGTGAGTGAGGTAGTCACCCACGGTCAGGTCCATCTGGTTGCCGAGCGTGACCGAGTACTTGGGATTCAGCACGCCGAGCTTGTTCGTCCTCGACAACGCGAACGCGCCGCTCTGGGAGATGAGGGCGACACGCGATGCCGAACCGGCGTTGACCGGGAACTTGTACTCGGGGATGAACGTCGTGTCGTACCGGCCCGGGAGCGACCGGATGCCGAGGCAGTTGCCGCCGTTGATGACCGGGCCGCCCCAGGCACCGCCGCGTGATCGCGCGAGCGCGTCGTGCATCCTCGCGACCAGGTGTTCGGTGCCGGCCTTTTCCTCGAGGCCGCCGGGAATGAGCACGACGGACTCGGCGGCTTCCCGCTCGATGATGGTGACCAGCGCCTGCGACGCCTGGGCGGCGTCGATGGCGAGCACGAACAGATCGACCCGGCCCGGCAGCGACGCGATATCGGGCACGCACCGGCACCCCTCGATCTGGTCACTGCCCGGCTTCACGATCAGGATGTGGCGTCGATCGAACCCTTCCCGGATCAGGTTGTTGACGATGATGTGACCGGGATTGAGCCGCTCGGACACGCCCATGATCGCGACCGACGCGGGCGCGAGCAGGTTCGCAATCTTCCTGACCGGGCGCTCGGCGGCGCCGCGAGGCGCTGGCGACGACCTGAGCGTGACCAGGGCGTCCAGGGCGACCAGCCGGCCGTCCGCCGCGACGACGAACGGATTGACTTCGCATTCCGCGAGGCGGTCTCCCGCGGCGCGTGCCAGCGTCAGGAAGGCCTCGACGAGGCTCCCGATGGCCGCGAGCGTGGTCTTGGGCGGCTGGCCGCGCAGGGGGGTCGTGACCAGCTGGACTACCGCCACACGCGCGAGGGCTGCCGCGATCGATCCGGGCGTGGCCAGGCTCGGCGCGAACACGGCGATGTCGTGGCCGGGCAGGAAGTGCGACGACAGGAACTCCGTGTAGATGCCCCCCGCGCCGACGCTCACCACCGGCCCCACGTCATCGGTCCACCGGAGACCGACGATGATCTCGTGGCCGAGGGCGGGCGAGTAGGGCACGAACTCGTTGACGCTGTATCCGCGAACGTCCCGGGCCCCGAGGCGCGCGTGCATCGTGTCGATCGCGCCGTTCACGGCGTCCGCCGTCTTGTCGACGATGGTTACGCCGCCGACGTCGCTTTTGTGGAGGATGACCGGGGAGACCACTTTGACGACGACCTTCTCGCCGGGCAACGCGGCCAGCCGGCCGGTGGTGATCCGGTCGCCGGGCGCCAGCACCAGCCGGGCGGGAGTGGCGACGCCAAGCGCGTCGAGCACCCCGAGACCTTCGGGTTCCAGAAGTGCCGTCCGGCCGTCGGCGACTGCCCGATCGAGGATGACAGACAGGGAGGTGGTGTCCATACGGCGCCTAGGGCTGGACCGAGACCGCGGCTTCACGGCCGGCGCGCAGGGCCCGGATGTTGGTGTCGACGACCTTCTCGCCCTTGGACGCGAACAGCGTGCGTACAAAATGTTCGATGGTGTCGAGCGTGACCGGCAACAGCGAGGACGCGGCGCCGACGATGACCATGTTGGTGGCGCGGGCCGACCCCGCCTGGCGGGCGAGGCGTTCGGCCTCGACGACAATGGCGCGGGGAATCTGCCGGACCTGCGCGAGCACCTCGTCGAGCGGGGGGTAGTTGTCGATGTTGACGACCGGCTCGGCGGCGGTGATGAGCGCGGCCCCCGGTGCCATGTACTCCACGTAGCGCAGGCTCTCCATCGGCTCCATGCTCAGCACCATGGCCGCCGTGCCCATCGGGATGAGATCGCTCGCGATGGGCTTGTCGGACAGGCGCAGGTTGGCGAGTACCGCTCCGCCGCGCTGCGACATGCCGTGCACCTCCGACTGCTTGACGTGCAGCCCCTCGTGCATGGCGCTGGAGGCGATCACGGCCGAGACGGACAACACGCCCTGGCCGCCCACGCCGGCGAGAATGATGTCGAACTTCATCGGATGCTCCTGCTACGCCTTCGGGGCGGCGGCCTTTTCCTGTTTGCCGCGTTTGGCCGTTTCGATGCACTCACGGACGGCGATGATGACGGACAGCCCGTGGTGGTCGATCTCCCGCCTGAGCACCTCGGTGTTGGCGGCGACGTGACGCGGGTGGGCGTCGAGCACGTGGAGGTGCGCCTCCGGAACCCCGAGGCCCCGCACGAGGCCTTCCAGCTCGGACGACGGCCGGATCGTCGGCTGGCCGCCGGTCATGCCGACCGTCTTGTTGTCGAGAATGACCAGGGTCATGGGCGTATCGGCCGTCACGGCGTCGAGCAGCGGCGTCGTGCCCGAGTGCAGGAACGTGCTGTCCCCGATGACCGCGACGACCGGGTGGAATCCGGCGTCGGCCGCGCCTTTGGCCATGCCAACCGACGCGCCCATGCAGACACAGGTATCGATAGCGTTGTAGGGCGGCAGGGCGCCGAGCGTATAACACCCGATGTCCGACGTGACGATGGCGTTGGGGAACTCGCGGATCGCGTCCGTCACCGAGGCGAAGCTGTCGCCGTGGGGACAGCCCGCGCACAGTTGCGGCGGTCGCTGCGGAATCTGCATGGTGAGCCGCGTGCCCGAGCGGCGTGCCGGCAAGCCGAGCGCCGTGCGAACGATGTCGGGGTTGAGCTCGCCGTCCGGCGGCACGTGGCCGGACTGCCGGCCCTGGATCTCGACCGGCGGCGGCACGATGCCCCTGAGGGCGCGCTCGATGAAGGGATATCCCTCTTCGAGGACGAGCACCCGTCGCTGCCGGCTGACGAACTCGCGGATGGTCTCGGCCGGGAATGGGTAGACGCCCACGTGGAGGTGCGGGGGCGGCGCCGGAAGGTCGTCGAGGTTCTCGAGGTAGTAGTTGCGGGCGAGGCCCGTCGTGATGACCCCGTAATCGGCGTCCCCGGCCGTCACGGCATTGAAGGGGCTCTGGGTCGCGTAGTCCCGGAGTTCGGCCTGCCGTTCGAGCAACGAGCGCCACTCGCGTCTCGCGTTGGCCGGCAGAAGAATCCAGGCGGCCCGTTCGGGTGACCGGTGGGGCGGGTTCTCGTCTCGGGCCGCCGCCACGCGCACGATGCCGCGGCTGTGAGCCAGCCTGGTCACGAGGCGGATCATGACGGGGATCCGGAACCGCTCGGACACGTCGAAGGCCTCGCGCGTCATCTCGTAGGCATCCTGGTGCGTCGTCGGCTCGAAGCAGATGATGTGGGCGAAGTCGGCGAAGTACCGGCTGTCCTGTTCGTTCTGCGAACTGTGCATGCCCGGATCGTCGGCCACGGCCAGCACGAGACCGCCGTTGATCGAGACGAGCGCGGAGTTCATGAACGGATCGGCCGCGACGTTGAGGCCCACGTGTTTCATGGCGACGAGGGTGCGTCGTCCGGCGAACGACACGCCGAGGGCCGCCTCGTAGGCGGTCTTCTCGTTCGCGCTCCAGGAGGCGAGCGGGCGCCCGTGTTTCTGCTTGTACCGCACCAGGTACTCGAGGATCTCGGTCGACGGCGTGCCGGGATACGCGTAGGCCGCCGTCAATCCGGCGTGCACCGCGCCAAGGGCTACGGCTTCGTCACCAAGCAGGACCATGTCAGTCATCGGGAACTCCAGGAATCGTGGCCGGACCGGCCACCGGACGGGGGGACCCCCAATTGTACGCGGATCGGGCCTACCGCGGCGGCGCGGGACTGTGGCCCGGCGGCGGGGCGGCGGCAGTTCGGCGGATGGCGGTCAGGTACGACTCTTCGTTCGTCAGCACCAGCGTCGCCGCGATGACGTCGCCGGGCTTCAGCTCTGCCACCAGGGACGGATCCTTGACCGAGAAGGGCATGGTCATGGCGTCCATGAAGCCCTTGACCTCGTCATGCGTGACGGTCACTTCCCGGTGGTCCGGTCTGATGGTGACCACCGTGCCGGTGAGCGGGAACTCACGCGCCTGGACCGGCGGGGTCGAGCAACCGAGCGTGACGACGGCGGTGACGAGGACGATCAGGCTTCGGAGCCCCATGCCACCACTGTAGACCCCTCCGAGGGATTGGTAAAGGTGGGGTCTTGACACAATCTGCTATACTTCGCGCGTTCGGCGAGAGTGCACCGCTAGTGCCAGGCTGGGCCCACCCCAATCCCGCCCGCATCGTGGTGATCGATCTCCCCAGCAACGGACGGACCCTGCGCGCCGCCCCGTGGCTGTTGGCAGTGCGCGCGGGCGTTCAGGAGCTGGGCGAGGTATGGGGCGTAGATTGTACATTGGTAACCTTCCCTACAAGGCCACCGACGAAGAGTTGCGCGAACTCTTCAGCCAGGCCGGTGCCGTCGCCAATGTCCAGGTGATGCGGGATGCCGCCACCGGTCGGGCACGTGGCTTCGGGTTCATCGAAATGGCCACAGACGAGGGAGCCCAGAAGGCGGTGGAACAGTTCCACCAGTACCAGATGCAGGGCCGTGCGCTGGTTGTCAACGAAGCCCGGCCGAAAGGCGCGGGTGGCGACCGGTCGTTCGGCGACGGCAACCGCGGCGGGTATGGTGGCGGTGGTGGCGGCGGCAGCCGTCGCGAGCCCCGCGAACCTCGCTGGTAGGCAACGGACAACTCCTCGAGCCGCGGACGGAACGGCCGCTCCGCGGTTCGCCCCCACCCCATGCTGCACATCGGAACATCCGGGTACAACTATCCGGAGTGGAAGGGCAGTTTCTACCCCGAGACGCTCGCGTCGAGCCGCATGCTTGGCTACTATGCGGAGCGGTTCTCGACGGTCGAGATCAACTTCACCTTCTACCGGATGCCCACCGAAGCGGCCGTCGACGGTTGGGCGGCCGGCACGCCGGACGGCTTCACGTTCGCGCTGAAGGCGCCCCGGCGGATCACGCACATCGCCCGGCTTCGCGAGGACAGTGCGGAACTGGTGTCGAGGTTCTGCGCACTGGCGTCCCGGCTTGGCGCGAAGCGGGCGCCGATCCTGTTCCAGTTGCCGCCGAACTTCAAGAAGGACCTGCCGCGGCTCGAGGCGTTCCTGGCGCGGCTTCCCGCCGCGTCGCCCGCGGCCTTCGAGTTCCGTCACCCGTCGTGGTTCGACGACGAGGTCTTCGGTGCGCTGCGCGACGCCGGGCAGGCCCTATGCGTGTCCGATTCGGAGTCGCTGGAGACGCCGGTCGAGATCACGGCAGACTTCGCGTACTTCCGGCTGCGGGACGAGGGGTACGGGCCGGACGATCTGCGGCGATGGGCGGAGACGATCCGGAGCCGGACGGCGGCGTGCCGGGAGACGTACGTGTACTTCAAGCACGAAGAGACGGGCACGGGCCCCGCGTTTGCCGCGCAGCTCGCGGCGCGGCTTGCCGGGCCGGCCTGAGGGAGTCGGGCGCATGACCCCGCCGTTTCGGCCCCATCCCTGGTTCGCCGGGCGACACCGGATGACGTTCTACGCCTGGGCCCGGCGGCGGGCGTTCCCGGCGCTTCCGGCGGCCGAAGAGCGGTACTTCACGCTCAGTCCCGTCACCCGCGTGCTCGCACACTGCCACTGGCACGCCGACCGGCGGCAGCACCCCACGGTCCTGTTGCTGCACGGGCTCGAAGGATCCAGCGATTCGCACTACATGAAAGGCCTGGCGGAAAAGGCGTTCGTGGCCGGTTTCAACGCCGTGCGGCTCAACCAGCGCAACTGCGGCGGGACCGATCACCTGTCGGAGGGGCTCTATCACTCGGGACTCGCCGACGATCCGCGCGCCGTCGTCCGGGAACTGATCGAGGTCGACGGGCTGTCGTCGGTGGCGGTGGCGGGGTACTCACTCGGCGGGAATGTCGCGTTGAGACTCGCGGGTGAAGACGGCGCTGCGGCGCCGCCGCAGCTCAAGGCCGTGTGTGCCGTGTCGGCGCCCGTCGAACTCGGGATCTGCATGGACCTGATGGAGCGGGCGGAGAACCGGCTGTACGAGTGGCACTTCATGCTGGGGCTTCGTGAGCGGATGCGTGTGAAAGCGCGTCTCTTTCCCCACCTCTACGATGTCAGCGGGCTCGAGCGGATCTGGAGCGTGCGGGCGTTCGACGATCGGTACACCGCGCCCCACCACGGGTTCGCCGGAGCGGCGGACTACTACCATCGCGCGTCGGCCATGCGTGTCATCGATCGGATCCGGGTGCCGGCGCTGCTGCTGACGGCCGAAGACGATCCGTTCATATCGCCCGAACCCTACCGCCGTCCCGAGGTCACGTCGAACCCTGCCCTGACCGTGGTCATCACGCCGCATGGCGGCCACTGCGGCTTCGTCGAGCGCCCGTCGCCAGGCGACGACGGCTACTGGGCCGAGCGGCTGGTGGTCGATTTCCTGCGGGAGCGGCTCGGGCCCGGCGCCTGAGGCCCGAATCGGAGGCCTCGGCCCGGCCTCCTGGGCTATGCTGGTGCCTTCATGGATCGCGACAGACTCTTCCAGCAGCCCGGAGCCTATGCCGGTGGGTTCGTGTTCGACGAGGCGGTCGCGGCCGTCTTCGACGACATGCTGCACCGGAGCGTTCCTTACTACGATGAGCAGCAGCGTATGCTCGTCGAGATGGCCCGCGCTTTCTGGCGTTCGGGCACGTGCGTCTATGATCT
Organism: uncultured Vicinamibacterales bacterium; assembly: GCA_964547975.1. Classification (GTDB taxonomy): domain Bacteria; phylum Acidobacteriota; class Vicinamibacteria; order Vicinamibacterales; family JAKQTR01; genus CAYJPV01. The sequence continues at coordinate 2,980 of CAZJRM010000166.1, read as the reverse complement.
CGGGTGCTCGACGGCCACGACGCTGCTCAACGTGGCTCGCGCGCTCGACGGGTCGGCCCGCTTCGTTGGGTACGACAACGCGCCGTCGATGCTCGAGCGGGCCGCCAGGAAGGTCGCGGAGCACGGCCTCGCCGATCGCGTTGACCTGCGTCTCGGGGATCTGAACGACATCACCCCGGCGGACCTCGATGACGCCAGTGTCGTGACCATGTGTTGGACGTTGCAGTTCGTGCAGCCCCTTCACCGCGATCGACTGGTTCGGGCCATCCACGATGCGCTGGCCCCCGGCGGAGCGTTGATCGTCACGGAGAAGGTACTCGCCGGCGACTCGTCGGTCGCCCGATTCTTCATCGAGGCCTACCACGGCCTCAAGCGGCGCAATGGGTATTCCGAGAGCGAGATCGCGCGCAAACGCGACGCGCTCGAGCACGTGCTGGTTCCCTTCCGCATCGAGGACAATCGCGAGCTGTTCCGCCGCAACGGCTTCACGACCGTCGAGACGTTCTTCCAGTGGTACAACTTCGTCGGCTTCCTGTGCGTGAAGGGCCCGGAGCGGTCGAAGACGGGTCCAGCCTCATGAGACCGGTGGATGTGTTCGAGGCCGCCAAGCTCCACCCGTGGGTGCGCCGCAGCGCGTTCGCGCAGCGATGGGGGCGTCTGTCGATGCGCGCGCTCCAGGGGGCGGGGGTGCAGACCTGGGGCACCAAGAGCTTCGAGTTCTGGACGCTCCTCTCGGCGGCGCTCTGGCTCGTCCGACCCCGATCGATCGTCGAACTCGGCAGCGGCCGGAGCACGCAGTACCTGGCCGACTACGCCATGAAGGAGTCCGTTCCGTTCGTGTCGGCCGAGCAGTCGCGCGGCTGGGCGCGACGCGTCCGGCGGGGCCTGGCGACTGCGCTGATCGCCGGTGACGTTGTTCACCACGTGCCCGTCGCCCGCCACGGCTGGTACGACCGCGACAGGCTCGACGCACTCGTACGATTCCCGTGCGAGGCCCTGTTCGTCGACGGGCCGGTCGGCGTGCAGGAGGGGCTCGGGCCCGCGCTCCGCGACAACGACGTCGCGCGGGCCTGGTTTCGGCGGGTGGCGCCGGACCTGCGCCTCCTCATCGTCGACGATGTCAACCGCGAGGAGAACCTGCGGGTGTTGGAGGCGATTCGCCGCGACGCCGGAGGGCTCATCTCGTTCTCACTCGGCTACCGGCCGGGACGCGGAGGCGACAACCTCGTGGCCGTGGCGGTCGCGCCTCAGTACGCAACACGGCTCGCCGAGGCCAGCGCCGCGCTCGGCATCGGCGTCGCGGTTTCCCGGGATTAGGCGCGTGTTAGACTACGCGCGCCCGCCCCGGCACCGGCGGGCTCCACGATCAGGGGGTATCCATGCAGCGGTTCATGCGCGCGATCTCGCTCGTGGCGGCCATCGGATGCGGCGGCGTGCTCGTCTCCGCGTTCTCCCAGGCACCAGCGCCGACGCCAACGGCGAGCCAGGGGGCCGTCGAGGCTCGCCTGGAGTCACTCAAGCATCAGGTCGCGGACGACATCGACGGCATGCGGGTGTTCACCCAGCAGGCCGTTGACCAGGTGTTCAGCTTCGGCGAACTCGGGTTCCAGGAAGTCGAGACCTCGAAATACCTGACCGGAATCCTGCGGAAGCACGGCTTCACGGTTCGCGAGGGCATCGCCGGCATGCCGACGGCGTGGGTCGCCACGTGGGGATCCGGCAGACCCGTGATCGCGCTCGGGACCGATGTCGACGGCCTGCCGCAGACCAGCCAGAAGCCGGGAGTTCCGTGGCACGAGCCCCTGGTCGAGGGCGCGCCTGGCCACGGCGAGGGGCACAACTCGGGCCAGGCGCTCAACATCACGGCCGCGCTGGCCGTGAAGCGCATCATGGAGCGCGAGCGGCTGTCCGGCACCCTCGTCATCTGGCCCGGCGTGGCCGAAGAACTCGTGGCCGGGAAGGCGTTCCTGGTCCGGGACGGTGTGTTCAAGGACGTCGACGTGGTGCTGTTCTCGCACGTGTCGAGCGCCATGGGCGTGTCGTGGGGCTCGGACGCGAGCAACGGCCTGGTATCGGTGGAGTACACGTTTCACGGCCAGAGCTCGCACAGCGCGGGGTCGCCCTGGCGCGGCCGCAGCGCGCTCGACGCCGTCGAGTTGATGAACGTCGGATGGAACTACCGGCGCGAACACCTCCGGATTCAGCAGCGTTCGCACTACGTGATTACCCAGGGCGGCGATCAGCCCAACGTCGTGCCTCCGGTCGCCTCGGTCTGGTACTACTTCCGCGAGACCGACTACCCGGGCATCCGGAACATGTGGGACATCGGCAATCGGATGGCCGATGCCGCCGCGATGATGACCGACACCACCGTCACGTCCCGGGTGCTGGGAGCCGCCTGGCCGCAGCACATGAACAAGGTGGTGGCCGAAACGGCCTACGCCAACATCCAGCGGGTCGGGATGCCGGCGTGGGACGCGGCCGATCAGGCGCTCGCGAAAGCCGTCCAGCGCGAGATGAAGCAGCCGGAGCGCGGGCTCGAGACCGCGGTGGGCCGGCTGAACGGCCCCGTGCGCGAAGAGGACAAACGCGGCGGCGGGTCGGATGATATCGGCGACGTGTCGTGGAACGTGCCCACGATCACGCTCCGATACCCGTCCAACATTCCCGGGGCGAGCGGCCATCACTGGTCCAGCGCCATCGCGATGGCGACGCCCATCGCGCACAAAGGATGTACGACGGGCGCGAAGGTCCACGCGATGACGATGCTGGACCTCCTGCTGAAGCCGGCTCTGGTCGAACAGGCGTGGGACTACTTCAGGACCGTGCAGACGAAGGAGACGAAGTACGTGCCGCTCGTGCGTGCCGAAGACAAGGCGCCGACGTTCCTCAACGAGAAGATCATGGCGCAGTACCGGGAGCAGATGCGGCCGTACTACTTCGACCCCACGCGTTTCAAGACCTACCTCGAGCAGTTGGG
>CAZJRM010000165.1:0-12737 GCA_964547975.1 uncultured Vicinamibacterales bacterium | reverse complement strand
GACGTCCAGCACTGGTGGCATCCGCCAGCCGGGCGTGGCGTCCGCACGCGGTGCTCCGACGACTACCTGTGGCTCGCCCTCGCAACGTGCCGCTACGTGACGGCCACCGGCGACACGGGCGTCCTCGACGAACCCGTCCCGTTCCTGGCCGGCCGCGCCGTTGCCGAGGACGAAGACTCCTACTACGACCTCCCGACCACGACCGACGAAGCCGACAGCCTCTACGGCCACTGCGTGCGCGCGATCCGGCACGGCCTCCGCTTCGGAGCGCACGGCCTTCCACTCATGGGGTCGGGTGACTGGAACGACGGCATGAACCTCGTGGGTGCGGCCGGGCGCGGCGAGAGCGTATGGCTCGGGTTCTTCCTTTACGCCGTGCTGATCCCGTTCTCCGCGCTGGCCCGGGCGCGGGGCGACGTCGCCTTCGGCGATCGCTGCCAGGCCGAAGCCGCGGCCCTGAAGCTGCGCCTCGAGGAGTCCGGCTGGGACGGCGGGTGGTACCGCCGCGCGTACTTCGACGACGGGTCACCACTCGGCTCGGCGGGCAATCCCGAGTGTCAGATCGATTCGGTGGCGCAAAGCTGGGCCGTCCTGTCCCGGGCCGGCGAACCCGGACGCGTCCGCATGGCGATGGACGCCGTGGACGCTCGCCTGGTGCGACGGGACGATGCGCTGGTGCGCCTGCTCGATCCTCCCTTCGACACGTCGCCGCTCAATCCCGGCTACATCAAGGGCTACGTTCCCGGCGTGCGGGAGAACGGCGGGCAGTACACGCACGCGGCCGTCTGGGCCGCGATGGCGTTCGCTGCGCTCGGCGACACGCGTCGCGCGTGGGATCTGTGGAACCTGATCAACCCCATCGCTCACGGGGCCACGGCCCAGGCGGTGGAGACCTACAAGGTCGAGCCGTACGTCGTGGCTGCGGATGTCTACGCGGTAGCCCCACACGTGGGGCGCGGGGGATGGACGTGGTACACGGGATCGGCCGGCTGGATGTATCGGCTGGTGCTGGAGTCGCTGCTCGGCCTGACTCGCGAGGGTCACGGGCTCCGAATCGAGCCACGCCTGCCAGAGGCCTGGAGCGGATTCAACGCGTACTACCGGTACCTCGAGACGCGGTATCATCTCGTGATCCACCAGACACCGCGAGACACTGGTGAGCAGCGCCTCATGCTGGACGGCCTGCCCCTGGCGGCGGCTGTTGTTCCCTTGGTGGACGACGGCGCGGACCATGAGATTGAGGTGTGGGTGCGCGCCGGATCTCCTCCAAATCCCCTGCTGCGAAACCCCTGCTCCGGGAGTAGGATGCGGACGGCACCCTTCACGTGGTGTACGGAGGTTACATGAGCCATCACAACGACAGCGCGCCCGGTCGGCGCGATTTCATCCGGACCGCCGGCCTCGGCGTCGCCGCCGTCGGTTCCTTGCTCGCTGAATCCGCGTCCGCGCAGAGTTCGGTCGCCCGTCCGCTCACCGAACCCGAAAAGCTCTCCCGCCTCGCGTTGACCTGCTGGCCGCAGCGGCATCTCTTCAAGACGTACGGCCGAGGCACACCGAACGAAGAGACGCTCGGCCTGCGGAAGAAGTACGGCGAGATCACGATGCACGATCTGCCGAAGTGGACGAAAGACTTCTTCCCGGGCGTCTACCACCTCGACCTGTGGTCGGACGTCTTCGGCGATCCCGCCGAGGCGGCGCAGTACGCGGAGACCACCGTGGAGCGCAACGGCCAATCGATGAAGGTGCGGCGCTGGGACCCGGCCGCGCCGGCCTCGAAGAAGTGGGTGGAGAGACTCGCCTCGATCATCGCGAACGAGAAGTTCGTGGCGCAGCATCTCTCCAACAACGCGCCGCAGTTCCTGGCCGATCCGGATGACGCCCGACGCAAGGAAGGCATCCGGGTGGCCAAGCTCTGGATGGACGCCGGTGCCGTCCTCGGCGTCAAGACCATGCGCGCCAACACCGGGACGGTTGGCGGGCGGATCATGCCGGAGGCGGAAGACCATGCGACCGGGTATCCCAAGAACGAGAAGATCGTCGTCTATTTGAAGAAGTGCATCGAGTCCTTCAAGGAACTCGCCGACTACGGGGCCAAGGTGGGCGTGAAGATCACCATCGAGAACCACTGGGGTCTCTGCGCGAATCCGATGAACATCCGGATCATCATGGACGAGGTCAACCACCCGTACTGCGAGTGCACGCCGGACTTCTGCAACTGGGAGAACGAGTACCACCTCTTCCACGGGCTCGAGGCCGTCATGCCGTACACGCATACGCACGTCCATGCGAAGTACTGGGACCGGTGGAAGACGCCGGAGAAGGACTGGAATGACGTGGGCCGCAGCGTACGCATCCTGAACGCCCACCGCTTCAAGGGCACGATCGCGCTCGAATGGGAGAACGGCCCCATGGACGGGATCGAAGGCACGAAGTGGCTGATGAAGGAAGTCCTGGCGGCGCTCTAGTTGGGACATGGGACGTGGGGCGTGGGACATGGTGTTTCCCATGCCCCATGCCCCATGACCCACGCCCCATGACCTACGCCCCTACGCCGGCGCCGTGAACGGCTTCTGGCCGGCGATGAACCGGTCGATCCGACCGGCCACGTCCTTCAGGTACGTCGCATCACCGCCCTCGATTTCGGCGGTCACCCATCCCTCGTACTTCGCGTCCGCCAGCGCTTTCCTGACCTCGACCCAGTCCACGTCGCCTTCGCCGATGTTCTTCCAGGCGTATTTCGAATTGCGTCGGTCGAGCTGGAAGTCCTTGACGTGCACCTTGCAGATCCGCGCCCCCAGCGTGCGCGCCCAGTCCTGGGGGAATCCGTAGAACAGCATGTTGCCGACGTCCAGGTAGGCTCTGAACCAGGGCGACTGGCATTCATCGACGTAGCGGGCCATCTCGAGGGGGCTGATGAGGAACTTGTTCCACACGTTCTCGAGGCCGACCACCACCTTGTAGTCCTTCGCCATCGGGAGGAGGCGTTCCTTGATGACCCGCTGCGAACGTGTCCACGCATCCTGATACGACGTCTCCGCGTTCACGACCCCTGGCACGAGCAGGATCGTCTCGGCACCCCAGAGTTTCGCGTTCTTGAACGACTGCTCCATGCCGGCGACGCTCTTCGACACGACCTCGGGGTCGGCGCTCGACAGCGGGAACCGCCAGTGGTCGGCGTTCATCACGCCGTGGATGGCGAGCCCCGACTTCACCGACGCGTCCCGAATCTCCTGCGCCACCGCCGCGTCGCCAATCGTCCCGACCTCGACGCCGTCGTAGCCCACCTCCTTCGCCAGCTGGAACTTGGCCAGATAGCTCAGTTCCTTCGGCAGCATGCTGACGTACACGGCCTTCTTCATCCCGCCGGCCGCCCGCGCCGGACGGACTCCCAGCGCCACCGCCGCGGAGGCCGCGGCGGTCATGCCCAGAAACGTGCGCCGATCGATCGTCGACATAAGTCCTCCTGTCGCGGTGAGACTACTCCGCGGCGAGGTCATTCACAAGTCTTCCACGCGCAAGGCGCCCGGGGCCATGTGGTACAGTCACGTGGTCGAGGAGCCCTTCCGTGATCGATCGCCGAACCTTCAACGCCGCGCTCCTGGCGCCGGTGCTCGGCCTGCGCCGCGTCTCCGCGGCGTCGGACGACATCCGGGGGATGTGGTCCGGGGCCGTCACGGCGACGGGCGCCACCATCAAGGCGATCGCCCGCGCACCGCACCTCGCCCTGCGGCTCCGCATGACGGCGGAACTCCAGGCCGCGCCCGCGGTCGAGCAACAGGCGGACGCCGGGCCCGGGGGCGTCGCGACGTTCGTCGTGCAGGACCTTCGTCCGGCCACCGTATATCGGTACACCGTGGAAGGCCCGTCCGGGCGAGCGCTCGGCGGCCGGCTCAAGACGTTCGGCGCCGGCGCGTACTCCTTCCGTCTCGGATTCGCCTCGTGCGCCAGGACCGGGTCGTCGAGTCTCGTCTTCGAGGCCATCCGACTGATGCACCCGGACCTGTTCATCCACCTCGGTGACCTGCACTACGAAGACATCGTCGTCAACGACGTGTCCCGTTTCGGACAGGCGTATTCACGCGTGCTCGGCTCCAGAACGCAGGGTGACTGCTTCCGCCACGTGCCCATCGCCTACATGTGGGACGATCACGACTTCGGCCCGAACGATTCGGACCGGACGTCTCCGAGTCGTCCCGCGGCCCACGCGGCCTATCGGACGTACGTCCCGCACTATCCGCTGGCCGAGGGTCCAACGTCCCCCATCTGTCAGGCTTTCAGCATCGGCCGTGTGCGCGTCATCATGACGGACCAGCGCAGCGAGCGCTCGCCGCGCAGCCTGCCGGCGGATCGCCGCACCATGCTCGGCACCTGGCAGGTCGACTGGCTCGAGCAGCAGCTCCAGGACGCGGCCACGGCGCCGCTGGTCATCTGGGCGAACGGGGTGCCGTGGATCACGAAGGGCAACGAGGCCTCCAAGGAAGGCTGGGCCCCCTACGCTGCCGAGCGCGAACGGATCGCCAACACCATCGTCCGCGCGGGGCTCACCCGCCGCCTCGTGATGGTCAGCGGCGACGCACACTCGCTGGCGCTCGACGACGGGACCAACAGCCAGTATGCGACCGGCACCGCGCTCGGCTCCCGCGGATTCGTCGTCGCGCACGCGGCCCCGATGGACCAGCGCACCACCGTCAAGGGCGGCCCGTACAGTCACGGCGTCGTGAAGGGCAACGGGCAGTTCGGCATCCTCGACGTCGACGACGACGGGACGAGGGTTCGCGTGCGGGTCGAAGGGCGACGCGGAGTCCTGCCGGTGCCGTCGATGCGGCTCGAGTTCGACGTCTAGGACAGGCTCTCGGCTCTCGGCTCTCGGCTTTCGGCGACTCGATGCACGGCTGGCTGGGACTGGCTAGCGAATGACGTGCGTCGGGCTGCTAGAATGCGCGGGTGGCATTCCTTCGTCGACTGAGTCTGTCAGGTCAAATCCTCTTCGGGCTGGGCCTGGGTGTCTTCGCGGGCCTCTTCTTCGGCGGAGCGGCTGCCGCGCTGCAGCCGCTGGCGGACGTCTACATCCGGCTGATGCAGATGACCGTGCTGCCGTACCTCGTGCTGGCCCTCATCATCGGGTTTGGCCAACTCGATGCCCGGCAGGCCAGGGCGCTCGCCTGGCGAGCCGGTTCGATCCTGCTCGTCACGTGGGCCCTGACCTTCGCGGTCATCAGCCTCATGCCGTTGGCGTTCCCGGGCATGCAGAGCGCCTCGTTCTTCAGCAACGCGCTCGTCGAACCCGGGCAACCCTTCTCGATTGCCGACCTCTACTTCACCGCGAACCCGTTCAACTCGCTCTCGAACGCCGTCGTGCCAGCGATCGTGCTGTTCAGTTCGGCACTTGGCATCGGCCTCATCGGCCTCGATCAGCGCGAACGCCTGCTCGGGCCGCTCAGGGTCATCAACACGTCGGTGGTCCGGATCACCACGTTCGTCGTTCGTCTCACGCCGGTCGGCGTCTTCGCGATCGGCGCCGTGGCCGCCGGCACACTGACCCCCGACACGCTGGAACGCCTCGAAGTCTATTTCGTCGTCTTCTCGGCCGCCGCGGTGCTGATGGCGTTCTGCGTCCTGCCGGCGATGGTGACGACGCTGACGCCCTTCACCTACCGCGAAGTCGTGGGTGTCTCGCGGGACGCGCTGCTGACGGCCTTCGTCGCCAACAACGCCTTTATCGTGTTGCCAATCCTCATCGAGCGATCGAAGAGCCTCCTCGCGACACGCGGGCTGCTCGATGACGAGTCCGATGCTGCCGCCGAGATCCTGATTCCCATCCTGTTCAACTTCCCGAACGCCGGAAAGCTGCTGACGCTGCTGTTCGTCCCGTTCGCGGCGTGGCTGGCAGGGACGCCGTTCTCGCCGGGAGACTTCGGCACACTGGCGGCGGTCGGCATTCCCAGCTACTTCGCGAAAGCGCAGGTCGCCCTGCCCTTCCTGCTCGACGTCTTCACACTGCCGCACGACCTGTTCCAGCTCTACATCCCGACCACCATCATCACCGGGAAGTTCGACTCGATGGTGACGGCGATGAACCTGCTGGTGTTCGCGCTGCTCGGCGCAGGGGCCATGAGCGGATTCCTGGCCGTCAAGCGCCGGCGGATGCTGATGGCGGGCGCTGCGCTGCTGGCGATGACCCTCGTCACCGTGGTGGGCCTGCGGCTGACCTTGCGCGCGATCGTGGACACCACCTATCGGCGCGGCGAGTCGCTTGTGCACATGCAACCCAGACCGGGACAACACCCCGCCATCGTGCATACGGAACGACCTCCCCGGCCCGCAGAGGCGCTCGACCCGGCGCAGGCGCTGACCCGGGCGCGGGGCCGCGGCACGCTGCGCGTCGGGTACGACCCGACCAACCTGCCCTTCAGCTTCTTCAACGCGGACAAGGCGCTGGTCGGGCTCGATGTCGAACTGGCGACCGACCTTGCCGAGTCTCTGGGGCTCCGGGCGGAGTTCATCCCCGTCTCCTGGCCGGAACTTGGTGCGATGCTCGATCGAGGTGAGATCGACGTGATGCCCGGCATGTGGGTGCGGCCGTACTGGTTCAATACGCTGCAATTGTCGGCGCCGTATTTCACGGGGACGATCGGGCTGGTCGTCCGCGACGAGCGGCGCGAAGACTTCGCCACGATCGAGGCACTGCACCACCAGCGCGGCCTGCGTATCGGCGTGCCGCTGGACACCACGCAACTGGCGTACGCCCTGCAACGATACTTCGGCGGCACCGACGCCACGTTCGTCACGTTCGAGACGTCGGCCGAGTTCTTCGCGGGCAGTCACCCCGACGTGGACGCGTTTCTGATGCCGGCCGAGGGTGGCGCCGCGCAGACGCTGCTTCACCCGGCGTTCACGGTGGTGGTGCCGCAGCCCGGCCCGGTGAAGCTGCCGTACGCGTTCGGTGTCGCGCTCGGCGCGGAAGCGATGTCAGACGCCGTCAACGAGTGGGTCGGGTACGCGACGAGCGCCGGCATCGTCGATCGCGGCCACAGCTACTGGGTGCTCGGCAAGGGCGCCGCCCCGCAGTCGCCTCGCTGGTCGATCCTCCGGGACGTACTGGGCTGGCAGCCTCGTTGACCGCCGCTGGATAGACGCTCGCACCGCAGCGCGGTAAGATGCGACTCGTTCCCGTATCATCGCCCCTCGGAGCGGACGCTCCCCGCAGGAGGTTCAGCATGGACCTGATCGTCAAGCTCGTCGTCGGCGGACTCGTGGGCTGGCTGGCCAGCATCGTCATGAAGACGAACGCGCAGATGGGCCTGATCGCCAACGTCATCGTCGGCATCGTCGGAGCCTGGCTCGGTGGATGGCTCGCCGCGAAATTGGGCATCGTCGCCCCGACGGGGCTGGGATCGTGGATCGTCTCGGTCGCCGGCGCGGCGATCCTGATCTTCCTCCTCAAGGCCCTCGGCCTCTTCAAGTAGGCGGACCGGAAGACCGGATCATCGAGGCGAGCCCGGCACCGGGATCTTGCCCTGGCGCGCCAGGTACGCGGCGTACGCCGCCCGCAGCTCGCGGGCGGCTTCGTTCTTCTGCGCGGGTGTGAGCATCAGCTGGCGGGCGAACACCGCGCGCATCACCCCCTCGGGACGCGCGAGGAACGCCTCGATCGTCTTGCCGTAGCGGCGCTCTGTGTCATCGGCGGCGGTAGAGAGATCGGGGCCGATGGGGGTCGGGCTCGTCACGCCCATTGCCGACACCGGATGACACGTGTAGCAACCCGTCCGTGCGAACCAGCCCCCGGGGCCGTCGGCCATCGCCTCGACCGCCCGCCGTTCCGATGCCGGCACGGGGTCTGACGAGGGAAGGGCACCCAGCGTCGATCCGGCCAGCGGTGCCCTGCGCCACGACATCACCAGCAACGCCAGGGCGCCACGGTCCTCCTTCGGCAGGTGGAAGTTCGGCATGACCGTGTCCGCGACGAGCGCACGCGGGTCCGCGAAGTGCGCGACGTGCCAGCGGAACGCACTCGGGCGTCCTTCGAGCTGGCGGTAGTCGTACTGAGCCGGGTCCTTGTCTCCCGTCCAGTCGAGGTCGGGCCCGATCAGGCCGCCGCGCCCGTTGATACGATGGCACGCGCGGCAGCCCTTCTGGTCGATCAACGGTTTCGCGCGGTTGATCGCGGGGGTCCCGACGGTGCTCCGCTCGTACCGATGACACGCGTTGCACCGCACTTCCATCAGGGTGCCGCGCGACGCGCCGTCGCCGAGCAGGTTCGCCGCCAGCGCCCGGTCGAGCAACGGCTCCGGCCAGGCCGCCACGTGACCGTGTGCCCGTTCGCGGTCCACGGCCCAGCCCTGTCCACCGTGGCACGGCGTGCAGCCGAAGCGATCCGCCGGATGGGCACGCAGGATATCCGCCGGATGCGTCCGCAACGGCTCCTTCGCGTCTTCGAATCCCCGCCACGTCGCGGCAAGGTGACAGGTCACGCAACGATTCGCGCTCGCCGTCTCCTGGCGCCACACCTGCCGGATACCGCTCGGCACCACCCGCGCCGCCGCCTCGCCCTGGCTGCGGGCCACCGTCGCCCGAAATGCCTCCTGGTGCCTGCGGTACTCCGGCGTCCGTTCGATGACGACGAGCCAGGCCGTCGCGGCCACGAGCAGCCCGGCCAGGATCGCCAGGACCGGGAGGTCGTGGCGGCCTGGCTGCGACGAAGGCGGGGCGGGTTTCGTGCGTGCCATCTCAGAATCCCGACGGCGCCGGCGGCCATGCCTGCCACGGCCAGTAGAGATGCCACGACGGACCGCGCATCAACCCGATCGCGGTCAGCCCGCCCACCAGCAGCACGATCACCAGGGCGACGAAGATCTGCCTTCGCCGCTCCCGCGGCATCCAGACCCCGGCCACGCTCGAGGGCGATCGATCGAGCCAGGGCCACAGGGTCGTCAGCACGAACAACGCGAGCGGCAGCAGCGCCCCTCCAACGAGCGCGCCGTTGACCGAGACGGATCCGATGCGCACGGTCGTGTCGGCCACGGCTTCCTGGAACCCGATGAAGTACCACGGGGCTTTGGCCGGGTTGGGCGTGAGCTGCGGGTTGGCGGCTTCTTCGAGCGGCGACGGCACCACGATGGCCAGCACGGTAACGGCCAGCCAGACCGCCAGCGTCACGATGGTCACGCGGCGAATGACCGACGGAATCGCGTTCGTGACGAGCGCCTGGCCTTCCGCTTCGTGCGCGTGCGCCAGCCCCCCGTCCTTCCGGATTCGCCACATGTGGTACGCGAACAGCACGCCGACGGCCACGGGCAGCGCGACGATGTGAAGGAAGTAGAAACGGAGGAGCGCGGCCTGGCCGATCTCTCGACCGCCGATGAGCCACTCGCGCAGCGTCGCGCCGACCAGCGGCACGGCGCCGACGATGTTGACGCTGACCGTCACGGCCCAGAACGAGAGCTGGTCCCACGGCAGCAGGTAACCGGTGAACGACAGCAGGATCGTCCCGACCAGGAGCGCCACGCCGATGACCCAGTTCCACTCGCGATGCTGTTCGCGCGGCGCCGCATTCCGGTATGCGCCCGTGAGGAACACGCGCAGCGCGTGCAGCGTCACGGACACCACCATCAGGTGCGCGCCCATCCGGTGCGCGGCCCTGAGCCACCACCCGTAGGACACGACGTGCTCGATGTCCTTGATCGACTGGTAGGCGTCCCGCACCGACGGGATGTAGAACACCATCAGAGGAAGTCCCGTCAGGACGAGCAGGACGAAGAGGACCCACGAGACTGTGCCGAGCCACAGCGAAGGCGTCCACGACAGGGACGTCACGCGCATCCGTGCCGGGAACCAGTGCAGCAGGAAGTTCGAGACGATCGCGTCCGTCGCGTCGCGGGCCGACGCCGGCAGGATGCTCCAGAGTCTTCGCCGGCGTGTCCCCGTGGTCATGGCAGCGTCAGCGACCAGGAGGACGCGACGTCATCGGCCACGTCCACCACGAGTTGGCCGTCGTCGGGCGCGAGCGACACGCGGAAGGACGCGAGCGGGCGCGGAGCGGGGCCGGACACGTTGCTGCCGTCCGCCCGGTATCGCGATCCGTGGCACGGGCACGCGAGCGTCCACTCCTGGACGCGACGCCGGCCGTCGGGGTCCGTCGAGTCGGGGACTTCGGCCGCCTCGGGGCGCACGGAGCACCCCAGGTGCGTGCAGACCGCGGACATCGCACGGAAGGCCTTGCCGTCCCGTACGACGAACAGCTGGCGATCCGCGACGAACGTGAGGCCGTCGGCAAACGAGTCAGGCGCCCCGACTTTCGCGGCCGTCGGCGGGTCGTAGGACACGTTCGGTACCAGCGAGCGCAACGCGATCGCCGTCTGGCCGCCGACCGCGGCCACGCCGGCCACGGTCGCCAGGCGCGCGAGGAGGGAACGGCGGGAAACGGGGTGGTCGGTCATACGTACGTCAGGCTCACGGCTCACGGCTTTCGGCTCGCGGCTCATGGCAGCGACCCGCTACCGGCGACCCCGCTGTCGCGCGGCCGCCGCACGCTGACGCAGGTTCTCGAACGCCGCTCGGGCCTCGGGGTCGTCGGGGCGCACGTCGAGCAGTCTCTGTGCCCAGCCAATCGCGGCGCTCCAGTCGCCGCGTTTCTCTTCGTAGGCCGCCAGCGCCGTCAGGACGCTCCGGTCCCCCGGGCGCGCTCGCTGCACGCCGGCGAGGACCTTGATCGCGTCGCCGGTCTTGCCCTGGCTGTCGAGGCCGGCGGCATAGCCGTACGCGAACGTCACGTCGGTGGGCTGCAACTCGTGTGCGCGCTTCAGCTGCCCGATGGCGTCGGCGGTTCGCCCCGTCCTGACGAAGAGCAGCCCGAGCGCGTAGACGACCTCGGCCGCGTCGGACCTCACCACCAGGGCGGCCCTCAGATGCTGCTCGGCCTCGGCTTCCCTGCCGGTGGCCCGGCACAGGTCGGCGTAGTTGACGAGCACCGGAACGTTGCGCGGATCGAGGCGCAGCGCGATTCGAAGTTCGGCTTCGGCCTCCTCCAGCCGGCCCCGCCTGACGTAGAGGGAACCGAGATTGAGGTGCGCCTCGGGCCGCTCGGCCACGGCAGCCTCGAGCGCCACCGCCTCCCCGACACCCTTCTCCAGAACAGCCGCCTGGTCGGGCGTCAGCATGTCTCTCGGGGTTGCCGCGAGAGAGACGGCGGCCGTGGCCCGGACGAGGCGGACGGGGTCGTCCAGCAGCCCCGATCCCAGGCGCCAGCGGTCGTTCTCGGGCGCGTGCTCGAGGGCCCGGGCGGCCGCGACGCGCAGAATCGCGTCGGTCGCGCCGATCCCCGTATAGAGCGCGTCGATCGACGCCGGGCTGAGCAGCGGCCCCAGCGCTTCGAGCGCGGTCGCCCGCGCGATGGGCGGGGACTGCGCGTGCAGCACGGCGTCGCGGAGCTGCCGCTCGGCATCGGGCGCTGACTTGCGGGCCGCGGAAAACGCCTCCACGTAATCGTTGCCTCGCGTCCGCGTCGGTCCGTACCAGCGGACGATGGCGTCGTTCGCCCACGCGAGGCTCTTGTTCTCGTGGCACGGCGTCGTGCAGGCGTTGGGCACACCGTACCTGATCGAATAGTCGACGCGCGGCACACGCATGGAATGGTCGTAGCGCGGATCCACGACCATGTAGGTGGTCGTGCGCATGTGACAGTTCCGGCACAACGCGGCCTCCGTCCCCTGCTTGTGGTGGTGATGCGTCGGCGTGTCGTACGTGAGCGGCAGGTGGCAGTGCAGGCACACGTTGTTGCCCGTACCGCGCTGCTTCAGGCTGTGGGCGTTGTGGCAGTCCGAGCAGGTCACACCGGCCTGGTACATCTTGCTCTGCGTGAACGACCCGTATTCGTAGTCCTCTTCGAGGATCTGGCCGTCGGCGTGGTAGAGCCCCTCGGTCAGCAGGGCCGGACGGTAGGTATCGAGGTAACTGGCTCCGTAGTCCGGCACGGTGCGGATGGGGCTGCGGCGCGAGTGGCACGGCGCGCACGCCTGGATCTCCGCGCGCTGACGCGGGCGGTCGGCCAGTCGGGCCACCACGCGCGTCGCATCACCCACGCCGAATCCGGAGTAGTCCATCGCGCGCAGGCCCTGCACGAGCAGGCCCATGCCGGACGAATCACGACCGGTCAGCCTGCGCTTCTTGCGGGCCTCTGCCCATTCGACGTGGGCCGACCCCGGGCCGTGGCAGGCTTCGCACGACACGTTGATCTCGGACCACGTCGTCTTGTAGCTGTTCGTCGCGAGATCGTAGTTGCGCCGCAGGTTCGTCGAATGACAGTCGGCGCACATGTAGTTCCAGTTCTGGTTCGGCCCGGTCCAGTGCAGGACATCGCCCGCAGGGATCCGTTCGTTCGGATAGAGGTGGAACCAGCGCTGCCCGCCCTGTGCTTTCGGCCGGGTGTCCCAGGCGATGCCGAGGCACTGCAGGCGGCCGCCGGGGAACTCGATCAAGTACTGCTGGAGAGGCCGATAGCCGAACGTGTACTTGACCTCGAAGTCGTGCAGCGCGCCGTCCGGGCCGTCGGTACGCACCATGAACCTGCCGTCGCGCCGGAAGAACGTGGAGGTGACGCCCGAATGCGTGAAGGTCGTCCCGGAGAAATCGCCGAGGACGGTCTGCTCGGTGGGAAGCTCCATGGCACGCGCATGATCGGACACCCGCCAGTCCTTCGACTGCGGCTCGTGGCACTTCGCGCAGGCGGCTTCGCCGACGAA
>CAZJRM010000164.1:587-12802 GCA_964547975.1 uncultured Vicinamibacterales bacterium | reverse complement strand
GCGATAGGGGAGAGGGAAAGGGACGAGGGAACAGGGAATAGGCGAGAGGCGAGAGGGGAGAGCGAGAGGGGAAGACACGGAGGGCCGACCGGTATACCCGATCGGCCCTCTCGTGCTCGGCCTAAGCCCTAAGCCCTAAGCCCTGAGCCCTGCTCTATACCCAGCCGCGCTGACGGCAGGCGCTCGCCACGCGATTGATGGCGATGACGTAGGCCGCGTCGCGCATGTAGAGCTTCTTGCTCTTGCTGAGCTCGGCCACGCCGTGGAACGCGTTGGTCATCAGGTGGTCCAGCTTGGTGAGCACTTCGTCCTTCGGCCAGAAGAAGTTCATGTTGCCCTGGACCTGCTCGAAGTAGCTGCAGCTCACGCCGCCGGCGTTGCACAGGAAGTCGGGCACGACGAAGATGCCGCGCGCTTCGAGCACCTTGTCCGCCTCAGGCGTCGTGGGACCGTTGGCGCCTTCGGCGAGGATCTTCACCCGCGCGCTGATCTTGTTCACGTTCTCGGCCGTGACCTGGTTCTCGATGGCGTTCGGCATCAGCACGTCCACGTCCTGCTCGATCCAGGCGTCGCCCGGCAGCACTTCGTAGCCGAGGCTCTTGGCCTTCGTCTTGTCGACGGTGCCGAACTTGTCGGTGATGCCGATGAGCTCTTCGTAGGTGAGGCCGTCCATCTTGCGGAACGTGTACGTCTTCTGGTCGTTGTTGTCCCAGCACGACACGCAGATGACCTTGCCGCCGTATTCGGTGAACAGCTTCACGGCGAACTGCGCCACGTTGCCGAAGCCCTGCACCGCCGCCGTCATCTTGTCGATGGGGTGGCCGAGCAGCTTGAGCGCCTCACGCACGGTGTAGATCACGCCGTAGCCCGTGGCCTCGGTGCGGCCGAGCGAACCGCCCATGCCCACGGGCTTGCCGGTGATGAAGCCCGGCTCCTTCTGGCCGTGGATCACTTCGAGTTCGTCCATCATCCACAGCATGTGCTGCGGATTCGTCATCACGTCGGGCGCGGGCACGTCCTGGAGGTACCCGACGTTCTTCGCCATCTGGCGGGTCCAGCCGCGGCAGATGCCTTCCTGCTCGCGCATGCTGAGGTGGTGCGGGTCGCAGATGACGCCGCCCTTGCCGCCGCCCAGCGGGATGTCCACCACGGCGCACTTCCAGGTCATCCAGGTCGCCAGGGCCCGGACGGTGTCGAGCGTCTCGTGGGGATGGAAGCGGATGCCGCCCTTGTTCGGGCCGCGCGCGTCGTTGTGCTGGACGCGGAACCCCCGGAATACCTTGACCTTGCCATCGTCCATGCGGACCGGGATCGCGAACTGATGCTCGCGCAGCGGCCAGCGCAGCAGCTCGCGGGTGCCGCCGTCGAGATCGAGGATATCGGCCACCTTGTCGAACTGGGCCTGCGCCATTTCGAACGGATTGAAAGGCTTGGACACGTTGCTCTCCTTGGGCGCCAATGGCGCCGCTGTGGATGTACTGACGCAAAAGAATGACGGTCACACGGTCATGAAACACGTGCGGAGCGAATTGACGCGGACACCTCCTTGCCGACGCTGTCCGGACACCCGGCGGCGCGGCGCTGTGGGAGCAGTGTTGGCGGCCTCGCGCAGGCGCAGGCCTGAGTGACGCGGACGGTCCGTGACACGGCCGTCCTCAGGCATACATCCCGCGCATCCGCGTGACGGTGGCGACCCGATCGATGGCCACGACATAGGCTGCCGTGCGCCAGTCGACGCGGTACCGCTGCGCCGTCCGCAGTACGGTCTCGAACGCGGCGGTCATCCGCTGTTCGAGGCGTTCGTTGACTTCCTGTTCGGACCAGAAGTACCCGTGCCGGTCCTGGACCCACTCGAAGTACGACGCGGTGACTCCTCCGGCGTTCGCCAGGATGTCGGGCACGACGAACACGCCGCGGTCGACGAGCGATCGATGCGCGTCGGGGGTCGTCGGTCCGTTGGCGCCCTCGATGACGAGCCGCGCGCGAACGCGCGGCGCCGTCTGCGCCGTGATCTGGTTTTCCATGGCGGCCGGGATGAGGATGTCCACGTCCAGGCCGAGCAGTTCGTCGTTCGTGACGGGGTCGCCGCCGGGATAGCCTTCCAGGCTGCGCGCCTGGCGGGCGTACTCGACCATGGCCGGGACGTCGAGGCCAGCCGCGTTGTAGACGCCCCCCCTGGCGCCCGATACTGCCACGATTCTCGCGCCCAGTTCACGCAGCCGGAGGGCGGCGACCGACCCGACGTTGCCGAATCCCTGGATGGCCACGCGCGCGCCTCTCAGGTCGAACCCGAGATGCCGGGCTGCGTCACGGGCGATGAGCGAGACCCCGCGCCCCGTGGCTTCGCGGCGGCCTTCCGACCCGCCGAGCGCCAGGGGCTTGCCCGTCACCACGGCCGTCGAGGCCGCGCCGACGTGCATGCTGTAGGTATCCATCACCCACGCCATCGTCTGTTCGTTGGTGTTGACGTCCGGCGCCGGGATGTCGCGGTCCGGGCCAATCGCATCGATGACTTCGGCGACGTAGCGGCGCGTGACCGCCTCGAGCTCGCGGGCGGACAGGCGCATCGGATCGCAGGCGACGCTGCCCATCGCGCCTCCGAACGGCACCTGGGCCACGGCGCACTTCCACGTCATCCACGCGGCCAGCGCGGTGACTTCGTCGAGGGTCGACGCCGGGTGGTAACGCAAACCGCCCTTGGCCGGGCCGAGCGCGATGTTGTACTGGACGCGGTATCCCGTGAACACCTCGATCTCGCCGTGATCCATCAGGACCGGGCATGAGACGACCATCTGGCGCTTGGGGTGCGTCAGCACGCTCCAGATCCCGCTGTCGAGATCCAGGATGCGGGCGGCTGCATTGAACTCCTCGAGCATGGCGCGAAACGTCGGGCCGTGGCCGGGGAGTGCAGGGCCGCTGGGGACGCCGGAGAGGGGTTCACTCACGGGAATCACCATCCAGTCGGGTGGGGGAGGAGGCGGGCCGGCGGGCCCCCGTCGCGACGGATCCGAGTCAGGTTATCTGTTGGGTCAGGGGCAAGTCAACAAGGCAGGGAAGAGGGAATAGGCGACAGGGAAGAGGGAACGGGGGAACGTAAGTGGTTTGTCCACTGGGGCATCCGGGAGGACGGTCGCCGGTGTACACTTGCCCGATGGCAGCCCCCCGCGAACGCGCGTCCGCCTTCACCACGGTCTCCGGTCTCCCGATCGAGCGTACGTACGAACCGCCGTCCGGTCAGCCATGCCCGGACCCGGGCGACTTCCCGTATACACGCGGGATCCACGCCACCGGCTACCGCGGCAAGCTCTGGACGATGCGCCAGTTCTCCGGGTTCGGGACGCCGGAAGAAACCAACGAGCGGTATCAGCACCTGCTGGCGGCTGGAGGGACGGGACTGAGCGTGGCGTTCGACCTGCCGACCCTGATGGGCCGCGACCCGGATCACGACCTGTCGCTCGGCGAGGTGGGCAAGTGTGGCGTCAGCATCGCGTCGCTGGCCGACATGGAGACCCTGTTCAAGGGGATCTCGCTGGCGGACGTCTCGACGTCGATGACCATCAACTCGCCGGCGCCGATGCTGTTCGCGATGTACCTCGTGGTGGCCGAGCAGCAGGGCGCCGACTGGCGGCGAATCTCCGGGACGATTCAGAACGACATCCTGAAGGAGTTCATCGCCCAGAAGGAGTACATCTTTCCGCCGCGGCCGTCGATGCGGCTCATCACCGACATCTTCGCCTTCTGCGCCGAACGCGTGCCGAAGTGGAACACCATTTCCGTCAGCGGCTACCACATTCGCGAGGCCGGCGCGACGGCGCTCCAGGAACTGGCCTTCACGCTGAGGGACGGCATCGAATACGTGCAGTACGGCGTCGATGCCGGCCTGGCCGTCGATCAGTTCGTCCCTCGCATCTCGTTTTTCTTCAACGCCCACTCCGACTTCTTCGAGGAGATCGCCAAGTACCGTGCCGCGAGAACGCTCTGGGCGAGCGTGATGCGCGAGCGGTTCGGCGCCAGGGACGAACGATCGCTCAAGCTGCGGTTCCACACGCAGACCGCCGGCGTCTCGCTGACCGCCCAGCAACCCTACAACAACGTCGTCCGCACGGCCCTGCAGGCGCTCGGAGCGGTCCTGGGCGGCACGCAGTCGTTGCACACGAACTCGCTGGACGAGGCGCTCGCGCTGCCGACGGCCGAGGCGGCGACGCTGGCGCTGCGGACCCAGCAGATCCTCGCGCACGAGAGCGGCCTGGCCGGCGTGGTCGACGCGTTCGGCGGGTCCTACTTCGTCGAACAACTGACGCTCGACATGGAACGCGGTGCCCGCGAGTACTTCGACTCGATCGACCGGATGGGCGGGATGGTCGAGGCGATCGAGGCGGGCTTCCCCCAGCGCGAGATTGCCGAAAGCGCGTATCGGTTCCAGCAGTCCGTCGAGCGGGGAGAACGGGTCATCGTCGGCGTCAACGAGTTCGCCGTCGCGGAGCCGACGCCAATCCCGACGCTCTACATCGACGAAGCGGCGGCGGACCGGCAGATCGCCCGCCTGCGCGAGCTTCGCCAGCGTCGCGACAACGGCCGCGTCCGCGCCTCGCTCGATGCGCTCAGACGGGCGGCAGACGGGCGCGAGAACACCATGCCGCCGCTCATCGAAGCGGTCCGGGCGTACGCCACCGTCGGCGAAATGTGCGACGCGTTGCGAGAAGTGTGGGGCGAATACGAGGAAACGCCTATTATCTAGGGAAGAGGGAATAGGCGATAGGGAAGAGGGAAGGGCGCGACGCCGAGAGCCGAAAGCCGAAAGCCGAAAACCCCGAGCCGTGAGCCGCGAGCCGATGGTTTCCGCCCCCGTGACGGAGCATGTGATGTCGAAGATCAGAGTCGTGATTGCGAAGCCGGGCCTTGATGGACACGACCGCGGAGCGAAGGTCATCGCCCGCGCGTTGCGTGACGCCGGCATGGAAGTGATTTACACGGGGCTTCGGCAGACGCCCGAGCAGATCGTCAGCGCCGCCCTGCAGGAAGACGCCGATGTCGTCGGACTCTCGATCCTGTCGGGCGCCCACAACCACATCTGCCCGGAGGTGACCCGTCGCCTCCGGGACAAGGGTCTGGACGACGTGCTGGTCGTGGCGGGCGGCATCATTCCGGATGCCGACGTGCCGCGGTTGAACGATGCCGGCGTCAAGGGGGTCTTCCGCCCCGGCACGCCGATGCAGGACATCGTCGACTTCATCCGCCAGCACGCGCGGTCGCGCGAAGCCGCCTAGGCGGGGGCCGCCTAATCCCGCCCGGTCCAGGCGCCGATACGAACCTGTGTCCGCCCGGCGTCCGGCTGCCGCGCCGTGCGGGAGGCGAACGTGGCGCCGATGAGGTCGACTGGGAGAACATGGCCCACAAACTGCTGCTGGCCGATGATTCCGTGACGATTCAGCGGGTCATCGAACTCACGTTCGCCGACGAGGACGTCGCGCTGACCGCGGTCGGCGACGGCCGCCAGGCCATCGAGAAGATCGAAGCCGACCCTCCGGATATCGTGCTCGCCGATGTCGGGATGCCCGAGAAGGACGGCTACGAGGTGGCGGCGTTCATCAAGAACGATCCGCGGTTCGCCCACATCCCCGTCCTGCTGTTGACTGGCGCCTTCGAGCCGGTCGACGAGGAACGCGCCCGGGCCGTCGGGTGCGACGGCGTGCTCGCCAAGCCGTTCGAGCCGCAGATGGTCATCACCCGGGTCAAAGAACTGCTCGCCGGGGTGGCGCAGCCCGCGTTCCGAACGCCCGCGGCCGAGGTGCCGGCGGAGGCGCCGGTGATCTACCAGGACGCGCCGTTCGACCTGCCTGGCCAGGCGGGAGACGTGGACGTGGTGGCCGCGCTCGAACAGTTCGCGGCGCCGTCCGAGTCCGCCGATCCGTTCGCCATCGAATCCGCATTCGACGCGGCCGTGCGCATCAATCGCCGCCCGTCGATTACCGTCGACCTGACTGCGCCGGAGGCGCCGGTCGTTCCCGAATTCCCGGGGCTGGGCGCCCTTGAGTTCCCGACCGTCCCGGCCGCGCCGGCGCCGGAACCCGGACCGCTCCCTCCGGCCGAGGAGTACTTCGAGCGCCTCGACAACGCGTTCAGGTCGCTCGCCCAGTCGCCCGCGACCACGACCGATGCTCCGCTGACCTTGCCCTGGCTGTCGTCCGGGCGCGAGACGGGGACGCCGGAGATCGATGCCGCGCCTGCGTTCGCCGACACATTCTCGGATCTGCTGGCCGCCGAACGGGTGCCGGCGCCCGTGTCCGCACCGGCCGCTCCGGTCGTCGCGGAGCCGGTGGCGCCACCGGCCGCCCCCGCCGTCGGGGTGGTCGACGAGGCCGTCATCGCGCGCATCACGCAGGACGTGCTGGCGCAGATGTCCGACCGCGTGGTCCGCGAGACCGTCACCGACGTCGTCTCGCGCGTGGCGGAACGCCTGATCCGGGAAGAGATCGACCGGATCAAGGCGGCCATCCGGTAACCCTCTCCTGACGCTTGAAGCCGTCCGCACGGACGGGGTACGCTGTACCCTTCGTGTGACGATCGGGATCGTGCGTCATCACGCCCGCGGCACGTCCGCCGCCCGGCGAACTCCCGGCTGCATCAAGCCATGTCCGAACTGCCGAAAGCCTTCGACCACAAAGACGTAGACGCCCGCTGGTATTCCTTCTGGGAGTCCATCGGCGCCTTTTCCGCCAGGCCCGACTCTGGCAAGCCCGTGTTCAGCATGGTGCTGCCGCCGCCCAACGTGACGGGCTCGCTGCACATCGGACACGCCCTCAACCACACGCTGCCCGACATCCTCGCCCGCTGGAAGCGGATGCTCGGCTACGACGTGTTGTGGCTGCCGGGCACCGACCATGCCGGCATCGCGACGCAGAACGTGGTCGAGAAGATGCTCGCCGCCGAAGGCCTGTCGCGCCACGCGCTCGGGCGCGAGGCGTTCGAAGCCCGCGTCTGGGAGTGGGTGAAGCAGTGCCACGGGACGATCACGAGCCAGATGCGTCAGCTCGGCGAGTCGGTGGACTGGTCGCGTGAGCGCTTCACGCTGGATCCGGGCCTGTCGCGCGCGGTGCGCCGCGAGTTCGTGTCGCTGTACAAGGAAGGCCTGATCTACCGCGACAACTACATCGTCAACTGGTGCCCGCGCTGCCGGACCGCCTTGTCCGACCTCGAGGTGCAGCACCGTGAGACGGACGGCAAGCTGTACTACATCCGCTATCCCGGCGTCGGCGGCGGCCCCGGTGTGATGGTCGCGACGACGAGGCCGGAGACGATGCTGGGCGACACGGCCATTGCCGTGAACCCTGACGACGAGCGGTACCGGCACCTGGCGGGCAGCCGGGTGAAGCTGCCGATCATCGGCCGCGAACTGCCGATCGTGGGTGACAGTTTCGTGGACCCGGCGTTCGGCACGGGCGCGGTGAAGGTGACGCCCGGACACGATCCGAACGACTTCGCGATGGGCAAGCGGCATTCCTTGCCGAGTATCGCCGTCATCGACGAAGACGGGAAGATGACAAAGGAAGCCGGCCCCTACGCCGGCCAGGACCGGTTCAAGGCGCGCAAGGCGCTGGTCGAGCAGTTGCAGGCCGAAGGCCTGCTCGAGAAGATCACCGAACACAAACACGCGGTCGGTCATTGCGATCGCTGCGGCACGGTAGTCGAACCGCTCGTGTCGACGCAGTGGTTCGTCCGGATCGGGCCGCTGGCGGCCGAGGCAATCCGCGCGGTGGAAGACGGCCGTGTGGTCTTCCTGCCCGACAACTGGACGAAGACCTACTTCGAGTGGATGACCAACATCCACGACTGGTGCATTTCGCGCCAGCTGTGGTGGGGGCACCGGATCCCGGCGTGGTACTGCGAGGCCTGCGGGCAGACGATCGTGTCGGAGGACGACCCCACGGGGTGCCCGTGCGGCGGTACCCTGCGGCAGGATACGGACGTCCTGGATACGTGGTTCTCGTCCGGCCTCTGGCCCTTCTCGACCATGGGCTGGCCGGACCAGACGTCCGACCTGGCGCGGTACTACCCGACGACGCTGCTGCTGACGGGGTTCGACATCATCTTCTTCTGGGTGGCCCGCATGATCATGCTGGGCCTCAAGTTCGCCGGGGACGTGCCGTTCCACACGGTCTACATCACCGGTCTCGTGCGAGACGAGCGCGGTCAGAAGATGAGCAAGTCGAAGGGGAACGTCGTCGATCCCCTGTCCGTGATGGACGACATTGGCGCGGACGCGCTCCGATTCACGTTGACCGCGATGGCGTCGCCCGGCATGGATATTCCACTGGCCGAAGGCCGGATGCAGGGCTACCGGCAGTTCATCAACAAGATCTGGAACGCGTCGCGGTTCCTGCTGATGAACCTCGGCGACATGCCGTCTCGGCCCCCGGTGCCGCCGGTGGAGACGCTCGGCCCGGTGCACCGCTGGATCCTGAGCGGCGTGAACCGCCTGACGAGCGAAGTGAGCGACGCGCTGACGTCCTACCGTTTCGACGTGGCCGCCGACCGGCTGTACCACTTCTTCTGGCACGAGTTCGCCGACTGGTACATCGAGTTCGTGAAGCTCGACCTGCAGAAGACGGGGCCGGAACGCGACGCGGCCGTGGGTGTGCTCATCGAAGTTCACGACCGGCTGATGCGCCTCATGCATCCGATCATTCCGTTCATCACGGAGGAGATCTGGCAGAAGCTTCCGCGGAAGGAGGGTGACGGCGAGACCCTGACGCTGGCACCGTTCCCGAAGCCGACGCCGGAATGGGCGTCGGCGGACGCGGACCGCGACGTGGCGTACATCCAGGAGGTCGTGACGACCATCCGGACGGTCCGCGCCGAGCGCGGGGTGGCGCCGTCGAAGAAGATCGCCGTGGTCATCGACGAGACCGACGCGGGGTTCCGCCGGATGCTCGAGGCCAATGCGCCCTACGTGAGCCTGGTGGCGGGGCTCGAGCGCCTGGAGTTCCGCGCCGACGTCGCGGCAGGGCCCGAGACCGTCAAACGTGTCCTCGAGCACGCCCACGTCTACGTGCTGCTTGCCGGGGCCGTCGATCGCGGCGCCGAGGCCGAGAAGCTCAAGAAGGAGCTGGCGGGGCTCGTCAAGGAAGCGGAGAGCCTCGAACGGAAACTGGCAACGCCGGGGTTCGTGGAACGGGCGCCGGCCAATGTCGTCGAGGACACCCGGGCGCGAGTGGCGACCGTCGCCGAACGCCGTCTGCGGCTGGCCGAGATGCTGAAGGAACTGGGCGCGTGAGCCTCGAGCCGCTCGACCCGGGCGTCTACCGCGAACTCGTGCGCCGCGCACTGGCCGAGGATCTCGGCTGGGGCGACGTGACGACCAGCGCGTTGGTCGAGCCGTCCGCGCGGGCGGTCGGACGCCTCGTGGCGCGCAGCGGGCTGGTCGTGGCCGGCCTGGATGTGGCTGTCGAGGCGTTCCGCCAGCTCGATCCGGCGGTGCAGGTGTCTCACGCGAGGTCCGACGGCGACTCCTGCGAACCGGGCGCCATGATCGCAACGCTCCACGGGCTGGCGGCTCCGCTGCTGACGGCCGAGCGCACGGCCCTGAACTTCCTGTGCCACCTGTCGGGTATCGCGACGGCGACGCGCTCGCTGGTCGACGCGGCCGACGGTCGCGTCGAAATCACCGATACGCGCAAGACCCTTCCCGTGCTGCGGGCCATCGAGAAGTACGCCGTGCGTGCCGGCGGCGGACAGAACGGCCGGCTTTCGCTCGACGACGGCATCATCATCAAACGCAGTCACCTCCGGTTCGTCGCCGGTGTCGGCGAGGCCGTGCGTCGCGCGCATGCCGCTCATCCCGATGTCCCGGTCCAGGTGGAAGTGGAAACGGCCGGGGAGGCCGCCGAGGCCGCCGAGGCCGGAGCGGTCGTGGCGGTGTGCACGAACGGTTCGGCGGACCTGGTCCGGGCCGTCGTCGAGCGTGTCGCGGGCCGTCTTCGTGTCGAGGTGTCCGGGCGGTTCACGGCTGGCGACATCGCGGCGCTGGCGGCGGCCGGTGCGGGTTACGTGTCGCTGGGTGCCCTGGCGTGCGCATCACCCCCGGTAGAGATCACCCTTGACGTCGAACCCGCTTGAGCTGAGCCGCGTCGAGCCGTTGCCCGAAGATCTGGCGATCGCGCTGGAACACGCGCGGCCTCGTCTCGAGCGGATGGGGGCGCCGGTGTTCTACTACCCGAGCGCCGGGTCCACGAACGATCTGGCCGCGCTCCTGGCCCGCACCGGCGCGGCGGAAGGGACCACCGTCATCGCTGCCGCGCAGACGGCCGGCCGCGGCCGCCTCGGTCGGACGTGGTTCTCGCCTCAGGGCGCCGGGTTGTACGTGTCGGTGGTCATCCGGCTGGGTCTGGCCGATCGCCGGCGTCCAGGGGCGGACCCCGCCGCGGCCGACACACCCGCGCTCCTGCCATCGCGCCTCACGCTGCTGGCGGGGGTGGCGCTGGCCGAGGCGGTGCGGGAGATGACAGGGCTGCCCGCAGAGATCAAGTGGCCCAACGACCTCGTGCATCGCGGCCGGAAGCTGGCCGGGATCCTGGCTGAAGCCTCGGCTCGCGACGGCGTCATCGAGCACATCATCGTCGGGGTTGGCCTCAACGTCCGCGCGGTCGAGTATCCGCCGGAGATCGCGGCACGGGCGAGTTCGCTCGAGCAGGAACTCGGCCGGCCGGTCGACCGGGCCGCGGTACTCGCGGAGTTCCTGGTCCGCCTCGGGCAGGCCCGGGCGGCGATCCGGCGCCCGGAAGATGTGGCCGGCTGGCTGGATCGCTGGAGCGGGCTTTCGCCGTCAGCGTCCGGTGCCCTCGTGGAATGGCACGCGCCCGACGGCTTGCGCCGCGGCCGGACGGCCGGGCTCGACCGCGACGGGGCGTTACTCGTCGAGGCGAATCGCGGTCTCGAGCGGGTGCTCGCCGGTGAAGTGGTCTGGCTCGGGGAACGCTAGGAGCCTTCGAGGGCATCCGGCGGGAGAAGCCGACATGTTGCTTGCGATCGACATCGGGAATACGAACATCGTGCTGGGCGTCTTCTCGGGCAAACGCATTGCGCGCAGCTGGCGCCTGGCGACCGCCCGCGACCGGACGGCCGACGAGCTGGGCCTGATGGTGGCGGACCTCCTGGACCGCGCGCGCATCAAGCCGTCGAACATCGACGGCGTCGTGCTGGCGTCGGTCGTCCCGCAGTTGACGGGCCCCATGATGGACATGTGCCGGCGGTACCTCGGGGCGGAGCCGCTGAACCTCGAGCCGGGCGTGACGACGGGCATGCCCATCCTCTACGACAACCCCGCCGAGGTCGGCGCGGATCGTATCGTCAACGGGATTGCCGCCTACGAGAAGTACGGGCGGCGCCGTCGGGAGCCGTTGATCGTGGTGGATTTCGGGACCGCGACGACGTTCGACGCCATCACGGCGAAGGGCGAGTACCTCGGCGGCGTGATCTGCCCGGGGATCGGGATTTCGGCGGACGCGCTGTTCCAGCGCGCGGCGAGGCTGCCGCGCATCGACGTCCGACGGCCGCCGAACGTCATCGGACGCACGACCGTCACGTCGATGCAGTCGGGCCTGTTCTTCGGATATGTCGGTATGGTCGAAGGCCTCGTGCACCGCCTCCGGACCGAGTTGGGCGGACGGGCGTACTGCGTGGCCACCGGTGGTCTCGCCGACGTCATCGCGCCCGAGACCCACGTGGTCGACGCCGTCGACCGCGACCTGACACTCGACGGCCTGCGGCTGTTGTGGGAGCGGAACAACACGCCGCGTCCCCGCGCGCGCCGTCGGCGCGCCTGACGCGGCGGGCATCGTCGTCCGCGCCCTACGGGAACCATGGAACCCGACCAGTACTGCCGCGAACTCGAAGCGCACCTGTGCCGCCGCAACGGCGGGCACCTTGTCCGGATTGTCGGCCCGGCCTTCGAACTGGCCCTGCGCTGGCATGCGAGCGGGATTCCCATCAAGGTGGCGCTGCAGGGCCTCGATCGCCACATCGATCGGGCGGCCGCCAGGGCCGCGACCGGCGGCCGGCGTCGGCCGATGCGTCTCGAATTCTGCGAAGCCGACGTGCTGGACGCCTTCGACGAATGGCGCCGCGCGGTCGGCCTCCGCGGCGGATCGGAGCCGTCGGACGCCGAGACGCCCGTCGAGGGGCCCGAGGCCGACGAATCGACTCCGCGGCCGCGGGTG
>CAZJRM010000164.1:0-577 GCA_964547975.1 uncultured Vicinamibacterales bacterium | reverse complement strand
CCCTGCACACGCACCTCGAGCGAGCCATGGCCCGCCTGACCGGCCTGCGCGTGGAACAGGCGAACGCGCCCGCCTGGAGCGAGGCGCTCGACAGGGCGATTCGCCAGCTCGACGCGATGCTGGCGCCTTCCCGCAAGGCGAGGGGCGAGGCGCGGGCTGCGATGCGTGCGGAACTCGAACGGATCGATGCCGAGCTGCTGGCCGCCGCCCGGTCCGCGGCCGCACCGGAACTGGTGGCGGCTGCGCTAGCCGAGGCCGAAGCTGACTTGGAGCCGTTCCGCGCGCGTCTGTCTCCGGACGCCTGGGCCGGCGCCATCGCGCGCGGCGAGGCGCGGGCGCTGCGCTTGCGCCTGGGCCTGCCGGCTGTGGCGTGGGACGGGGCGTAGACAGGGAACAGGGATAAGGCGATAGGGGAGAGGGAAAGGGAATAGGGAACAGGCGAGGGAAGAGGGAATAGCCGAAAGCCGAGAGCCGAAAGCCGAGAGCCGAGAGCCGAGAGCCGAGAGCCGAGAGCCGAGAGCAGACTATGCCGACCCAGGGCGATTCCATCACGGTGCGCATCGAGAAACCTGCCGCC
>CAZJRM010000163.1:0-12816 GCA_964547975.1 uncultured Vicinamibacterales bacterium | reverse complement strand
TCGAAATCCTCCGTACCTAGCCTCTAGCCTCTAGCCTCTAGCCTCTAGCCTCTAGAAGGTCACGCGCAGTTCAGCGACGACGGACCGCTTGATGACGTCGCCGAAGACGTGCTGCATCACTTCCTGGTTGAGCAGGTTGTTACCCTTGAGCTGCAGCACCGCCTTGTTGCTCGGCAGCTTGAGACCAATCGACGCATTCAGCAGCGTGAACCCGTCGGTCCAGCCCGCGTAGGACGAATCGAGGACGTCCTGCCAGTAGGCGTCCGACTGCCTGTTGATGTCGACGGAGGCGAGCACGCGCCGCGAGGAGAAGTTGATCCCCGCGTTGAAACGGTTCGTCGGCGGCTTGTTGAGTTCGGACGCCGCGATGTTCGTGTTCGCCGACGGGTCGCTCTGCCACGAGTAGTTCGCGTAGGCGTTGAAGTGGCGCGACAGGGCCGCGTCGAACCCGGCCTCCAGGCCCTTCGTCTTCACCCACCCGAGGTTCCGGTAGGAGTAGTCTGACGGCAGACCGAGGCCGGGCGCCCCTCCCGCCCCCTGGGCGATGAGCGCGTCGAGGATGGACGGCGGCAGCGGCCAGCCCGCCGGCACGTTCTTCGACGAGTAGGAGCCGACCTGCGTGAAGTAGACCTCGTCACGCATGTCGTTGTAGTAGAACGCCAGGCTGACCGACACGCGATTGTTGATGACGCCCGAGTAGCCGACTTCGTACGCCTTCAGGCGCTGTTCGGTGAGGTCGGTGTAGCCCGTGGCGGCCAGCGGGTAGTTGAACGTCCGGCCCGCGAGCGCCGAGCTCAGCGCGCCCAGGTTCAGCTGGTTCACGACGGTCACGTCGAGGTAGTTGTTGATGAGCGACGGTGCCCGATACGCCTCGTTGTACGACACGCGGAACGTGTGGTCCGGCGCCGGCTTGAACATGAACGTCGTCCGCGGCGAGATCACCACGTCGTCGAGCACGTCGAAGTGATCGAGCCGCGCGCCCACGAGCCAGCGGAACTTCTCGCTCAGGAAGATTTCGTCCTGCAGGTACACGCCCTGCTCGTTGCGGGTGTCGCCGCCCGGCGCGATCGACAGATCGAACGTGTTGTGCCGGACGTTACCGCCGTAGCTCAGCACGTGACGGGTCCCGATCGTCGAGATATTCGAGACGTCGAGGTCGAAGGTCTTGGTGTTGAAGAAGAACTTGATGGGCTTCCCGTCGAGGCCGACCGCCAGAAGCGCCGGCGCGTCGCCGTCGAGCACGTTCGTGAAGAACTTCGCCTTGAACGCGCCCCGCGTGTAATCGGCCTTCCCGTACATCAGCTTCGATCCGTCTTCCATCCGGAACGGACCAATGCCCGTGTGCACGATGCCCGTCGTGCCGGCGTAACCTCCGGCCACGGTCACCCGCGACTGACCGTCGGCGAAATCGTAGTCCAGCCGGCCGTCGAACTTCGGCTGCTCCGTGCCCGCGTTCTCGAACTGCGGGTACGACGTCATGATCGTCCTGGCGGGGTTGTTGATGGAGCCCTGCGGCCGGGCGAACGCGTCGGTCGCGTAGAAGCCGCCCGACAGCTTGTACGACCAGCGGTCGTTGATGACGCCGGCGTGATACCCGTTGATGTACCAGAGCCCGCCGGTCTCGGCACCGTTGTCCTTGACCTCCCGGTCGAACATGCCGTACCCCATCGCCACGCTCGTGCCATTCAGTTCGCGCGGCGACTTGGTGATGATGTTCACGACGCCGCTCATCGCGTTGGCGCCCCAGACCGCCGATGCCGGCCCCCGGATGATCTCGATCTGCTTCACCTCGTTGAAATTCACCGGCAGGAAGTCCCACGCGATGAACCCGAAGAAGTCGAGGTACATGCTCCGGCCGTCGATCAGGGCCAGCTGCGAGGTCGAGAGCGTGCCCGTCGCGCCGCGGCTGGTGATGTTCACTTCGCGCGCCGACGTCTGGCTGACGTTGACGCCAGGCACCGTCCGGAACAACGTCGCGTAGTCCGCCGCCGACCGGCTGGCCAGCGTCTGCTGGTTGATGACGCTGACCGTCGCCGGCGCGTTGATGAGCTGCTGCTCGACCTTCGACGCGGTGACGACCACCTGCTCTTCGTACTTGACCGTCTCCTCCTCCACGGGCTTCGTGGGCGGAGGCGTCTTGGTCGGGGGCTGGGGCTTCTGGGCCTGCGCCGGGGGCTGACTCTGCGACGGCTGGTCCTGGGCTGCAAGGGCGGGGGCCGCCGCCAATGCCATCCCCAGCAGCACGGCGAGTGTGCGAGACGCCATTCAAATCCTCCTGAATTGGTACAACCGCCTTCCCGGCGCGACCGCCGCCACCGGCCTCGGCACACCACTGGTGCGCCGGGCAACACGCGCGTGTAACTTGTCGTGCGGAAGCTGCCGTCTAGCCGGACGGCAGTAACAGCGGATTATACCGCAGGAAGTGAGTGGCAGCCAATTCAACCGCCATATTAGCCCGTTCACCCCGTGAACAGGCCAAGCCACCACCGGCGGTCAGGGTCACCCGAGGCCCTTCAGAACCGCAATCACCGCCGTCACCGTGACCGGGCTCAGCGCCGTCGTTGCCACGACCGTCGCCGTCACGAACGCGGGGGCCACGTCGTACTCCAGCGCCAGAATGGTCGTAATCACCGCGCTGGGCATCCCGGACTGCACGATGACCGCCTCGCGCGCCGCCCCGCTCAGCCCCAGTGCCCACGCCAACCCGAATCCGAACAGCGGCGAGGCCACCAGCGTCAGCAAGGAGGCGGCGACCACCAGTCCGGGCCGTTCCGGCCACCGCCCGCGCTCGAGTTGCATGCCCAGCACCAGCAGCATCCCCGGGATGGCCGCGCCGGCCAGGAGTTCGATTGGCCGCATCAGTCCCGTCGGAATCGAGGTCCCGGTCGCCAGCACCAGGATCGCCGCGACGACGCCCCACAGGGCCGGCACACGAAACACCCCGGCCGCCGCTCGCCGCAGGTCCTGTCGGCCGCTCGACGCCACCAGCACCCCGACCGTGAACATCAGCAACGCGCTCGTCACGAAGTAGAGGGCCGCACGCGCCAGGTGGTCCCGTCCGAAAGCAAACAGAACGACGGACATGCCGTAGTTCCCGGCGTTGGCGAACATGACCACGATGAGAAACGCCGCCAGGTCCGGGCGGTTCAGCTTGAAGGGTATCGCGACCAGCCTTGCCGACAGGCCCACCGCCGCGACAAGGCCCGCGGTGAACAGCACGATTCTGCCCGCTTCTGCGCCGCTCACGGGATTCGTGACCAGGACGTGGAAGATCAGGCAGGGGCTGAGCGCGTTGAAGGTGACCCGCGACAGGGACGTGACCTCGACCTTCCAGATTCGGGCCAGCGCAACGCCCACGGCCGCAACGACGAAGATTGGCAGCAGATCTTCGGCGAGAATGGTCATCACGAGGGCGGTCACGGCAGGCATGGCCACGAATTCTACCTCACGGCCTCCCCGGCGCTTGCCCTTTGGTGCAGGGTATCCGGCAAGTCTGGCGCCCCTACGGCCAGCATCCGATAAATTCTGATGGCCCTCCCGCCACAGTGGCTGACGTTGCCGGTCGAACCGGCCGGGCACGATTCTTGAGGATGTCATCGACTGTCATGGTGTCTGGAACTGATGCGCGTCCGCCGCTGAACGAGGCGAGCGTCCTGGACTTCGCGCGGGCCTTCCGGACCGCGGCGAGGGCGGTCAGCTTCTATCCCTCGACCCACCAGTCGGTTGTCGTCGCCCTCGACAAGGTTGTCAGCACCTGCAAAGCCGCCTCGACGGCCGGCCCACTCTGCCTGACCATCCTCCCCGGTGCCTTCCTCGCGGGCGGCGCCCCGATCGACAGTTCCGAAACCGTCGTCGGAGAACTGGCAGGCATCCTCCACCGCCACGGGGTCGGCGCCCTGAGCCTGGACAGCCGGGCGACGGTCGAGTCGTGGCGCGCCTTGTTCCTCCAGCTGGCCCGCAAGCCCGAAGAACTGCGTGCCGCCGGCGGCATCCAGAAGGTCTGGCGGAGTCTGCGGCACCCGAGCCCGGCGTTGCTCGAGGTGGATTTCGGCGCATTGCTCCGCGGCCAGGTCGGGGGAGACTACGACGAACTCGCCGGTATCATCAGCCACTATCTCGAGACCGCCGGCGTCGGAGCCTCGCTCCTGGAGGATCCCTGCGCGGCGCTGCGGCGCGCGATCGAGGCGGCTCCGGGCGACGAACAGGCTGTCGCCGCGGTCCTGCGCGAACTGCGGGCGGCCGCCCAGCTGACCTGGGCCACGGCTCCCCAGGAGTTCGACGAGGTCTTCACGCGCGCTTCGACGATTGGCGAACACCTGAGCCTCGCGCTCATGGCGGGACTGCTCGACCAGCGCGGCTCGGCGGCCGCCACGCTCGGGACCCTGGACCTGGTCGTCGCGCTCACCGACCGGATGTCGGACACGACGCTGTCGCGATTCCTGGTCAACGTGCTGGCCGCTGACGGCGCCTCCTCTCCGCGTTTCAACGAGGTGATGACGACCCTCGCCCCGGATGCCGGCCGGCGGCGTCGCATCGTGGTGGCCGCCCAGGGCGTCGCGTTCGAGTCGGGCGGCGTCCTCGAGCAGTGGGACGAACTCGAGCGCAATCTCGACGAATACCTCGACGCGCGATTCGTCCCCGAACAGTACGCCCGGGAGTTGCACGCCGCGAAGACGCGTCGGATGCCGTCGTCGCAGCGCGAATCCGACCCGCCGGAACGGGTGGCCGCCTGGAGCGACTCGATCGCCGAACCGGCCGTCGACGCCCTCGACCTCCAGTTGCTCCTCGATCTCTCCCGGCTCGAAGACGAACCGACGCGGGTGCTGGCGGTCATGGAACTGCTCCGCGGCCACGTCGCCGACGCCATCGCCGAAGACCGCTGGTCCGACGCGGCGACCGTCGCCGAAGCCATCCAGATGGCTGCCGCCGACAGCGACCACCCGCCGCGCCGATCGGCCGCCGCCGACGCACTGACGCGGCTGGCCGCGTCCCCCGGGACGGAGCGTGCGCTGGCCCACGTGATGAGCCCGTCCGAGCCGCCCTCGGAGGCGGTCACGCGGCTCGTGAACGCGCTGGGCGCCGGGCTGCTCCCGGCGATCGTCCGGTCCTGGTCCGGCGACCTCACCGCCGACGTGCGGGAACGTCTGCAACGGCACGTGGCCGACAGCGGCGATGCCGGGCGCCGCGCGCTCCGCCGCCTGCTGGCCACCGACAAGCAGTCCGCGCCGTTCCGGCTGGCCGCGATTCGGCTCCTTCGCCTGACCGCGTGTGGCGTCGACCTCACGTCCACCTTCGAAGCCAGCCTGGCGGATCCCGACCCGGACGTACGCGCCGCGGCCTTCGACGCGCTGGCCGACATCGGCAGCGACCGCGCGCGTGACGCGCTCGCCGCGGGGATCGCCGGGGCGCCCGCCGACGGCCAGGAGGTCCTGATTGGCCGTGTCGTTTCGATGGCGCGCGATCGCGCGGTTCCCCTGCTGGCTCGCCTGGTCCGTGGCCTCGATCAGGCCACAGTCCCGCCGCGGGCGCTCGGGGCCGTCATCAGCGCCCTGGCCGACGCCGGGACCGACGACGCCGCCCGGGCGCTGATGCAGGTCTTCGCACAGACGTCGTGGCGCGCCCCGCACCGCGCGCTGCGGTACCGGATGGCTGCGGCAGCCGGGCTGCGCCGCATCGGAGGCCCCTGGGCGGCGGCGGGATTGCGGGCGCTCGCCGGTGTGACGTCGTTGGTGCCCCCATCGCCACGCGCCAGTGACGCCGGCAGGACGGACGAACGATGAACCAGGTCGAACACCGGCTCAAGCGTTACGGTGAGGTGGTCCAGCGGCTGAGCGGCGCGCTCCGCTCGGCGGTCCTCTATTCGCCCTCGCACCCCAGTGTCAGCGAACACGTCAAGGCGCTGCTGACGGCCGTGCACCACCTGCACGAGGTCGAACCGGTCGTCCTCATTGGATTCATCGGCGGCGAAGTGATCGCCGACGACACGCCGCTCATCGAGATCACGGCGTACCGCACCGAACTCATTCAGTACATGCAGGCACTGGGCATCAACCGCCTGCTGCTCGAGCGCGGGCTCACCATCGACGAGGTCAGCACGTTCGTGCGCGCGGTCGCCCAGCCCTCTCCCACGGCCGCCATCCCAGCCGAGGGAGACGCCACCGCCGTCGAACTCGATTTCCTGCGCCTCCCCCACCTGCGCGCCGGGCGGATTCCTGTCGACGTCACGTCGGGGCGATGGGGCTCGAAAGAGGTCACCGTCCGGCAGGTCTACAGCGGCTCGGTCGAGTCCGCCCGGCTGATCTGGGAAAGCGCGCGGACCGAGGGCACACCGGACGTCCCCGTCGCTCACGAGACGGTGGAACACCTCGCGAGTGCCGTCGACAGTTCGGCCAGCATGATGATCGGCCTCACCGGCATGAAGGAGCACGACGAGTACACGTTCACGCACATGGTGAATGTCGCGATCCTCACGATGGCGCAGGCGCGGACGCTCGGCATCGAGGGGCACCAACTCCGCGTCCTGGGCCTGTCGGCCCTTCTGCACGACATCGGCAAGGTCCGAACCCCGCTCGAGATCCTCAACAAACCCGGCGATCTCACGCCCGACGAGTTCACGGTCATGCGGCGTCACACCTCGGACGGCGCCACGATTCTCCGCGCGGCCCGCGAGATGCCGAAACTGCCGGCCGTCGTCGCCTTCGAGCACCACCTGCGGCCCGATGGCACGGGGTACCCGACCGGACTGCGCCGGACGCCGATCAACCTCGGCACGTCACTCTGTTCGATCGCGGACACGTACGATGCGATGCGGTCCAAGCGGGTCTACTCGATGCCATCGCCCCGGGATCGGATCCTGGCGGTCATGACCGCCAATGACGGCCGGCGTTTCGACAAACACTTGGTGCGCCGGTTCGTGGCGCTGATGGGACTCTATCCGCCGGCCACCCTCGTGCGGCTCACGACTGGCGAGGTGGCCGTGGTGCTCGACAGCGACGGCCCAGATCCCGCGCTGCCGACCGTCCGGGTGCTCATCGGCGCCGACGGGCGGCCTTCCCGGGCAGACCGGACGCTGAGCCTCTGGCGCGACACCGAAGAAGACGGCCGCCCGCTCGTGGGCATCGACGGTATCGTCGACGCGGCGGACGTCGGCGTCGACCCCGTCGGCGTGATGTAGACGGCCGCGCCGACGCTGACGACTCGTGCCACAATGTCGGCATGAAGACCGTCTGCGTGGCCGCGTGCCGCTTCTGCCTCATCATCCTGTTCACTCCTGTAGCCCTTCCCGCGCAGTCCGCCGCCGACGCCAAGGCGCGCATCGCGGCGGCGCACGCGAAGATCGACGCGGAGTACGCACAGGCGAAACTCTCTCCGTTCACCGCGGTGGGCGTGCGGTACTTCGAAGCCGGCCAGACGGCCCGTATCGGAGCCAACGGCACGACGGTGCAGTTCGATCCGCCAGCGGGCCTGCCGGCCTCGGTCGACGTCACGTGGGACGGGAAAGCCTTCACGCTCACGCCGATCGCCGGCCCGGCGCCCATCGCGTACAGCAAGGGGGGCGCCGAGGGAGTCGACCTCCAGGCTCCGCGCGCCGTCGGAGGCCCCGTCCACCTCAAGGACAGCGACGTCATCGCGCTGGGCCGCTTCCTGATCGAGTCGTACGGAAAACAGGGAAACGTCCGGCTCTTCGATCCGGAGTCGGGCGACCGCCGCAGTTTCGCGGGCCTGAAGTGGTTCACCCCGGACCCGTCGTTCCAGGTGCGCGCCACTTACGAACACCTGGGCGATCCGAAGCCGCTGGTGATCATGACGAGCCGCGGGCTTCAGCGTGAGTACTACCGCGTCGGCCGCCTGAGTTTCTCGGTTGGAGGTGAGCCGCTCCGGCTGACGGCCCTGTCACTGTCGCCCTCGCCGAAACCGGGCGATGAGTTGTTCATCCCGTTCCGCGACGCGACCACGGGTGTCGAGACGTACTCCGTCGGGCGGTACCTGACGCTCACATTCAACGGGCCTGGCGCCGGCTACGTGATCGACTTCAACCTTGCCACGAATCCGCTGTGCAACTATTCTCCCCACTACAATTGCCCTATTCCGCCTCGTGAGAATGTCCTGTCGGTGAAGATCCGTGCCGGAGAGATGACGTTTCCGAAGACTCATTAGGGCGGGCACCATGGAATTCCTCAACTTCATCTTGATGTTCGTGGCCGCGTACCTCGTCTGGCGGAAGCCGGCGCGCGAGCGACTGGCGTTCGGCCTGCTCGTCACCTGCACGCTGCTGATGGTGGCCTGTTTCCTCATCGCGAGCCGCGGCGCTCTGCTGCCCGGCGTCAATTACTGAAGACGAGGACCACCATGAGGCGTCATCCGCTGTACACCGTCCTCGGACTCGCGGTGCTCGCGCTCACGGTCGTGCCCGTGGGCATCGCCGTGTTCATCCTGGGGTTCGTCTACGGAGACTCGCCCTGCGTCATGTGCTGGGAACAGCGCATCGGCATGGCGCTCGTTGCGCTGACGGGCCTGTTCGTCCTCCGGTACGGTCCGAGGCCGCGTTACATCGGTCTCGCGGTGCTGATTGGCGCCTGGGGCCTCCACATGGGCGTCCGGCACTCCAGCCTGCATCTCGCGCGGGACATCGGCCAGGGCTTTAGCCTCGAGATCCTCGGCGCCCATACCTACACGTGGTCGGTCTTCATCTTCTGGGCCTGTGTCGTCACGATGGGAGTACTGCTCGTCTGGCTCAAAGACCACGAGGCTGCCGCCCCCGCCCCGTTCAGGATGATCGATTCGCTGACGGCCGGCGCGTTCCTGGTCGTCATCGCCGCCAACGCCGTCCAGGCGTTCGCGAGCACGGGGCCGCCCCCCTACATGGGCCAGGGAGATCCGGTCCGATTCTCGTTCAATCCCAGGCACTGGGTCTGGTCGCTCGAAGAGTGGGACCTCGAGGCGCCGGTCTCGTGGCGCGGGCGTTGGGCCGTCGGCAAGCCATCGCTCGACGGCGTGGATGCGGCGCCGGCCACCGGCCCTGTCTCGGGAGCCGTCGCGGCTGTCGTGACTGGCCGGCGGGCGCTGACACTGCCGTTGACCGGCACGGTCACCGACCTGGCGTACGACGCGACGGCCGATCGGTTCGCGCTCACGACTCAGCAAGGCATCTACCTGGCGGACGGCGGGCTCACGACGGTGGCGAAACATACGACCGTCGATCCGGGGTTCTCGGTCGACCTGGGGACATTCTCGGGCGTGGCATTCCTCGATGCCCACACGGTCGTGGCGGTCAGCGACAACAAGAGTTACGTCGTGCTGAAGGACGCGGCCGCAGTCGACCCCGACGCGAACTTCCGGTTCTTCCTGGACGGCTTCGATCAGTTCGAGCACGTGAGCCGTTCGCGACTCACGACCGTGCGGGCTCGGTTGATGTATGTGATGTCCGCGACGTACGACCCGGCCACCGACTCCCTGCTCACGGTCAGCGTCCCGAACGCGAAGAACCGGCGACTGGTCGTCTCGCGTTTCGATCGGAAGGACATGACGCTCTCGGAGGAGTATGTACCCACGCTCGCCGCGGACCGCGGTCTGGCGCTCGGTGCCAGGCGGACCCTCGACGAGTACATCGTCACGGGGGCCGCAGTGGCCGACGGCGTGCTCTACGCGCTCAGCGCGGCGCACAGCACGATCCTCGGCATTGACCTCGGC
Source organism: uncultured Vicinamibacterales bacterium (assembly GCA_964547975.1). Lineage (GTDB taxonomy): Bacteria > Acidobacteriota > Vicinamibacteria > Vicinamibacterales > JAKQTR01 > CAYJPV01. Next base: position 3,126 of record CAZJRM010000163.1, on the reverse strand, counting down.
ACGCATCGTGTGGTCTCCGCGAAGACCGTGGACGGCCTCGATCGCCCGACGGGCCTGGCCATCAAAGGCGACACGTTCGTCATCGTCAACGGGTCAGGACACGTCACGACCGTCAGGAGATAGGCGTCGGACATCGGATTCGCTGAACGTGTCGCCCTGGAAGGTCAGGAGTTTCGCCCGCTTGTCGCGCCACGCGGAGGGGTGCAGACCGGCTTTCTCCGCGAGGTGATCCAGCATGTCTTCGCGCGACCAGCCCTGCTCTTCCGCGACGTAGGGCAGGAAGACCGCGCTCTTCTCGCCGACCTGCAGCACCACGCCATCACGACCGACGACGATGTCAGCCGGCCCCCGTACGGTACGGGGAGCGGTCACCACGGAGATCTCGATTTCGACGGCCTGAAGTTCGCGGGACGTCAACGGCTTGAACCGCTGGTCCGCGAATGCCGCCGCCAGCGACATCGCGCTGACCAGCCTGAGGAGCGGGCCGCTGCCATCCACGCGGCCGACACAGCCCCGAAGCGCGCCGTTTCCCCTGGTCTTCAGCGTGACGAACGCACCGCTCTCCCGCCAGACGCGCGGGCTGCCGCCTCTCGCGAGCGGCAGGGTGTCGCTGGTGAAACGCCGCGTCAGCGTCTCGCGCGCGATTCGCAGCAGCGTACGTTTGTCGGCGGTGTCGAGCGGCGTCTGCCCGTCGGGGCGCACCACCGCGAGTGCCGTCGTATCGGCCCCGCCCGGCCCGGGGGCGAACGCCACGGCACCGTAGCCGACGGCTTTGTCGGGCGCCCCGATGACCGAGTCGGCGGAATTGGCGTAGGACAGCACGACTCCCCGGGACGCGCCGAGCGATCGGGCGGCTTCGGCTGCCACCAGCAGCGGCCCGAGGCCGCAGGCTCTGGTCACCAACCCCGGCACCGGCGGACCATCGGCGGTCAGGACGTCCTGTTCGTTGCGCAGCAACAGCGTGGAAGCCGCACCCGACACGAGCACGTCGAGCGTGCGCGCGTCGAGCCGGCGCGCCTCGTCCGCAGGCGGGTAATGCGACAGGTCGGACGAGGCCACGATGAGCAGCCGGCGTTCGCGGGCGAGACGCGCCAGCAATCGCCCGAGGCGTTCGCAGATGGCGGGATCGGGCGCGCCGATCACGATCGGCACGATCGAGGCGGACGGATGCAGCACTTGAATGAACGGGACCTGGACTTCGATCGAGTGTTCGCGCTCGTGCCGCGCCCGATCGAACACCGCCCCGATCCCGGCATCGACAATCGTCTCGGCCAGCGCCCGGTCAACCGCCACGGAGCCGAGCGGGGTCTGCCAGCGCTCGCCGTCGTAGACGGACGCGCGCGCAAACGGTCCCGTGTGGTTCGCGCCCAGGATCACGACGGTGTCGATGGCTTGCCCGCGTGTCTGCGCGAACGCATCCGCGGCAATCTGCCCTGAGTACACGATGCCCGCGTGAGGGACGACGAGCACGCGGGCGTCGGGAACCCGCTGGAGCACCGCGTCACGGAGGAACCCGTCGATGGCCGCCTTCAGCGTCGACGGCTGCTCGGGGTAGAACGACCCGGCATGCGCCGGGGCCCGGTCACCGGCGTGCGGCACCGACTGCGGTCGTCCGGCAGCCCGCGACAGGACCGACGCCCCCATCACCAGGGTGGCCAGGACCGCCAGGGCGAGCCGGAACCGGGATCGCAGTCGTGGCCGCAGCGGGAATGGCATGGGCGCCTCGGCCTCATGTTACTCCCTTCCCCGGCCGTGTCGGACCGGATAAGCTTAGGTGTTGCCCCGCGGCGCGCCAGTCGCGCCCCACTACCCCGCGTTCCGAGGCCATCATGTCTCACGACACCAGTCATCTCGGGTTCGACAGCAAGCTCATCCATGCCGGTCACTACAAGGATCCGTTCGGCAGCGCGACGGTCCCGATCTACCAGACGTCGACCTTCGCGTTCGATTCGGCGAAGACGGGCGCGGACCGGTTCGCCGGTGCGGCGGAGGGGTACATCTACACCCGCCTCGGGAATCCTACGATCAACGCGCTCGAGCGGTGCGTCGCGGAACTCGAGAACGGCTGCGCCTGCGTCGCCACCAGTTCGGGGATGGGCGCGGTCTCGACGGTCTACATGAGCTTCCTCGGTCAGGGCGCGCACGTCGTGGGCACGTCGTCCGTCTACGGGCCGTCCCGCGTCCTGCTCGAGAAACACCTCACCCGGTTCGGGGTCGCGTCGACGTGGGTCGACACCACGAATCTCGACAACATCCGTGCCGCGCTCCGCCCCGAGACACGCATGGTCTACGTGGAGAGCCCGGCGAACCCCACGATGCAGGTGACCGACATCGCGGAGGCCGCGGCCATCGCCCACGCGCACGGCGCCATGCTCGTGGTGGACAATACCTTCGCCAGCCCGTACCTGCAGAAACCCCTCGACCTCGGAGCCGACGTCGTCCTTCACTCGGTCACCAAGTTCCTCAACGGTCACGCCGACATCGTCGGCGGAGTGGTCGTGGCCAGGACCGAGGCGCACGCGAAAGCCATTCGCGCCATGATGATCGCCATGGGCTGCAACATGGATCCCCACCAGGCGTTCATGGTGCTGCGGGGTATCAAGACGCTCAGCGTCCGGATGGAACGGGCCCAGGCCAACGCGATGATCATCGCGCGATGGCTCGAGGCGCATCCGAAGGTCAACTGGGTGCGCTACGTCGGCCTGCCTTCGCATCCGCAGCACGAACTGGTGAAGCGGCAGATGTCCGGCTTCGGGGCCATGATTGCCTTCGAACTGAAGGGCGGGCTCGACGCCGGCCGCACCGTCATGGACCACGTGGCACTCGCGACGCTCGCGGTCTCGCTCGGCGGAGTCGAGACGCTCATCGAACACCCGGCGTCGATGACGCATGCCGGTATGTCGCGCGAACACCGCGAAGAAGCCGGCATCAGTGATGGACTCGTGCGGTACTCGGTCGGCATCGAGCATCCCGACGATCTGATCGCGGATCTGCAGCAGGCGTTCGACAGGATCTAGGCTCTCGGCTCCCGGCTCGCGGCTCCCGACTCTCGGCTCCAGGCCCCAGGCTCCAGGCTCTAGCCTCTAGCCCCCAGCCTAAACACCGCCGTCCCCGCCACGAAGTCGT
>CAZJRM010000162.1:6034-12841 GCA_964547975.1 uncultured Vicinamibacterales bacterium | reverse complement strand
GGCCGCCGCGCTCGCGCTGCTGCGCGCGTACGAGCCTCCCGACTTCCCGACGGCGACGTTGCGCGCCCAGCTCGTCGCCGACCTCGACGGTCGCGATGCCGGCCGCCGCGCGTTCGCCGCGCTCACCGCCTCGCCCGACGCAACCGCCGACACCGTCATCGCGCTCGCGCGCCTCGAACCCGACGCGCGGTCCCGGGAGAAGACGCTGCGCGCCGGCCTCGCCAGGTTCGAGGGCGACGCGGGTCTGCAGGACGCCCTGGCCCACTCGCGACTCGTCTCGGGCGATCGAACCGAAGCCCTCGCCCTCGCCCGCGCGGCGCTCCGCACGTCCCCGTCGCGCATCGGCGCCTGGGTCACCGCCGTTCGCGCGGCGGAGTCGTCGCCGGCCACGCTGCACGAATTGCTCGACGCGATGGACGCGGCGCTCGGCAGCGACGTCCGCCTGCTCGGCGACGCCGCCACGCGCATCGGCGACCTCGCGTTCGAACCCGGCGACATCGTATCGACACACACGCTCAGATGGCTCGACCGGGCGCTGGCCGCGGACCCCGACCCCGCCCTCCGATTCGGCCGCGCTCGCGTCCACGCCGCCACGCGCGCCTGGTCCGCCGCGATTGCCGACGTCGTCCGCGTCCTCGAGGCCGAGCCCGGTCACCTCGACGCCCTGAAGTTCCATGCGGAACTCCTGTCGTACGACGGGCAGTGGGCCGCGTCGCTGGCGGCCTACGATCGGTATCTCGCCCGACGTCCCGACGACCTCCCGGTCCGACGCCAGCAGGCCCGCGTGGCCGCGTGGGCGCAGGACGTCGCGGGCATGCGCGCCCGTTACGCGGGCATCATCGCCGACCATCCCGACAACGCCGTCGTCAAGGCGGAGTTCGCGGCGAAGGACGCCTTTGCGGCCGCCGACTGGCCGCGGGCCCGCCGCGCCTACCAGCACTGGCTGGCGCTCGAACCGGACGACCGCGAAGCCGCGTTCGAACTGGCGCAGGTCGAAGCCCAGCGCGGCGCCCTGTCGCAGGCCTCCGCCGCGTTCGCCGAACTGGCGACCTGGACGCCCGTCCACCGCGAGGCGGCCATCGCCCGGGCGCGATTCCACGCGGCCCGCGCGCCGTCGGCCACGCCGTTCGCGACCTGGCAGGCGTCCGACGGATACGGCGGCCGGCGCCTGCTCGAGGTCGGCGAAGCCGGCATGGCCGCGCGCTGGACCCCGGAGGCCGGAGAACACGCGGACGTCACCGTGTCGGCGGGCGCCATCGATCTCGTGTCGGCCGGCCAGCGCTGGCGCGGCGCGCTGTGGCGCGCCGGCGTCGTGGTACGGCCGACGGCCACGTGGCGGCTGTCGGCGTCCTTGGGACAGTCCGATATCGCCACGGGTCCCGCCGGGATCTTCGACGCGGCAATCCGGTGGCAGCCGAACGGCGCCTGGGCCATCAGCGCGGGCGGCAACCGTGCGCGCTGGCTCGAAAACGCGGCGACGGTGTCGGCGGGCCTGTTCGCGACCACATGGAACGGCGCCGCGCAGTGGCGCGGCCTCGACACGTCGTTCGATCTGACCGGCGCGCGGCGCGCCATCAGCGACGGAAACGCCGCCTGGATCGCCGGCGCGTACCTGCGCCGACGAGTCGTCCGCGGGCGCGACGAAGTGGCGCTGGTCGGATGGAGCGAGTGGCAGCGGTTCGATCGCACGGCGCCGGGGTACTTTTCTCCAGACGGCTTCCTGCGCGTCGACACCGGCGTCGAGTGGAGGCGCTGGTTCATGCGTCCGCGCTTCGCCGACGACCTCGCGCGATACGTCTCGGCGAGCTACAAGATCGGCATCGACGACCGCGGCATCGTCTATCACCATCCGGCTCTCGCGGGGACCTGGGAGGTGCACGACGGCCTGGCGGTCGAGGCGCTCGGCGACTGGATCTGGTCGAACGTGTTCACGCAGACGCGCGTGACGCTGCAGATGCGGGTGGGCGGCGCCGGGCGCCGCTGAGCCCCGGGACTGAACCTGGTTCAGTTTCGGTGGTTCTTTTCCTGAACGGACGCTGTAAGCTAGCTCCAACCACCGCCCCCCGCCCCAGGGGGCGTTTGCCTCCCCCGGCCCTGCCCCCGCTCGACCGTTCGAGGCGTCATGGCCATGGACGACGTGCCCGCACCGTCCGCCTCGCCCTTCGCTCCGTCCCGCGCCACCCGCGAGGACGACCTTCGTCGCGAGTACGATCGCCTCGCCGCCGTCATCCGCGGCGCGCGTCTCAGCACGTGGTCGTGGAACGTGCCGCGCGGCTCGGCCGAACTCGACGACGCCCTGCTCGACGAACTCGGGTACGGGCGCGGTGAACTTGCGGGGACCGGGTTCGAGATCTGGCATCGGCTCGTCCATCCCGACGACCATGCCGCCGCGGCCGCAGCACTCGGCGCCTGTCTGCGAGACGACGAACCCGACTTCGAATGCGAGTTCCGGATGCGGCATCGCAAGGGCTACTGGAGGTGGTTCCTCAGCCGGGGCCGCGTCATGTCGCGAGACGAGGCGGGCCGGCCCCTCGAGATTTTCGGCACGCACATCGACATCACGGAGCGGAAGCGGGCCGAAGACGACTTGCGCCGGACGACGGCGCTGCTCGATTCCGTGCGCATCGCGCAATCGCTCTACATCCGCGAGGAGCACACGCAGGAGGTCTTCGACACGCTGGTCGACACGCTGGTGCGCCTGACCGACAGCGAGTTCGGCTTCCTCGACGAGGTGCGGTTCGACGACGACGGCACGCCCTACAAGGTCAGCCTGTCGTTGTCGAATATCGCGTGGAACGCCGAGTCGCAGGCACTCTACGAACAACTTCGCGCGCGCAGCCTCGAATTCCGCAACCTGGGGAATCTCTCGGGCCGGCCCGTCGTGGACCAGGCGGCGATCATCACGAACGACGCGATGCACGATCCGCGTGCGGGCGGACTGCCGGAGGGCCATCCCCGGATCCGCGCGTTCATGGGGCTGCCCATCCGGTCCGGTGACCGGATCGTGGGGGTGGCGGGCGTCGCCAACCGGCCCGGCGGCTACGACGAGGAGCAGGCGCAGTTTCTCGCGCCGTATCTCAACGCGTGCGCCTCGATCATCGACTCGTTCAAGCAACGCGAACGGCAGCGGGCGGCCATGGCCGAGCTCGGCAAGAGCGAGCGCCTGCTGGCAGCTGCCGAGCGAATCGCGCACGTTGGCAGCTGGCAGATGGAACTGCCGTCGGGACGCCTGACGTGGTCGGACGAGACGATCCGGATCTGCGGCGTGGACGCCGCCCGCTTCGACCCGAACTACGGGACGTTCATGGACCTCGTCCATCCGGACGATCGCAATACCGTGCGCCAGGCGTACGAATCGGCGATGGCCGAGCACCGCGACTGGTACGAGGTCGAGCACCGGCTGGTGCAGCCGCTCACCGGTGACGTCAGGGACGTGCTGGAGCGATGCACCTTCGAGCACGATGCGTCGGGTGCCATCGTGCGCGCGATCGGCATGGTGCAGGACATCACCGAGCGGAAGCGGACGGACACCGTGCTGCGCCGGTTCAAGGCGATGTTCGACACGGCAAACTTCGGCGCGGCGATGCTCGAGCCCGACGGGCATATCCTGTATATCAACGACCGGTTCGCGGCCGACCACGGCTACGTGGTCGACGAACTCGTGGGCCAGCCGTTCGTGATGCTGCATCCCCCGGATCGCCTCGATGTCGCGCGGGGCCTCGTCACGCAGATGCGGACCACCGGGGCGTTCGGCCCGGTCGAAGTGTGGCGCCTGCACAAGGACGGCTCCACCTTCCCGGCGCTGATGACGGGCTGCGCGATTCGCGGCGAGCGGGGCGAGATCGAGTCGTTCGCCGCCACGGCGCTGGACATTCGCCAGCAGAAGGCGCTCGAAGCGCAGCTGGCGCAGGCGCGGAAGATGGAGTCGGTCGGGCGGCTGGCCGGCGGCGTCGCGCACGACTTCAACAACATGCTCGGCGTCATCCTGGGCTACACCGGGCTGGCGCTCGGGCGTGTGTCGCCGCAGGATCCCCTGCGCGAGTACCTGGAAGAGATCAACGCGGCCGCCCGGCGATCGGCCGGCGTCGCCCAGCAGTTGCTGGCGTTCGCGCGGCGGCAGGCCATCGCGCCGAAGCTGCTCGATCTCAACGAGGTCATCGAGAACGGCCTGGGCCTGCTCCGGCGGCTCATCGGCGAGAACATCGTGCTGGCGTGGCGGCCGGCCCCGTCGCCGCGGCACGTGCTGATGGACCCGTCGCAGGTCCACCAGGTGCTGACGAACCTGTGCGTCAACGCGCGCGACGCCATCACGGGCGTCGGCCGGATCACGTTGGAGACGGAGAACGTCCAACTGGACGCGGCGTTCTGCGACGCGCGGCCCGGATTCGCGGAAGGCGACTACGTGTTGCTGACCGTGAGCGACACGGGCTGCGGCATGGATCGCGAGACGCTCGACAACCTGTTCGAGCCGTTCTTCACGACGAAAGACGTCGGCAAGGGCACGGGGCTGGGTCTCGCCACCGTGTACGGCATCGTCTCGCAGAATCGCGGGTGCATCGACGTCGAGAGCGGGGTTGGCACTGGCACCGTCTTCCGCATCTACCTGCCGGCGCACGACGTGCCGACCGCGGCGCGCGTCGTGCCGGATACCGACGTCGAGCCGGCCAGGGCGAAGCCTGGCGAGACGATACTCATCGTCGAGGACGAGCCTTCGATCCTGCGCCTGACGACGATGCTGCTGAAGATGCTCGGGTACACGGTGCTGTCGGCCGTGTCACCCGGCGACGCGATCGAGCGATCCGAGACCTACAACGGCCGCATCGACGTGCTGCTGACGGACGTCGTGATGCCCGAGATGACCGGGAGGGACCTGGTCGACCGGCTGACGCACGAGCGCCCCGGCCTGAAACACGTGTTCATGTCGGGCTACACGGCCAACGCCATCGAAGAGCACGGCGTGCTCGAACCTGGCGTGCATTTCATCCAGAAGCCGTTCACGACACGGGATCTCGCCGCGAAGCTGCGGGAGGCGCTGGACGGGTAGGGCGGGTGACGATCACGCCTACACCTCAGGCCGCCCGCTGACGACGTCCCTGGGCACGATGGAGGGGACGTACCAGATGGTGACCGGCGACGGCGATCGGTCCGTTACCGCTTCCTCACCATCCGGATGCCTGCGAGGCCGACGCCGAACAGGACGAACGTCGCGGGCTCGGGAACGGCCGGCGGGTCCTGGGAGGGATGGTCGATCCACGTCCGGAAGCCCGCGTCGTACCGTGTCTGGGCCCCGTCCAGGAGGCCGTAGGTGGTGTTGGGAATCCCTCCCACGAAGCGGGTCGTGTAGAAGGCGCCGGCGTCGTACGTGGGCAGGTCGTAGAACCGTCCGACCCACCAGTGACCTGCATCGGGCGCGACTCCCCCGACATCCACGATCGCGAGGATGTCACCCGGGTTCACCATCAGGTTGAAGGCCGTCAGGTCGGCCCCGTAGAACCCCAACACGCTGTCGCCCGTGTTCGCGGGAAGCGAGATCACGAAGCTCGCGAGCGGCGCGGTGCCGTAGATCGGGACTCCGGCGTTGGTCGGGATGATCTGGAACTCCCGGTCGTAGGACCCGAGGCCTTCTGCCGTGTCGAGCAGGACCTCGACCGAGGAGAGGCGGCCGGCGAGGCCGACGGTGAACGTCTGGGCACGGCTCAGCTCGCCGAAGACGGCCCAGAAGTTCGTGGACGCCGGGGCGAAGGACTGGTCGAGGATGGGGGCTGCCAGTGCGGGGCGGGCGACTCCGGCCAGGCACACCGACAGGAGCAGGGCGACGACGGTGATCGCACGGGTCATTGCGGGTCCTCCAGCGACGATGCGGTCTTCGGACTCACCAGTGGATGATCGCGATGGGGGACGACGGGAAAAAGCAAATCCGAGGCCAGTCCGCGCGGGTGCGGAAGGGCGCAAACTCCGATGAAGACAGGGTGCCCGGTGCCGATGGCTGGCGCGAAGTCAGTCAGTCGGGGACCTTATGCCCTCGGTGGGCGAGACTTCCCGCCTCGCCGGACTGTCGTGCGCCTCGGTCGAGTCCGTCTTCTTACTTGCACACCGTGACTGTGAACAGAAAAGGGGGCCAGGCCCCCTTTTCGTCGGCGCGGCGGACAGGCCGTGGGGCGCGTCAGCGGCCGCCGAGGCCGAAGACAACGCCCGTCGATGTCGTGGTCGTGTTGCGCCCGTCGTCCCCGAAGCGCCGGCGCTGTTCCACCTGCACGATGCGCCACGTCACGCGACGGGAGATGCGGTAGTCGAGGCCGACGGCCACGGCCCCCTGCAGCGCGGTCGAGCGATTGGAGAGCGCCACTCCCGTGCTGGAGGACCAGCCATCGGGATTCCAACGGACCAGGCCGACCACGGTCTGGGCGAATCCGGTCAGCCTGCGGTCGCCGCCGAACCGGACACGCGGACCCACGGTGAAGCCGTAGATCCAGGCGTCGTTGCTCCGGCCGAACGACACGTTGTCGAGCACGATGCTCGTCCGCCGGTTGAGATTCACGGCCAGGCCCGTTTCGAGAAGGACACCCCAGCGGGAATCCGTCCCGCTCGACTCGTGTCCATCGGCGTCGAAGACGGGACCAATCCCCGCGAAGACCTCGACCCGGGGCGGCGCCTGGGCGGTCACGACGTCCTGGGCCTGAGCTGTGGCCGAGATGATACAGAGCGCGATGACGGCAAGTGGCGCGGTCCGATGACGCATTCGATCCTCTCTTTCCGACAATGCACGGTCCAGCCTTAAGACGCGCGGCGGCACGAGGCGGCCGGGGG
>CAZJRM010000162.1:0-5934 GCA_964547975.1 uncultured Vicinamibacterales bacterium | reverse complement strand
GGCATGATGGAGGGACCATGTCCACATCCGAAGCTGTCACCCGGGGCGTGCGCGTCCAGGTCCGCTCAGAGTACGCGCCGCAGCGTTCGAACCCGGTCTCCGGCCAGTGGTTCTTCCTCTACACGGTGACCATCACGAACGAAGGCACCGAGACGGTGCAACTGGTCTCGCGCCACTGGATCATCACGGACGGCCACGGCCACGTGGAAGAGGTCCGCGGGCCGGGTGTCGTGGGTGAACAACCGGTCCTGCGCCCCGGGGAGGCGTACACCTACACGTCGGGCTGCCCGCTGACGACGGCGCTGGGCACGATGGAGGGGACGTACCAGATGGTGACGGGTGATGGCGAGCGGTTCGACGCGGCCATTGCGGCCTTCATCCTGAGCGAGCCGTACACGGTGCACTGACGGGGGACGAGACTACTTGTGCAGATCGAACTCCTGGATCTGCGCCCAGTCGCACGTGGGGCGATCGGTCACAGGCGGCACTGATACGGTGGCAAAACGCAATTGGTTCGCGGATACGGTTCCCGTGATCTGCGCCTTCGTCACGCAGTGCGAGGCGTACGAGAGTTCGACGACTCCGCTCTGAAGGCTGCGTGGTCGGGGACGTTTCGGTTCCAGGCGAGGTCCGTGATCTTCACCGGCGGAAGGCCGCGCCCGAAGACCTGCCAGGCCGACTCCCCATCCGTCACCCTGAAGACGCCCACGTCCGTTCCCACGTAGAGGACCGACGGCGTGGTGTCGCCGTCGACCACGATCGTGTTGACCGGCACGTCGGGCAGGTTGCCGTTAATGTCCTGCCAGCTGCCCCCGTTGTCCGTCGTCTTGAAGAGGTTCCTGATCCGGGAACGAACCAAGGGCCGCCAGGGTATCGGGGTTCCACACCCACTTCCCCACGTAGAGTCGGCCGTTGTGCCACGCGATATTTGGCGGCGTGGAGAGTGACGGCCCCGGTACCGAGGGCGCGTCGAGAACCACGCCGGACGGCAGGACGTCGAGGCGCAAGGGCGTCCGGGAGCCGCTCACGAACAGGTGCCGACCGGTGCCGTCGAATGCGAGCTGCGTCCTGAACCCGGGCGTGGTGAACGAGATCGGCCTCGCGACCGCGCCGTCGAACAGCGTGCTCGTGTTCGAGACGGTCGAGTACATGAACGAGCGGGCGACGGCAATCGTGGTCGGCGCCCCCGGCATCACCTGCAGGTCATCAGGAGTGATGGCGCGGCCCGCGTCATCGACGCCGAGTCCGATCACCAGGTCCGTCTGCCAGTCGGCTAGGCGAATCCGCCGCACGTATCCTGCGGCACCAACGTACAGGAACTGCCAATCGTCGGACACGGCGAGTTTCGCGTAGGCCGTCTGGCAGGTGAGGACACGTTCGACCGAACCAGCCTCTGGTTCGAGCACCAGGACGCAATTGGGGTAGGTCGGGTCGCTGGCTGTCAGCGACAGGAAGAGCCTGTCACCGGATGCGCTCGCGACGGCGTCGACCACGGACAGAGTCTCGGCCAACCTTACTTGCGCAGGTCGAACTCCTGAACGGGCGCCCAACTGCAGGGCGAACCGCCCGTGACGCCCGCCATCGACAGCCGCAGGCTACCGTCAGCCAGCGCACCCGTGATGTCGGCGGTCACGGCGGTACAGGCATCGCTGCGCAGCGTCGCCTTGCCGCGGACCTCGAAACCCGTGGCCGTCAGCGTCACCTCGGCTTTGTCCGCCGACTCGGACGACGAGATCGTGCCGGTGGTCTGGGACGCGGACGTCGTCAGCGTAACGGTCACCCGTTGTGTGGCGGAGAAGCCGGCGGTGTACCGCGACGTCCACGTGCCGCTCCACGCGCCCGAAAGATCGGCAGCCGGAACGACGGGCACGACGGGCTTCGGGACGCTCGGCGTCGGCGCCAAGGGCGCTTCGCCTGCGCAGCCAATCGAGATCACGACCACGATCGCGGCGAGCACGCCCAGGACTCGCGGGTTCATCGTCCGTACCTGCTCGACACGATGTAGACCCCCCGGCCGCGTGTCGCCGCGGCGAGTTGATCGGTGCGCGCGCTGTAGGACAAGTCCCGCACGGGCACGGTCGGGAGGCCGCGGCCGAACACCTGCCAGTTCGTGTCGCCGTCGGTGGCCCGGAAGACGCCGACGTCGCTGGCCACGTAGACCGTCACGGCCGCGGCGTCCGGGTCAATCACCACGTCGTACATGTCGATGTCGGGGAGGTTGCCCGTCATGTTCTGCCACGACTTCCCGCCGTCGGTGGTTCGGAACACGCGGCCCCGTCGGCGTGTTTCGTCCTGGATCCACGCGGGCGAGTCTTTCTGCGTCACGTAGGCCACGCGAGGATCGCGGGGATGCACGGCGATGGCGCTGACGATCGCGAGAGGCAGCGACGAATTGCGCGCCCAGGTGGCACCGTCCGTCGTGGACCACACGTCGCCGTACGGGCCGCCCGCATACATCACCGTCGGCGACGATTCGCTGATCCCCAGCGCCGTCAGGCCCCAGATCGGCTGACGGACGTACGTGAACTCGGCGACTTCCCGCGCCTTGTCCGTCTGGAGCACCGGGCTGACAGGCGTCCACGTGGCGCCGTTGTCACGAGACCGGTAGACCCGCGTCGTCAGGAGCAACAGCGAGCCGTCGGACGGGTCTGAGACGACGACCGGAAGCGTCGACTCCTGCTGCCAGGGGAACTGCCACGCCGGGCATTCCTGGGGCCAGCCGCCGCCCACCGGAGTGAGCGGGCACCGTATGCCCGAGACGGCACCGGGCGTCGTGGCGGACTGCAGCGGAAACTGGAACACCTGCCGGGACTTCCAGTCGAATGCATAGCCGCCGAGCCTGGTCAGACGCTGGCGCCATCCTGCGGCCCCAGTGAACGAGAACAGGCCTCCTGTCGGATCGACGGCGTAGACCGTCGAAGGCTTGTCGGGATCGAGCGCGACGGCATCGAACATCATGGCGCTGAATCCGCGGTTGATATCCACCCACGAGTTCCCGTCGAGACGGAAGAGCCCGGACCAACCTGCCCCGAGCAGTCGTCCCTCGCGGTCGAACGCCATGTTCCGAATGCCGCCGGCGGCACCGAAGATGATGTCCCACGTCCGCCCGCCGTCCTTCGACACGCCACCAATGTCCATGTACACCGTCATCGGGTCGCTCGGGCTCACGACCAACGCCCGCGGGGGACTCCCGAACAACGTGTAACCGGCGCTCCAGGTTGCCCCGGCGTCGTCGCTCGAGTACACACGGCAGTAGATGCTGTAGGCGCTGTCGCCGCCGAGGAAATACCGTCGCGACGGATTGCTGGGCGCGGGAACGATGTCCACACAGGGATAGGCCGGGAGCGGAACCGTGGTCCAACTGCGCCCACGGTCGGTAGAACGTAGCATCTGCGCGCTCGAGGGGCACCGACCGATCATCTCGTCCGTGCCCGGGCCGACGAAACTGATGGACGCGTTGCACGGCAGCGCCTTCGTCCGGACTGCCCCACCGCTCCCGTCGAACTCGAACAGGACCTTCTCGGCGACCGCGAGCACGCGCTGCCTGAATCCCCCGGCCGTCGCGGGATCGACAACCAGACTGACGACGACCCGGTTGTCGCGATTGGACCAGATATCGCGCCAGGTCCGGCCGCCATCGTCGGATCGCAGCACCCGGCCGACCACTTCGGGGACAAGGTCGGCAGCGAAGATGACATTCGCGTCAACCGGGTCTGGCACCCACTTGGAGAAGGGGCGGTCCGACAGCAACGTCCACGACTGCCCGCCGTCCTTCGTGCCCAGGACTCCTCCGTAGTAGGGGAAGATGAACATCGCCTTCGAGTCCACGGGAGAGGGAACGACCGCGGACAGAAGGCCGTTGTAGAACCCATTGGTTCCCATCGAATAGCCGAAAGGCCCCAGTGAGATCCACTGGTCGCCGACGACAGCCCACTGCGACGATCGGCCGTCCCGCACGTCGACCATGTCCTGGCGCGCGCGAGAGAGACGCTCGGCCGCCGTGGAGTTGTCGGTGGAACCTTCGCCGGTGGCGGTTGGCGACGCAAGGTCGATGCGGCCGGCCATGCCCGTGCGGGCGGTCGGCCACTGCTGGCCCGGCTTCGCGGTGTCGACGCGAGCGGTGAGGACAATCGCGAAGAGCGCGGCGAAGGCAGCCGGCACTGCGCAACGACGAAGCGGGAACATCGGAACCTGCAGTCCGGGGGCAGACGCGGAATCCTAGCACACGCATCCACCTCCCTTGCGTCCGCCCGCGTCTTTTGCGCGACCATTGGCGCCTGAGACGTTCCCGGCGGAGAGGACGAGACCATGAAGTGGGAAAGGGGGCCAGGCCCCCTTTGATCACCGCACGCGCAGCGCCTCGGCGTTCCACAGCAGCGACGGCCGCAGCGGCGCCGGCACCGCGCCCACCACCCGCGTGCTCACCGCCACGTACAGCCGCGCCACCGCGAAGTACACGATCGGCACGTGGTCCGAGAACAGTTTCTGCGCCTCGTTGAACGCCTTCTGCCGCGCCGCCAGGTCGTTCGTCGACACCACGCGCTGCATCGCCGCGTCGATGGCCTTCTCCCACGGCGTCGCCGGCGCCGCCTGGTCCATGTGCCACACGTGCGCGCCGCCCGAACTCAGCCAGAAGTCCATCGCGCCAGACGGATCCGTATCGGTGTTCAGAAACCGGTAGTAGATCGCGTCGTAGTCCGCCTTCTGCAGCCGCTCGACCAGTGCCCCCACCTCGAGCGGCACCACGTCCATCGTCAGGCCCACGGCCTTCAGTTCGTCGCGCAGGACGGCCGCGCCTTTCTCGAGCGCCGTATTGCCCTTCTGCGTGATCAGCGTGAATCGCGCCGGCTGCCCCGACGCGTCTTCGACGAGACCGTCGCCATTCGTGTCGCGCAAGCCCACCGACGCCAGCAGCGACTTCGCCTTCGCGCGGTCGAACGCGTGCCGCTCGACGATGCCCGCGGGCGCGAACCAGGTCTTGTTCGCCGGCGTGACCGGCCCCCACTGCGGCTCGGCGGCGCCCAGGAACACCGCGTCGGCAAACGCGCGGCGGTCAACCGCGTGCGACACGGCCTTCCGCAGTTCGACGCTCTGCAGCCACGCGCGGCGCGGGTCGTTGGCCCTCGCCGACGGCTTGAGGTTGAACCAGAACGCGTCGGCGTCGAGCGCCACGCCTGCGTCCATCAGCGTAATCTTCCCCGCCGTCGCCTGCCGCTTCAACACGGCGTAGTCGTCTGCGCGAATCTCGGTCTGCGTCATGTCCGCCTGCCCCGACTGCAGACGCAGCAGTTCGGTGTTCTGATCGGGGACAATCTCGATCGTCAGGCGGTCGAGGTACGGCAACTGGACACCCGCCGCGTCTGTCTTCCAGTAGTTCGGATTACGTGCGAACACGAGACGTTCGCCGGGCCTGTACTCCGAGACGACGAACGGGCCGAGGCCCACGAGGTCGGCGGGGGGCGTGGACGTGCTCCACTGCTGCCGCAGCGTGCCCGCCCGGAGGGCTGCCTCCAGCTTGTGTTTCGGCAGGATCGGCAGCTTGTCGAGCAGGCGCGCGCCCGGCCCGTACGGCGCGGCAAACGTGACCGTGATCGTCCGCGCATCGGGCGACGTCACCGTCACGGGCTTCCCGCCGGGCATGAAGTCGTCGACCATCCAGCTGCCGGTCTTCTCGTCGAACAACGCCTGGAAGGAGAACAGCACGTCGGCGGCCGAGAACGGCGTCCCGTCGGACCACTTCACCTGCGGGCGCAGTTTCAGCGTGCACGACCGCGCGTCGGCCGCGCACGTGAACGACTCGGCCAGCGCGGGCTCGATGGCCTGCGTGGCGCGATTCACCCGCACGAGGCGCGCGTGCAGCAGGAGCGCCGTCGTCGTCGAGGCGAAGTCGCGGCCGGCGTGGGGATTGAACGACCGCGGCTCGCTGCGCATTGT
>CAZJRM010000161.1:0-12941 GCA_964547975.1 uncultured Vicinamibacterales bacterium | reverse complement strand
TACCCGACGTGGGACGCGGCCTACGCGCGCGAGCTCGCGAAGCAGCTCGACCTCGACGTCACGAAAAGGCTGAAGGACTGCTCGCGCGGGATGCGGATGAAGGCTGCGTTGCTCGTGTCGCTCGCGTACCGGCCGGAACTCCTCATCATGGACGAGCCCTTCGCCGGCCTCGACGCTCTCGTGCGCGAGGAGTTCTCGCAGGGCATTCTCGAAGTCGCCGGGGGCGACCGGCCGTGGACGGTCTTCGTGTCGTCCCACGACATCGACGAAGTCGAGCGCCTGGCCGACTGGATTGGCATCATCAACCACGGCCGCCTCGAGCTGGCCGAACCGGTGTCGTCGCTGCTCGGGCGATTCAGGCAGGTCGAGGTGACCTGTGAGTCCGCGGCCGCGGTGCCTGCGACGCCGCCTTCATCCTGGCTGCTGCCGCAGACCGCGGGTCCCGTGCTGCGCTTCGTGGACAGCACGTTCGCAGACGAGGACCTGCAGGCGAAGGTCCGCGGCCTCGTGCCCGACGCGCGCGACATCCAGGTGGCGCCGATGCCTCTGCGTCAGATTTTCATCACGCTGGCGCGTGTCTACCGCGTCACCGAATAGCGAGGCGGACATGAGACTCGTCCGTCATCTCGTCCGCCACGATCTCACCGCCGACGCGAAGATGCTGATCGTGTGGGTGCTGGTGCTGGCGCTGCAGTCCACCGTGCTGTGGATCGGGCCGCCGGAGCCGGTGGCAGGGATGACGACGGGGACCGGGCTCGACACGGTCGCCATCATCCTGCGGCTCGCGTTGACGGTCGTGCTCGTCCCGGCGGTCGTTCATCGTCAGCCCCTCGTAGGGACGGTCGCGTTCTGGCGCACCAGGCCCATCCCACGGGCCGGACTCCTGGCGGCGAAAGCGCTGTTCATTGGTATCGCCTTCGTCGGTCTGCCACTCGCCTGGTTCCTCGTGACGTTTCTGGGCATGGGACTCCCGAGCGACGCGGCAGCCGGCGGAGCCGTGGCCGTCGCGCTCGAACAGGCCCTCATCGCCGGGCTGTCCTGGGCCCTGGCGTCCGTGACCGCCACGCTGGCGCAGTTCGTGGTCGGAATGCTGGCGACCGCCCTCATCACGATTGCGGGCAGGATCCTGTCGATCGTCATCGGCGCTCCCAAGCCGTTCGTGGTGACCGTCACGAATGGCGAGTTCCTCGAGCCGGCCCTCTTCCTCCTGGGCACTGCCATGCTGGTGCTGATGACCGTGCAGCATCACCTGAGTCTCAAGGCCTCGCGTTCCCGGGTCCTGCTGCTGCTTGTGCTGGTGCTGTCTTCCTGGACGCTGTTCGCTCGACCGTGGCGCGGGCAGGCCTCGCCCCCCGGTGAGCGCGTCGCTGGACTGCCGGCGGTCGAACCCGGCGTCGTCGACTTGACGACGTGGCAATCGAGGTCCGGTCGCGACAACGGGGTCGAGTCTGTCGCCCTGAGCGCGATCGTTCGCGGTGCGCCGACCAGCGCGTCCGTGATGCTCCGGCCGATTGCCGGTTCAGCCGTGCTCGACTTCGGTTCGAGGGGGTCCGTTGACTCAACCCTCCACGGGGGAAGCGTCGCTCTGGAGTCACTTGACCAGCCCGTCGAAGCCGGAGACCAACCCTATGCGGCAATGACCGTCGCGCTGGGGGTGCCGCTCCTGACACTGCCGAGCATGACCGCCCAGGCGTACCGGCCTGCCATCCTTCAGGTTCCGAAGGCGACGCACGATCGGCTCGTCCGCGATGTGGGTGCGCTCGAAGTCCGCCTGTTGTGCGAAGCCGTCGGCTACCAGGCCGCGCAACCGGCCCGCCCAGGGCGTTCCGTCCGAATCCCGCACGGCGTGTTGAGGCTGGATCGCACGGAACGGACGCGCGAAGGGCTGGCCGCGTACGCCAGCGAAACGAAGTGGACGCCGTGGGTGTATCGATATGGGGGTGGCTGGGGCACGTACGTGCTCAGGCACACGCCGCGCAGCGAAGCCGTGCTGCTCAGCCCGAGCCAGTGGCAGATGTACCGTTCGACTGTGATTGTGCAGCGGGGAGTTGTCGTGACTCGCCTGGCGCTGGACGCGGCCATCCCGGCTGATTCGGAGAGTGCGGTTGCGGCGAGCCAGGAGTGGCTCGGTGATTCCGAACTCGTCAGGCTCGACACGACGATCGTGGGCAAGGCGGAGTGGACGACACGCGCGGGTCGCTTCACGCTCCAGGGATTTCCACGGGCCACGGTGGCCACAGAGCCCGTGTCGGAGGTCCGCCGATGATCGTGCTGCACCTGGCCCGCCACGATGCACGTGCGACACGGGCCGCGTACGGGCTCTTCCTCGTGGCGCTGGTGACCGAGTGGATGCTGATTGCGACGGCGCTCGAACCCGGCCGGTGGCTCAACTCGGTGCCACTGATGCCGGTCATCCGGCTGATCCTCACGATGCTGCTGACGGCGCTGGTCGTCCATCGCGATCCCCTGGTCGGGTCGGCGGCCTTCTGGCGAACGCGGCCGATTGGACGAGGGCAGTTGCTGTCGTCGAAGATCGGAACGCTCGTCGTCCTCCTCGTCGTGGTGCCCGGCGCCATGCTCGGTATCGCCTGGTGGAGAACAGGGCTGTGGGTCGTTGACGCCACCGCGATCGCCGGCATCGTGGCCCTGGAGCAGGCCACGGTCGTGCTGCTGACCGCGATGGCGGCGATGGTTACGGCATCGCTGACGCACCTGGCCGTCGCGGGTGTGGCGGGTGTCACACTTGTGACGGTCATCAACGGCATCGTGTTCCCGGCCCTGATGACCGCGTGGCCCTTCGTCGGTGGCGCCAGTACCGTGCCTCGGCCCGCCATCTACCTTGGTGTCCTGGGTGTCATCGGCGGCCTCGCGGTCGTCCACCAGTTCCTGACCCTGAAGGAGTGGCGTTCAGCGGCCCTCGTCGGACTCGCGTTGCTCGCGGCGGCGTTCAGCGCGCGTATCGGTGCGCGTGTCACTCCGCCAGCTCCGACCCCGGTCGACTACGCGTTCATCAACCCGACGGCGGTCGAACTGACCGTGCAACCGGGCACGATGCGGCGCCGTCCGCTGGAGTACTACTCGAAGAACCGGAAGTTCGCCTTCGGCGTGTACGAAGCCGTGCTCGACGCTCGAGGGAATCCACCCGCCGTCTTCCTCGAAACGAGCCGACTCGACGCGCGCCTGACGTTGCCGACGCGCAGCCTCGCGAGTGGGGAGCCGCGGTGGGGGATGTTGCTGGATCACGCCGTCGGCCAGACCGCGGCCTCCGCCTATCGATCGAGCCTGCAGGCCGCGTTGGCCCCGGCCATGCTCCCGGCAGCGTCGCCACACCCGTGGAACGCGCAGGCGAGCAGGACGACCCTGCTCGAGCTGGACCAGACCGACGAACGGACGGTGCTGGATGAGAAGGGCATCCTGTCCGTCAGGGCGACGATCGATGCGATGCGCTACAGGATCGCGGCCGCTGTGCCCGCCCGACCGGGCGCCGTGCTGGCCGACCGAGGGATTGCCCTCGAGATCGTGGATGCCAGGCCCGGGATGACTGATGTACTCGTCGTGAAGGTGTCGCGGTTGCAGGAAGCGTCGTCGTGGAGGTTCGTCGCGAACACCTTCTTCGCCCTTCGCAACACAAGGCGGAACGAAGCCAGGCTGCTCGCCTCAGACGGAATGTGGCGGGGCCTGACATGGTCGATGGCGATAGCGCGTGTGACGCCGTACCGCACCACATACGCCATGCAGATACGTACGCGCGCCGACCGTTTCCAGGATGTGACCACGCCCCCCGACGCCGCGTGGCTGGCCGATGCGGAACTGGTGCTGCTGACAGCCGAATCGGTAGGCACCTTCACGCGCGAATTCCAGACGGAGATCGTCGTCGGGAAGTAGGCAGGTGTGTGCCGGGTTTCAGCCCGGCCGCGTAGACGGTGCGGTGTGACGGGCGTGGGGCAGGGCTTCCTTCGACTGCGCTCAGGGCAAGTCAGCTCTGCCGCGGCGGTGCGGTATGACTGGCGTGGGGCAGGGCTTCAGCCCTGCCTGTCAGCACGTAAGCACCACCTTCCCCACGTTCGCCCGATCCTCGAGGAACCGGTGCGCGTCGCACGCGCGGCCCAGCGGGAACGCTTTCGCGACGACCGGCTTCAGCCGGCCCGCGGCGACGTCCGTCAGGAGCGCTTCCATCGACGCGTGCAGGAACCGCCGTTCCGTCCACAGCTGATTCATATCGAGGCTGAAGACGCCGCGGTTCTGGGCCGCGAGCGGGGCCGGCGCGTGCGTCGTGGCGTTCCAGATCGCGGCCAGCGTGCGAATCACGCCGCGGTGTTCGCCGCGCGACGTGTCGTGCACGCCGTACGCGATCAGCCGGCCGAGCGGCGCGAGCAGTCTGTGGCTGCGGGCGAGGTTCTCGCCGCCCACTGAATCCAGCACGATATCCACGCCGCGGCCGTGCGTCGCATCCATCACAGCCTTTTCGACCTGGTCGGGCGCGTCCCCGAGCACGTGGTCGATGCCGAGGCTGCGGAGCGCGTTGTGTTTGCTGGCCGACGCCGTGCCGAACACCGTCGCGCGGCGGAGTCGCGCCAGTTGCATGGCGGCCACGCCGACGCCACCGCCGGCGTTGTGGATCAGCACGCTCTCGCCGGCCTTCAGCCCCGCCATCCGATAGAGCGCGACGATGCCCGTCAGGTAGCTGACCGGGATCGCCGCCGCTTCGTTGTGACTGAGACGCGGCGGCGCGTTGAACGCGAAATCGCCGGGCACCACGACCGAGTCGGCGTAGCCGCCGAGGCGCGTGAGCGCGATGACGTGACGGCCAACTTCGTGGCGCGTCGGCCCGGGACCGATGGCTTCGATGTAACCGGACACCTCGAAGCCGGGGACGAATGGCGGCGCCGGCGCATCGTGATACGAACCCTGGCGCATCATCACGTCGGCGAAGTTGACGCCGGCGGCTTTCACGCGAATCCGCACCTCGCCTGGACCGGGCTCGCCGGGCGTGCGGTCGGCGACTTCCAGGACATCCGGTGAACCGTGGCGGGCGATGATGACTTCGCGCATGCTACCGACCTCGAGGGACACTCATCATAACCCGTGGGGGACCACGTGGCGTCCGGCTTCAGCCGGACGAGCCAGCCCTGCTCGGCGACGCGGGTTGGCTGACCTGTCCCGAGGGAAGTCGAGGGACGCCAGCTCCGACGTGGACTAGACTGATCGCATGACCCGATTCGTCTCGGCGATGGTGGCGTCCACGCTCCTGGCCGTGGCGCTGGCGGCGCAGTCGGCGGCGCCGCCACCGCTGCTGGTGAGCGGCGCGCGTATCCTCGACGCCGCCGGCGGCCGTTACCTCGCGCCGGCGTTCGTCCTGGTCAAGGACGGCCGCATCGTGTCCGTGACGCCGAACGAACCGGGCGGGCTGCCGGCGAACGCCGGGCGCCTGGCGCTCACCGATGCCACGCTCGTGCCCGGCCTGGTGGATGCGCGGGCGACGGCCGTGCCGGCCGGCGGACTCGAAGCCGACGACTACCGTCTGACGTCGCTCGCGTATGGCGTGACGGCCGAGCGCGCGTTCAACCTGCGCGGCGCGTGGGGCGCGGCGCAGAAACGGCGCCTCGACACGGGCGAGACCCTGGGGCCGCGCCTGTTCGCGGGCGGACGCGGAATCGACCTCGGCGCGCGGCCGGACCTGTGGCTGTTCGACGCCGGGAATGCCGACGTCGCCGCGCAGGAAACGAAGCGCCAGATCGAATCCGGCGTCGACTGGGTCGCGGCCTACCAGCACCTGCCGCCGGACGCCGTGCGCGCGCTTGTTGCGGCGGTGCGAGGCACGAACGTCCGCGTGTCGGCGATGCCGGGCGCATCGTCCATGAGCGAGTTGGTCGCCGCCCGCGTGCATTCGATCGATACGCTGCAGTGGCCGCTCGTCGCGAATCCCAACGGCGGCGCAGCGGGTGCGGATGCGTCGTGGACGACACCGGCTCCGCGTGACCTGGCGGCCCTCGCGCGGCGCCTCGCTACGACCCGGGTGGTCCTCGCACCCATGGTGGCGGGGCTGGCCGACCAGGCGTTTCCCGAGTCGCTCGGACAGGAGCCGTTCGCGACGTTGTTGCCCGCCGGATACCGCGATGTGCTGGCGGCGCGGGCCCGGGATCCGAAGAACGCCGAAGTCGCGGCGGCGAAACGGGCGTGGAAAGCCCGCTCCCTGTTTCTCGCTGCGATCGTGAAGGCCGGAGGGAGGGTCGTGACCGCGACCGGATCCGACGTCTCAGGCGTGCCGATGCCCGGCGCGGGCATCCATCGCGAACTCGCCGCGCTGGTGAAGGCGGGACTGACGCCTGCGGACGCGATTCGGGCAGCCACGACGAACGCCGCAGAGATGCTCGGGGCCACCAGGGCACTCGGTGCCGTGGCGCCGGGTTACGGCGCCGACTTCTTCGTCGTGACGGGAGACCCGCTGGCGGCGGTCGCCGATCTCGCGAAGATCGCGCACGTCGTCCGCCGCGGCGAAGTGCTCGCCCCGAAAGACCTGCTCGCCCGCGCCGCTCGCTGAAAAGGGGGCCAGGCCCCCTTTTCAGTGCACGCGCGGTCTGACCTAAAAGGGGGCCTGTCCCCCTTTTCACGCACGCGTGGTCTGACCTAAAAGGGGGCCTGGCCCCCTTTCTCACGGCAGCTCGACGCGGAAGCGCGTCGGGCCGCCGGCCGGCCCGTCCAGCGAGAACATGAACCCGTGCCGGCGCAGCACGTCCTGCACCATCGTCAGGCCGATGCCCTGGCCGTTCTGCTTCGTCGTGAAGAACGGCGAGAACAGATGGGCCCGCGCTTCGTCGGCAATCCCCGGACCCGAGTCCTCGACTTCAATGAACGCGCCGCTGTCGTCGCGGCCCGTCCGGACAACAATCCGCCCGCCAGTGGCGGGAAGCGCTTCGGCAGCGTTCTTCAGGATGTTGATGAGCGCCTGCTCCATCTGCGCTTCGTCCAACGCGATGACGCCAGGATCGGCCTGCACCTCCCACTGCCACGCCACGAGCATCGGATCTGTCTGCGCCTGAACCAGGCGCACACACCCTTCGAGCAGCGTCAGGACCTGGCACTGGTGCTTCACCGGCATCGGCATCCGCACCACATCGGCCAGACTCCGCATGAACGCGTTGAGTCGATCGAGGCGGGCGGCCGCGATGCCGAGCGCCTCGGTCTGATCCGCGCGCTGAGCCGGCGGCAACTGTTCGCCGAGGCCGATGGACGACTGCAGCAGCGAACGTGTCGCGCCCACCGAGTTGTTGACCTCGTGCGACATCATCCGGATGAGCTTCTCGTACGCGGACTTCTCGATCTGCCGCAGTTCCTCGGTCAGTTCCTCGACGAGGAAGAACGTTCGCGGGTGACCGCGTTCGATGAACGTCGCGCACTGCCCACGCAGGCGACGGCCGGTCGGCAGCGCCACCACCCGGGTCTCGCCGGGCTCGAGTCTCGCGAGTTCCGCGGCGACCGGAGAACGCACGTCAGCCAGCCGGGTGCCGCCAACATCGGCCATCGCCGCACTCAGCAACCGTTCGGCGGCAGGATTGAGCGACGCGATTCGCCCGTCGTGCTCGAGGACGATCACGCCGGCGGGCGACGCCGCCAGCAACTGGCCCAGGAAGTACTGCTGCTCCTGGAGGCGGACACGTTCCTCGCGCAGGCTGTCGACCATCCGGTTGTACACCTGGATCATCGTGTCGACGTCGGGATGGCCCACCTCGAGAAACCGGGTGGTGAATTCTCCTTCACGCAACATCTGCGCGCTCTGGCGCACGGTCACGAGCGTGCTCGAGAGGCGCGTGAGGATCGCGAGGCCCACGCCGAGCGACACGACGAACACCACCTCGACGCCGACCAGCCACCAGATGCTCTGTTTGAGCAGCCACCAGGCCAGCACACCCAGCATGGCGTGCACGACGACGAGGTAGATGATGAACCGGCGGCGCAGGTTCACGCGGAGATCCCGTACTTCTCGAAACGGCGGTAGAGCGCGGCGCGACTCAGACCCAGCGACTCGGCCACGCGCGTGATGTTGCCGCCGTGGTGTTTCAGCGACTTCAGAATCATCGCCTTCTCGATCTCGTCCATCGTCATGGCGCCGACGGGCGGCAGCACCTCGCGCGACGATTCCCGCGGCTCCATGTCGACGAGCGCTTCGACATCGGCGACGTCGATGACGGAGTGGCGGCCTACGAGGGCCGCGCGTTCAATCCACTGGCGGAGCTGCCTGACGTTGCCCGGCCACGCCTGCCGCTTGAGCCACTGCAGCGCGGCCGGGCTGATGGTCAGATCGTCGGGGCCGTAACTGTGCGCGACCGCCTGCGTGAATCGCGACGCGAGCACCGGGATGTCGTCGGCGCGCTCGCGCAACGGTGGCAGATGCACCGTGATGAGGTTGATGCGGTAGAGCAGGTCCTCACGGAACGTGCCGCGGTGCACCATCTCGGCAAGACTGCGGTTCGTCGCCGAGACGACGCGCACGTCGACGGTCCGGGTCTGGCTGGACCCGAGCACCTCGTAGGTTCGATCCTGCAGGACCCGCAGCAGCTTTACCTGCGAGCCGGGATCGAGTTCGCCAATCTCGTCAAGAAAGATGGACCCGCCGTCCGCCATCTCGAAGCGGCCCTTGCGGTCGGCACGGGCGTCCGTAAACGCGCCGCGCACGTGACCGAACATCTCGCTCTCGAACAACGTCGACGAAATGCCGCCGAGGTTGACCTTCACGAACGGCCCGTTGCGACGGCGGCTGTTGCGGTGAATCGCCTCCGCGACCAGTTCTTTGCCCGTTCCGCTCTCGCCCGTCACGAGGACCGACGCATCGGTGCTCGACACGCGGCCGACGATCTGCAGCACGCGCAGCAATCGCGGGTCGTTGCCGATCACCTCGCCGAAGTCGTACCGCGAGTCGAGTTCCTCACGCGACAACGCCGGGCCGTGTTCGGCGCTTTCGCGGGCGCCCGCCAGGCCGAGCGCAGTACGCACGCTCTGGAGCAGTTGCTCGTTGGTCCACGGCTTCGTGACGAAATCCGCCGCGCCCGCCTTCATCCCCGCGACGGCCAGCGAAATGGATCCCCACGCCGTCAGCAGGATGACCGGCAGATCGGGCCGCGCGGCCTTGATCTGCCCCAGCAGCTGCAGCCCTTCTTCGCCGGTCGTCTGGCGGGAGAAGTTCATGTCCTGGATGACGAGCGACACCTCCGGCGCGACCGCGCGCGCCGCGGCTTGAACCGGCTCGGCCGCTGCTTCCGCAGCATACCCATGCTGTCGCAGCAGCAGCGCCAGCGAGGCGGTCACGGACGGATCGTCGTCGACGATGAGGATCACAGGCATACATTAGATCGGGATTGGGGATTCGGGATTGGGGATTGGTGGAGAGCCAACCCCCAACCCCCAATCGCCAAGCCCAGTTCCTACTCGTATCGCAGCGCTTCCGCCGGGTCGATCGAGCTCGCCAGGCGGCTGGGGACCCAGGCGCAGGCCGCCGTCAGCGCGAAGATGCAGGCAATCGCGCAGAACATCCCGGCCAAATACACGGACCACTCGACATTCCCGAAGACATCCAGCGCCGGGAGCTGTACCGCGATGAGCGTGCCGACGGCCACGGCGGCGGTGGTCAGCGCCAGGATTTCGCCGAGCACCTGGCGTTGGATGTTGACGGCCGTCGCGCCTTTCGCCCGGCGGAGGCCAATCTCGCGTGTTCGTTGCGTCACGGTCAGCCAGAGCACACCAGTCAGCCCAAGTGTCACCATGGCCAGCAGGAACACGGCGATGAGCCCCAGTGCGCCGAATTGCGGGAGGCCTTCGCGCAGGAACCCGGATCGTGCGAGCACGAGTGGCTTCGCCCTGAACGACCAGTCCGGCGCGGCCTGGTTCAGGCGCTTCATGAAACGGGCTTCGAACGCCGCCGTGGATCCCGGTCGCGCGCGCACGACGATATACCGCGGTACACCCGGCCCGAGCGTCGCCTCCCGGTTGGTGTGCACGCGATAGAACATCCAGTTCATCGGCAGGGAGAGCTCCCCGTCCTTGCGGTAATCGAGGATGACGCCGACGATGTGGACGGTCGGCCGGGGCGGCCCGTCCTTCTGCGGTTCAGGCTTGATGACCTTCCCGACGGGATCCTCGCGACCGAACAGGATGCGCGCGAACCGCTCGTTGATCACCACCGGTTCGTACTGATCGCCCTCGTCCGACTCGTCGAACCACCGACCGCGCGTGACGGTCAGGCCGGCGGTGCTCGCGAACGCGTCGTCCGCGCGATTGGCTCCGAACTGGTGGTCCTTCCCGCCGGTGTGAAGCGACGCGTACCAGCCGCTGTGCACGTAGGGTGCGTCACCGACCGTGGCGGCGGCCGCCGTTTCCGGCATGTCCCGCAGCAGACGTACGAGGGTGTTGAGGCGGGCGCGCAGCGCGGCCGGAGTCTGGTCCGGCGACGGAGTTCCCCCGGGGCTGCCCGCGTCCGCAATCGACACGCGAACAGACCACGTGTTGTCGTACGCGAAGCCGAGAGGCTGCCGGTAGTTGTTCCACAGGTAGATGACCGTTGTGGCGACCGCGACCAGCACGAGATACGACAGCAGCACTTCGAACGCGATGAGCGCGTTCGAGCGACGGCGGTTCCAGACCAGCTTCAGGAGATGCCGAATCATCGCGTCGATCCCTTCAGTGCCGCGACGGGGTTCAGCCGCGCCATGCGCCACGCCGGATAGACCCCGGACAACAGTCCGAAGACCAGTGACAGCGCGAGGCCGTAGAGGAACACGCGCCCGTTGACGGCCAGATGCGCGTGCTTGATGATCTGCGCTGACGTCACCGCCCGCAGGACGAGGCCCGACAACACGAATCCCAGGAGACCGCCCACGCACGTGAGCAGCACGTTCTCGACCACGAACTGCAGAACGAGTGTGCCGGTCGGTGCGCCGAATGCCTTGCGAACGCCGATTTCCGAGGCCCGCTCCATGATGCGGCTGACGTTCAGGTTGACGAGGTTGACCGTCGGCAGCAGCAGGAACAGGAATGCCGCGCCGACCATGAACGCCCAGAGCCGCTCCGCGTGCGCCTTGCCTTCGTCGCGCCCGCCGAACTCGTTCTGGGCCACGGCTTCGAGTGGCGTCAGCGCCGGCGCGAACAGGCGGGTGTAGTCCTTGTCCGGAAGCGGGATCCTGCTGACCCGGGACGCGAGTTCAGCTTTGATGCCGGGAAAGTCATCGGGGCTCTTCGCGAGCAGCACGCCGATGAAGCTGCCGAGCAACTGGGTTCGGTAGGCATCGCTCTTGGCCGTGGTGAACGGCACGAAGATGTCACCGCTGGACAGGGGCCTCGAGTCGGACACGTTCTGGATCACACCGACGACCCGGAACTGCAGGCCGTCCGCGTCGATCCACTGGCCGACGGCTCGGGCATCGCCGAAGAACCGCTCCCGTGTTGCCGCATTGATGACGGCGACGCGCACGCCGTTCGCCACGTCCTGGTCCGTGAACGGGCCTCCTTCGAGGAACGTGTAGTCGAGGATCCGGAAGAACTCCGCGTCGGACCGCCGCAGCGACGACTCGACGCGCTGGTTGCCCGGATAGGCGTACACGGACTCGGCGTGCGTGACCAGCGCCATCCGTTCGACGTTCGGCAGGCGGCGTGCGTACTTGTCGAGCAGTTCGAAACCGGCGGCATCGAACCACGTCGAATCCGGTCCCGTCATCGCGACATTCGCCACGAGCAACGTGCGGTCCTGCCGCACTTCGGGCGGCATCGGCGCGAACGTGTGATCGAGGAGCGCCGTCGCGACGATGAGGACCACCAGCGTGAGGCTGATGCCGAACAGGCTGATGGCGGTGAAGAACTTCCGCCGCCACAGCACCTTCCAGGCGAGTTTCAGGTAGCTCGTGATCATCGCCTACTCGTATCTCAGTGCTTCCGCCGGTTCGATCGCGCCGGCCATCCGGCTCGGCACCCACGCGCACGCCGCCGTCAGGACGAAGATCAGCACGAGCGAGAGCGCGATACTGATGGCGTAGACGCCGGGCCGCACGACGCCAAAGACGTCCAGAATCGGAAACTGCACGACGATGGCCGTGCCGACGGCGACGGCAAGCGTCGTGAGCACCAGTACTTCGCCGACGAGCTGGTGCTGGATGTTCATGACGGTCGCGCCCTTCGCGCGGCGCAGCCCGATTTCGCGCGTGCGCTGGGTGATGTGCAGCCAGAGCACGCCGGTCAGCCCCATTGCGACCATGAGCAGCAGAAAGACGGACACCGTGCCGGCGGCCGTCAGCGGTGCCAGCCAGAATCGGAGCGCCGTCTCGCGCGAGAGCGCCAGCGCCTCGGCCTGGAACGTCCAGTCGGGCGCGGCGGCCTGGAGGCGGGCGACCGCCCGCTCCTCGAACGCCGCCGTCGTGCCGGGACGGACGCGAATGACGAGTTCGCGCGCCGGCTCCACGGGTTCTTCGCCACCATCGAGGCGAATCCGCCGGAACAGGAAGTTCTCGGGGGCCGCGTACTCGCCGTCCTTGCGGAAGTCGGTGAGGACGCCAACGATACGCATCCGCGGCCCTGCGGCATCGGCGGGTCGTTGCTCCGACAGGAACTGCCCGACCGGGTCCTTGTCCGGGAACATCTCGCGGGCGAGTCGCTGGTTGACGACCACCGGCTCCCACGCCGCGCCATCGTCCTCTTTTGTAAACCAGCGGCCACGGAGCACGGTCAAGCCGAACGCACGCGCGAAGTCGTCCGTGCCGGCGCTGGAACCGTAGCGGTACCGGCGGCCGCCGACTTCGAGGTCGGAATTCCAGGTGTTGCCGCTGTAGGGCGTGATCGCCGCCGCGCTGGCCACCTCGACCTCGGGCATGTCGCGAAGCACCGTCAGCAACTGGGCGACCTGCGCGCGCTGGCGATTGCGCTTCTGGACTTCGGCCTCCGCCCGGGCGGCCGGGGTCGTG
>CAZJRM010000160.1:0-13029 GCA_964547975.1 uncultured Vicinamibacterales bacterium | reverse complement strand
GAAGCCCGAAGCCTGAAGCCCGAAGCCTGAAGCCCGAAGCCTGGTATTCCTATGAACCTCTTCCTCGACGACAAAGTCGCCCTCATCACCGGTTCCAGCCGCGGTCTCGGCCTCGCCAGCGCGAAGGCGCTCGCCGCCGAAGGCTGCCGCGTGACCGTGTGCGCCCGCGGCAAGACGCGCCTGGAAGACGCGGCTCGCGAGGTCGCGGGCCACGGCGGCACGCCGGACCGCGTCCTGGCTGTCGCGGCCGACCTCTCGACACCTGAGGGGATCGCGACGGTCGTCGATCGCACCGTCGAACGGTTCGGCGGCCTCGACATCCTCGTCAACAACATCGGCCTGGCCCGTGGCGCCGACATCGTGACGACCTCCGACGAAGACTGGCAGGAGGCGTTCGACCAGACGCTGTACCCGGCGATTCGCGCGACGCGGCTGGCCGTGCCGTACATGCGCGTGCGCGGCGGCGGCGTCATCATCATGATCGCGTCGATCTACGGCAGGGAATCCGGCGGCCGGATGACCTACAACGCCGTGAAAGCCGCGGAGATCAGCCTGGCCAAGTCGCTCGCCCAGCAGTTGGCGAAGGACCACATCCGCGTCAACAGCATCGCGCCGGGGTCGATCCTGTTCGAAGGCGGGTCGTGGTGGAAACGCCAGCAGGCCGACCCGCAGGGCATCGCCGAGTTCGTCGAGCGCGAACTCCCGTTCGGCCGCTTCGGCACGGCGGACGAAGTGGGCCAGGTGGTCGCGTTCCTCGCCTCGCCCCGAGCCAGCTGGATCGCCGGCGCCAGCATCGTCGTCGACGGATGCCAGTCCAGGGCGCTGTTCTAGGTCATGGACCGGGAACTAGACTGATCCCTGGACGGGCTTCGGGCATCAGGCCTCGGGCAGCGGTCCGGCGGGGACGCGTCCCTGACCGCGAACACTGCGACCGCCTGTTGCAGTTTCTGCAACTCCCGGGTCACAGATTCCGCGTCTCTTCTGCAACACTCGGCGATGGCGGGCGGCACCAGCCCCAGTTCTGCTGCCAGCCGCAGCGTGTACGCGGCTTCGGCCGCTGAACCAACGGCGATGTCCAGGAAGCGAGCGTATTCTCTCGCGCTTCGCCGGTTGCATCCTTCCACGATGTTCACCGGGACTGACACTGCGGCCCGCCTGAGCTGCGCCGTAATCCCGAACCGCTCGTCGGCTGGGAACCCCGACGATAGAAGGTAGATGCTCTTGACGAGCTCGTGGGATCGCCGAAACACGTTGAGCTTCCATGGGTCACGTGGCATGAAACGTGTTGTGCAATTCTCAAGCCCGAAGCCCGAAGCCCGAAGCCCGAAGCCCGAAGCCCGAAGCCCGAAGCCCGAAGCCTTGTAGTACCATGTCCCCACCGCGCCCCCTCCGCGAAGGATGCCGATGATCCAACCCCTGGACTACGAGGCAGTCGGTTTCATCTCCGGTCTTGAAGTTCACCAGCAGCTCCTGACGGCACACAAGCTTTTCTGCCGCTGTCCGGCCGGCTTCTACACCGAGGAGCACGACGGCGAAGTGCTGCGTCACATGCGTCCGACGTTGTCCGAGCTCGGCGAGTACGACGGCACGGCGTTGATGGAGTTCAAGACGAAGAAGGAGATCATCTATCTCCTGAATCACCTCAACGTCTGCACCTACGAGATGGACGACACGCCGCCGTTCCTGGTCAACCAGGACGCCATCGATGTGGCCATCGAGCTGTGCCTGATGATGAACATGGACATCATCGACGAGGTGCACGTCGCGCGGAAACAGTACCTCGACGGATCGATCCCCACCGGGTTCCAGCGCACGGCGATTGTGGGCGTGAACGGCTGGCTGCCGTTCCGGGGCCGGCGTCTGACCGTGACTCACGTGAGCGTGGAAGAAGACTCGTGCCGCGAAGTGTCGGACAAGGGGCACCGGATCGTCTGGCGCACCGATCGGCTGGGGATGCCGCTCACCGAAACCGTGACGGGGCCCGAGCTGCGCACTCCGGACGAAGTGCGCGACGCGATCCTCCTCTGCGGCATGACCGCGCGTTCGACGGGGCGCGTCCGTACCGGCATCGGCGCCAGCCGGCAGGACGTGAACGTCTCGGTGCGGGGCGGCAATCGCGTGGAGATCAAAGGGGTGCCTCGCGCCGCGTACGCCGTGAAGCTGGTCCACAACGAAGGCTGGCGGCAGTACAACCTGCTCAAGCTCCGTGACGAACTCCATCGCCGCGGCCTCACCGCCCCGGGCGACATCCGCGTCGATCCCTTCGATGTGTCGGACATCTGGACCGGCGTGGATGTCGGGTTCATTCGCCGTGCGCTGCAGGCCGGGGGCAGGGTGTTCGCCGTTCGTGTGCAGGGCGTGGCCGGGCTCGCGCAGCATCCGACGCAGCCCGATACGACCTTCCTCGACGAACTCGCCGGGCGGATCCGGGTCATCGCGTGCCTCGACGACCCGCCGATCGTGTTTTCCGGGGCCGAGTTCCCGCAGTTCACGGGGCGCAACCAGATCCTCGATCGGATCCGCAAACGCGCCCGCGTCGGCGCCCAGGACGATGTGTTCCTGGTGTACGGGCCGGAGGGCGACGTACGCACGGCGGCCGACGAGATCCGGCTGCGGTTCGCCGACGCGACCCAGGGGGTACCGAAAGAAACACGACAGGCCCTCGTGGGCGGCTACACCACGTTCGAGCGGATTCTGCCCGGGCCGGATCGCATGTATCCCGATACCGACTCGCCGCCCACGCGCGTGACCGACGACCGCGTTGCCGCGATCAGGGCCGGGTTGAAGCCGACGCCCTGGGCGCGTCTCGCGCAGTACGGGGACTGGCGCGTGCCCGAAGAAACGGGTCACTTCCTCATCCGCCGCGGCGGGGCCGAGATCGTGGACGCGGTCGTCCAGCGGACCGGCGCAGACGGGCTGCTGGTCGCCACGACCATCGGCCAGCGGGCGAAAGCCCTGACGCGCGCGGGTGTGCCGATGGAGACGCTCGGCGCGGACGAGTGGACCCAGGTGTTCGATCTCTTCACCGACGGGCGGATCCCGCGGGAGGCCATCCCGGCCGTGGCGCGGCGGATGGCGGTCGATGGTGTGCCGGCCGACGCGGCGGCGGCCGCGGAAGGGTGCGCGCTCGTTCCGCGAGACGCATGGGCGCCCCGGCTCGGCGCCCTGTCCCTCGACGGCTACTTCCGCGACAAGGCCGACTCGCGCGGTCGCCGCATCCGGTTCCTGACCGGCCGCGCCGTCGAGTTGCTGAAAGGGCGTGCGCCGGCGAAGGACGTCGCGGCGTACGTGCAGGACCACCTCGAGGAGATCGTGCGATGAGCATCCCCATCAGCGAGCGGACGGATCGCCTCCAGGGATACCGCGGACCGGCGGCCGCCGTCCTCGACCGTTTCCAGGTGGGCGTGTGGAGCGAAGTCGAGATCACGAACGACGCGGGGTCGGCGTTTACCGGCGTCATCCTGCCTCGGAACGAGACGTGCGACGACCTGCACATCGTCGTGAAGTTGTTCAACGGCTACAACGTCGGCGTGGCCGCCGACCGGGTCGCCGCGGCCAGGGAAATCGGGTACCGCAAGGCCGTCTACAAGATTCCCGAGAAGGCGTTCCCGTTCGATCCGAAGAAGAAGAACGTGACCCTGCTCGGGACGGGCGGCACGATCGCGAGCCGCCTCGACTACCGCACCGGCGCGGTGATTCCCGCGTTCACGCCGGGCGAACTCTACGGCGCGGTGCCCGAACTGGCCGACATCGCCAACCTCACGACGAAGAAGCTGTTCGGGGTCTTCAGCGAGAACATGGGGCCGGTGCAGTACAAGGCGCTGGCGATTGCCATCGGCGAGGAGATCGCCAATGGCGCCGACGGCATCGTCATCGGACATGGGACCGACACCATGTCGCACACCGGCGCGATCCTGTCGTTCATGGTGCAGCGCTCGCCCGTGCCTCTCGTACTCGTGGGCAGTCAGCGGTCGTCGGACCGGCCTTCGTCCGACGCCGCGCTGAACCTGATGAACGCCGTCCGGACGGCGGCTGAATGCGACATCGCCGAAGTCATGGTCTGCATGTTCGGGCCGACGTCCGACAACTACGACCTGCTGCACCGCGGCACGCGCTGCCGCAAGATGCATTCGAGTTATCGCAGCACGTTCCGGACGGTGGGCGCGACGCCCATGGCCACCGTCAGCCGGTACCCGCACGACGGAGGCAGTCACTTCACGTACCTCACGAAGGACTTCCTGCCGCGCGACAGGAGCCGTACGCCCGTCATCACGCCGGTGTTCGAAGAGAAGGTCACGATTCAGTACTACTACCCGAACTTCAACCCGGACATCATCGACGGCCTGTCGGCGATGGGGTACCGCGGGCTGGTCATGGCGGGCACGGGGCTGGGCCACGTCAACAAGCCGATCTACCCGGCCATCCGCCGCGCCATCCAGAAGGGGATGACGGTGGTGATGACCGTGCAGACGCTCTGGGGGTTCGCGCAGATGTACGTGTACGACACCGGGCGCGACCTGCTCGATCTCGGCATCATTCCGCTCGACAACATGTTGCCCGAAACGGCGTACATGAAGCTGGCGTGGGTGCTCGGGCAGACGGACGACCCGGCGACGATCCGGCAGATGATGACCACGGCCATCAACCACGAAATCACGCCGCGGGAGCCGCACAACGGCTACCTGATCCTGCAGGGCGGGCTGCCGGAGGTGGAGTCGTTCGTCAAGCAACACTGGAAGTAGGAGGGGTTGGAGGAGGCGGTATGACGTTTCAGGACCTGCTGCCCGGGCTGCTGACCATCAGCTGGGCGCAGGTGATCATGATTGGGGTCGGGCTCGGGCTGATCTACCTGGCCATCGCGAAGGAATACGAACCGACGCTGCTGCTGCCGATGGGATTCGGGACCCTGCTCGTGAACATCCCGCTGTCGTCGGCGACCGGTCCCGACGGCGCGCTGACGCTGTTTTTCAACCAGGGCATTGCCACCGAGGCGTTCCCGCTGCTGATCTTCATCGCCATCGGCGCGATGGTTGACTTCTCGCCCCTCTTCAAACGGCCGTTCCTGCTGCTGTTCGGGGCGGCGGCGCAGTTCGGGATCTTCTTCACCATGACCGCCGCCACGCTCCTGGGGTTCGACCTCCGGCAGGCCGCGTCCATCGGGATCATCGGCGCGGCCGACGGCCCGACGTCCATCGTCGTGGCGGGGAAGTTCGCCCCGGACCTGCTCGGCCCGATTTCGGTCGCCGCGTACTCCTACATGGCGCTGGTGCCCATCATCCAGCCGCCGGTCATCCGCCTGCTCACGACCAGCGGGGAGCGCCGGATTCGGATGCCCGCGCTGCAGGGCGCGGTCTCGAGCACGGCGCTGATCCTGTTCCCGATCGTCGTGACGCTGATTGCCTCGATCGTGGCGCCGAGCGCCGCGGCCCTCATCGGCTTCCTGATGTTCGGCAACCTGATCCGCGTGTGCGGCGTGCTCAACAAGCTGTCGCTGGCTGCGCAGAACGAGCTGGCGAGCCTTGTGACGATCCTGCTCGGCATCAGCATCGCCTCGACGATGACCGCCGACCGGTTCGTGCGGCTCGACACGCTGATGATCATCGGCCTCGGTCTCGTGGCGTTCGTTTTCGACACCGTGGGCGGCGTCCTCTTCGCCAAGGTGATCAACCTGTTCCTGGCCGCGGACCGGCGGATCAACCCGATGCTCGGCGCGTGCGGGATTTCCGCGTTCCCGATGTCGGCCCGGGTCGTGCACCAGATGGGACAGAAGGAAGATCCGCAGAACTACCTGCTGATGTCAGCGGTCAGTTCCAATGTCAGCGGGCAGATCGGTTCGGTGGTGGCCGGCGGGCTCCTGCTGGCCCTCGTCCCGCTGTTCCTGTAGGGAGGCCAGCAGCCATGGACGCCTTCAACGCCGCCCTCCGGGTCAGCCTCTACGGCCTCGCGGGCATCTTCGGGTTCATGTTCCTGTTCTACGCGTCGATCCGGCTCATCCACCGGCTCTTTCCGACGGAAGACCATCACCACGAAGAACGCTGATCAGCGGCGTACTAGTTCCGTGCAGGAAGCGCGACCGCGTCGTGGTCGGTCACGACGTGGGTCGGGTCGGACGCGAGCACGCGGTTCTTGCCCGCGTGTTTCGCCGCGTAGAGAGCGCGGTCGGCCCGCGCGATCAGGGCTTCAGGGTGTTCGACGTTCGGCGCGGGATAACTGCAGACCCCGGCGCTGAAGGTGTACCGGATTTCGTAGGCTCCGAACGGCAGCACGCGGCTCTCCACGGCCCGCCGCACCCGGTCGAGAATCTTGACGGCGTCGTTGACCGAGGCCCCGGGCAGTGCGATCAGGAACTCCTCGCCTCCGTAGCGCATCGAGAAGTCCGACACCCGCAGCGTGTCTTCCATCGCCCTCGCCAGGTCGCGGATGACGTAGTCGCCGCACTGGTGACCGAAGGTGTCGTTCAGCTTCTTGAAATTGTCGATGTCCACCATCGCGACCGACAGCGGCGCGGCGTGCCGGCGCGATCGTTCGAACTCCTCGTGCAGCCGCTTCATCCCGTAGCGACGGTTCAGCATGCCCGTGAGTTCGTCGATGGCCGCCACCAGTTCGAGCCGGCGGATGAGCGTGCGGTTGTGGAGGAACGGCGTGGCATGATTGACGAAGTTCCGGCTCTCCATGTGCGTGAAGTCGCGCGTGAACGGCCGGTTCGCGATGAGCACGCAGAGCCCGATGTACTGTTCCTGGTACCGCAGCGGGATGAAGGCGACGTGCTTCGGTACGAACTGGCCGATGACGACGTCGAGCCTGAAGTGGTCGCCGGGGAGATCTTCGGCGACCCACACCGACCCGCCCAGCATGATGCGCTCGAGGCTCTCGCCGTTGAGCACGGCCGGGTCCACCGCCACGTGGAGGCTGCGGACGAGGCTGAATTGGCCTCGCTCGTAGCTGAGGATACATCCGGCCTGCGCGCCGAAGTAGTCGGAGAAGGACTTGATGACGATCTCGGCGACGTCCGACAGCTGCATCGCCGCCTTGAGCTGTTCCAGGAAGTCGGTCGCGATGACCTCCGCCTGGAAGTGCCCGCGGATCGTGGTGATGAAGCTGTTGAACGACTCGGCGATGTTGCCCACGATCGGGTCGCTGACGTCCGTCTGGATGTAGCAGTCGTCGGCTTCGCAGTCGCGGACCGTGCCCTGGGCCGCCGCGCTCAGCCGCGAGCGGAACGTGGTCAGGCGGCCGTTCATCGTGTCCAGGAAGTCGTAGATGACGTGCTTGAAGACCGCGTAGTTGAACAGCCCCACGAGCAGGCCTGCCACGAGGCACGCGGCGAAGAAGCTGGGAGTCAGGACGGCGGCGCCGTTGAGCCCGAGCATGAACTGGGTGAATACGGGGAATACGAGCCCCATGGCCAGGCCGAACCCGACCATGATGACCATCAGCCGGGTGGAAATGCTTGTGCGTCGTGCCATGGTCGTTGCTCCGGCGTCCGCCGGGTGCGGATCTCCCTGAAACGTAATCGGCAGGGTACCCCGAGCCTTGACGGGCCGCCGGTCGAAGCGTCCGGACTTTCGCCTCTTGATCGGTACCCGGGCGACAGGTACGATCCGGGCTATGCCGCTCCTGACCGACGGGACCCGTGCCGAGCACCCGCGTGACGCCGCCCTCGAACGCGCCCTGCGCGAGGTGGTGCCGGGCCAGGTCCTGTCGAACCGTCCCGACCAGCCCGACGGCCTCATCACGGCGGTGCGCTGCGTGCCGGCGGCC
Source organism: uncultured Vicinamibacterales bacterium (assembly GCA_964547975.1). Classification (GTDB taxonomy): domain Bacteria; phylum Acidobacteriota; class Vicinamibacteria; order Vicinamibacterales; family JAKQTR01; genus CAYJPV01. Next base: position 5,268 of record CAZJRM010000160.1, on the reverse strand, counting down.
GAGGCGCAGTACGCGGATTTCCCCGAGGGGCTCGACCCCCGCCTCCTGGCGGCGCTGGCCAGCCGGGGCATCGAGCGGCTCTACACGCACCAGGCCGACGCCATCGAACACGTCCTGGCCGGGCGGAACGTCGTCATTACGACACCCACGGCGTCCGGCAAGACGCTCTGCTACAACCTGCCGGTGATGAACGCCATCCTCGGGGACCCGTCCGCGCGGGCGATGTACCTGTTTCCGACGAAGGCGCTCGCGCAGGATCAACTGGCCGAACTCGACCGGCTCACGCAGGAGGTGCAACGCGCGGCCGACGTCGAGGTCGGGGTCTTCACCTACGACGGCGACACCCCGCAGGATGCGCGGAGGGCCATCCGCGGGCGGGCCCACATCATCCTGACCAATCCCGACATGCTGCACGCGGGCGTGCTGCCGCATCACCCGCGCTGGGCCAAGCTCTTCGAGAACCTGCGCTACATCGTCATCGACGAACTGCACGCCTACCGCGGGGTGTTCGGCAGCCACCTGGCCAACGTGCTGCGGCGGCTGCGGCGCATCTGCGCCCACTACGGCTCGTCGCCCTCGTTCATCTGTTCGTCGGCGACGATCGCCAACCCGCAGTCCCTGGCCGAGAGCCTCGCGGAGCAGCCGTTTTCACTCGTCGACCGCAGCGGGGCGCCGCGCGGCGAGAAGTACGTCCTGTTCGTCAACCCGCCCATCGTGAACCGGCAGCTGGGCATCAGGCGGTCGTACATCGCGCAGGCCAGGGCCGTGGCGCTGGAGTTCCTGAACCGCGGGCTGCAGGTGATCGTGTTCGCGCAGAGCCGGCTGTCGACCGAAATCCTGACGCGGTACCTGAAGGACGCTCACGAAGGCGAGCCTGGCGCGTCGGACGTGATTCGCGGGTACCGGGGCGGTTACCTGCCCAACCGGCGCCGGGAGATCGAGAAGGGCCTGCGCGAAGGGTCGGTGCGCGGCGTCGTGTCGACCAACGCGCTCGAACTCGGCATCGATATCGGCGCGCTCGACGTGGCCGTGCTCGCGGGTTACCCGGGCACGATCGCGTCCACGTGGCAGCGGGCCGGGCGCGCGGGACGTCGGGCGAGCCGGTCGGCGGCTGTCCTCGTGGCGAGCAGCGCGCCGCTGGACCAGTACGTGGTGCGGCACCCGTCGTACTTCTTCGACGCGTCGCCGGAACACGCGCTCGTGAATCCCGACAACGTCCAGATCCTGGTCGACCACATCAAGTGCGGCGCGTTCGAACTGCCGTTCCGGGCCGACGAGTCGTTCGGCCGCGAGAATCTCCAGGCGATCCTCGGCATCCTCGGCGAAGAGGGCCTCGTGCACCTGAGCCGGCCGGCCGGCGCGCCGGACACCGCGGGGCAGTGGCACTGGACCAACGAGTCGTACCCGGCGGATGCCATCAGCCTGCGGTCGATCTCGTCGGACAACTTCGTGGTGGTCGACACGACCGACACGACCAGGGTCATTGGCGAGACCGATTACAACAGCGCGATGGAGATTCTCCATCCGAAGGCGATCTACATCGTCGAAGGGCGGCTGTACCAGGTCGAAACGCTGGATCACGAGGGCCGCAAGGCCTACGTGCGGAACATCGAGTGCGACTACTACACCGATGCCATCACCTACAGTCGCGTGACCGTACTCGAGACGTTCGACGCGGACGGCGAACGGCCGCGGGCGCTCTGGTCGCACGGCGACGTGCACGTCGTCTCCCGGGTCGTGGGGTTCAAGAAGATCAAGTTCTACACGAACGAGAACGTCGGCTCGGGCGAACTCGACCTGCCCGAACGGCAGATGCACACGACGTCCTACTGGCTCACCGTGCCGGCGGAGGTGATGACCGCGCTGCCGTACGCCGCGGATGACCGCCGGGACGGCGTCGTCGGCGTGTCGTACGCCATGCGCCAGATCGCCCAGTTGCTGCTGATGAGCGACAGTCATGACATCGGCGTGTCGATCGGGCCGGCCAGCGAGCGCAGCGACGAGGTGCCGGCGCGCGCGGGAGGCGGCCGGACGGCGGCCGCGCAGGACATCGGCGACGAACCGCGCATCTTCATCTACGACAACTATCCGGGCGGCATCGGATTCAGCGCGCCGCTCTTCGGGATGCACCACGACCTGCTGTCGCGGACGCGGGATCTCATCCTCGAATGCCCGTGCGAGTCGGGATGCCCGTCCTGCGTCGGGCCGCTCGGTGACGTCGGCCCGAAGGCCAAGGCCGTCGCGCTCGAGATCCTCTCGCGAATGATCGTGTCGCGCGAGGCGGCCGACACGACGCCGTTCTGAGGCCGAGGGCGATGCCCATCGATTCTTCGCGACTGTCCGACCGTGTCCGTGACGTGCTCCGAGGTCAGCCCGGCCCCGGCGGCAGCCGCGATCGGGCCCGGCCGCTGTCGGCCGACGATGGCGCGGACACGCCGGTGCGCGAGATCCGGTTCGTGCCCGACGACGTCCCGTCGGTCGTCGACGGGCAGACGGGCTGCGTGGTCATCGAGCGTGACTACCCGCCGGACCTGTCACACGGCCGGGCGAGCGTGGGCGAGTACGCGTCGGCCGTGAACGACCACATTCAGGCGCTGGCGATCCTCGCGGCAGAGCCGCCTCCGGAGATGGCGGAGTCACGCGCGCCGCAGGCGCGGACGTTCGAGTGGGAAACCCGGCGACGCGTGCGGGAGTCGCGCCGGCGCCCGTCGGCGCCCAGCCGGGGACCGCTGCTCTTCTTCGACCTCGAGACGACCGGGCTCAGCGGAGGTGTCGGGACGGTGGCGTTCCTGGTCGGCTGTGGCTACTTCGAGGGCGAGGGATTCCGCACGCACCAGTTCTTCCTCTCCGGCTACGACGCGGAACACGAGATGCTCGCGAGTCTCGCGGCCCTGACGCGTCGGTTCGGAGGCCTGGTGACCTTCAACGGGCGGACGTTCGACGTCCCGCTGATCGAGATGCGTTACGCGTACCACCGCCTCGACTCACCGTTCGAGGGCCTGCCCCATTTCGACATGCTGCACCCGGCCAGGCGGCTGTGGCGGCGCCGGGGCGGGAGCGCGATGGACGACGCGTGGTCGCTGACGTCGCCGGGGACCGACCAGGAAAGCTGCGCGCTGAAGTCGCTCGAAGAAGCGATCCTGCGGACCGGTCGTGTCGGCGACGTGCCGGGTTTCGAGATTCCGTCCTTGTACTTCCAGTACCTCCGCACCGGGGAACTCGGGCCGCTGCAGGCCGTCTTCGAGCACAACCGACTCGACCTGCTGTCGCTGGCGGCGCTCACCGGCCTCGCGTCACGGATGGCGGCCGGCGGTCCCGCCGCGGTCCCGTCGGCCCACGAAGCCCTGGCGATGGGGCAGCTGTACGAATGTGTCGGCCGGGAGCAGGACGCCGAGCGCTGCTACACGCGCGCCGCGGGATTGCCGGGATCACCCTGGGACCCACGCCTGCTCGACGGTGACATTCGGGTCGACGCGTTGCGGCGGCTGGCGCTCATGTGTCGGCGCGGTCGGCGGTTCGGCGAGGCGGCCGACGCGTGGCAACAGATCCTGGCCGTGGCGACGCGCCCCGCGCAGCTTCAGGAGGCGCGGCAGGCGCTGGCCGTCCACCACGAACACCGGACGCGGGACCTGGAGACGGCGCGCCAGCTGGCCGAGCGCGCGGCCGCCGAGGAGCGCGACCCGGGGCGGGCCGCGGCGCTGTCGCATCGCCTCCGGCGCCTGCGGCGAAAACAGGGTCAGTGAGACATCACGAGCCGATCGTGGAACCCTTGATCCGATAGAACACCGATCGCAGGTATCGCTGCGATTCGAATTCCGGGCACAACCCCGACAAGGACTCCGTGGACCCGATGACGAGCGCGCCGTCCGGCGCCAGCCAACGCCGGATCCCCCTGTAGAGGCGCTGACGGTCGGGCTCCGTGAAGTAGATCGCGACGTTGCGGCAGAACACGATGTCGAACGGGACCGGGAACGACATCGGCTCCAGGAGGTTCATCGTCTTGAAGGTGGCCAGGGCACGCAGTTCGTCGCGCACTTTCCAGCGGTCGCCTTCCAGCGTGAAGTACTTCCGGACCTTGTCGGGGGCCATGCCGCGGTCGAGTTCGAGCTTGCTGTAATAGGCGTGGCTTGCCTGGGCGACGGCTTTGTCGGAGATGTCGGTGCCGAGGATGCGGACGTCGTAGCCCCGCATGTCGCCCAGCAGCGTCAGCAGCGCCATGCCGATGCTGTAGACCTCCTGCCCGGTCGAGCAGGCGGCGCTCCAGATCCGGATGGGCACCGGCTTCCGCCCGGCCCTGGTGCGGCGATCGATCAGGTCGGGCACGAGTTTGTGCTGGAGCAGTTCGAACGGCGACGTGTCCCGGAAGAACGACGTCTCGTTGGTCGTGATGGCGTTGATGACGAGGCGCTTGAGGCGCCCGCTCGTATCCGACTTGGAGCGGTAGTACAGTTCGGCGAACGTGCCGACGCCCGCGTCCTTCAGGAGCGGCGACAGCCTGGTCTCGATCAAGTACCCTTTCGTCTGATCCAGGCTGATGCCGCAGATCTCGTAGATGTACTTGATCCAGACGTTGAGTTCGTCCCGGGTGACGGCCACGGTGGTTACCCTGCGATGCCGCGAACAGTGTTGGTGATGCGCGCCGCGATGGCGTCGAGCGGCAGGACGGCGTCGGCGACGCCCGCATCCACGACCGCTTTTGGCATCCCATAGACGACGCAGGTCGCTTCGTCCTGCGCGATGACGACACAGCCGTGCCGTTTCAGCAGCCGCACGCCCAACAGGCCGTCGCTGCCCATGCCCGTCAGGATGACGGCCATCGCCCGCCCCGGAAAGTGGTTGGCCACCGACCGGAACAGATAATCCACCGCGGGCCGACAGTTGTTCTCCGGCGGGTCGTCGGTGATCTGGATGACGCGCGCGCCGTCGGCGCCGGCGATGAGCCGCATCTGCCGTCCGCCGGGGGCGATGTAGGCCGTCTGGGCGTCGAGTACGTCGCCGTCGGCGGCTTCCCGGACGCGCAGCGTGCACCGGGCACGCAGGCTTTCGGCGAGGGACGCTGTGAAGAGCGGCGGCATGTGCTGCACGATCAGCACCGGCACGCCGAGCGTGGCCGGCAGTTCCGGGAGGATTCGCGCCAGCGCGGGCGGTCCGCCCGTCGACACACCGATCAGCACCAGGTCCGGTCTCGCCCCGCGGATGATCCGGTTCATCCGGGCCGCGATACCGCCGTCGGCGGCGTCACCGGGCGCGGGCGGCGCCGTGACTGCC
>CAZJRM010000159.1:9135-13175 GCA_964547975.1 uncultured Vicinamibacterales bacterium | reverse complement strand
ATCGGATCCACTCGCAGTTCGGCAACCTGGACTGGGTGCGGGAGGTGGAACGGCCGCACGTGCTCGACATGCATCCGGACGACGCCGCGCCGCGGCGGATTCTCGATGGCGCGCGGGTGGCCGTCTGGAACGATCGAGGGCGGATGGAACTCGTGGTGCGGCTGACGCGGGGCATCCGGCCGGGCGTCGTGCACGTGCTCGAAGGGCGTTGTCATCCGGGCGATCCCGATGTCAACGTCCTGACAGACGAGGGCGTCACCGACATGAACCACGGCGCGACGTTCTACGCGTGCCTGGTGGAAGCGGGGCCGGCATGAGCCGCGCGGGATTCGTGCTCGATCTCCATCGCTGCGTGGGCTGCAACGCGTGCGTCCTCGCGTGCCGCATCGAGAACGGCCGCGTCCGCGACGCGGCCTGGCGGCGGGTCCTGCCGCTCAACCTCGCCCGGAGGCCTGGTGGGCCGACGTACTCGTTGTCGGTAGCGTGTCACCACTGCGACGCCCCGGCGTGCCTGACGGGGTGTCCGGCCAACGCGTACGAACAGCGGGCGGACGGCATCGTGATCCACCACGAAGACCGCTGCATCGGTTGCCGCTACTGCGAGATGACGTGCCCGTTCGGCACCCCGCAGTACGACGCCGAGCGCGGAGTGATGTCGAAGTGCCACTTCTGCGCACCGCGCGTGGACGCGGGACGGGAGCCGGCGTGCGTCGCGGCCTGTCCGACGGGCGCGCTGACGCGCGGGCTGGCGGGGCCGGCTGAAGCCGGCCCCCACGAGGACGCGACGGGAGCATTCGCGACCGCGCTGGCGGAAGATCCGGGTGGCGTCCGGCTTCAGCCGGACGCCCCTCCGCGTTCCGCCGTGCCGGGTTTCGTCGATCCCGCGTCGTGCGGTCCCAACATCCGCTTCACGTTGCTGGACGGCACGAGGAGGGCGGCACTCCTCCGGGCGCTCGAGGAGGCGCTCAAACGATGAGCCACCCGGACACCGGCCATCGCCCCCTCGTCTTGTTCACCAGTCTTGCCGTGGCGGGCGCGGGCGCGATCGTTTCAGGGGCGGCCGGGCTCTACGCCGCCGACGCCTCGCGACTCGCCCTGATCGCGGGCGCCGTGCTGCTCGCAGCCGGCCTGGTCGTGTCCGTCGGGCATCTTGGCCGGCGCGAACGCGCGCCGTACGCGGCGCGAGGGCTGGCGCACAGCCCGATCAGCCGCGAGGCGGTGCTCGGTGGTCTCACGGTCGTGCTGGCCCTGCTGGCGCTGGCGCTGCCGGGCATCGCGTCGAGCCAGTGGATGCGGTGGGGGGCGGGCGTGCTTGCCGTCGGCTTCCTCATCTCGGTCGGCCTCGTGTATCGCATCGGCGGACAATTGACGTGGACCGGCGCGTCGGCGCTCACGCCCCTCACCGCCGGCCTGGCATTCGGGGCCGTCTTCGCCGACAGCCTGCCGCCGTCGCACGCCGTCAGCACGGTCACCGTCGGGGCCCTGGCCCTCGACACGCTCGTCTTTTCGAGGCGGTGGCGCCAGGTGCTACAGGTGGCCGTCGACCATCCGGGCACGCTTGGCACCGGCTTCGATCGGCGGCACGAGTGGCTGGCGGGCCGGTTCTTCCTGCTGGACGTCGTGCCGTGCGTCCTCCTCTTCCTCTGGCCCACGCCGCTCACCGCAGCCTGTGCGGGCGTCGGCGTCATCGCCGATCGCGCCGGTTTCTATGCGCTCGCGTTCCAGCATCGCACCGAAGCCGAGATCGGCCGTGTCGAGCGCCTCATGGACGGTCGATGACGCTGCTGCAGGATCCGGCCCTCGTTGCCATCGTGGCGCTGACCTTCCAGGTTACCGGGAGCGCGCTGGTGATCGCGACGCTGCTAGGCGTGCCGTTCGGCGCGCTCGTCGGCCTCACCCGATTTCCCGGACGCCGGATCGTCGAACTCATCCTGTACACCGGGATGGGGCTGCCGCCGGTCGTCGTCGGCCTGTTCGTCTACATGGCCCTCTCGCGCAGCGGCCCGCTCGGAGGCCTCGAGTGGCTGTTCACGCCGAGCGCGATGATTGCGGCGCAGACGGTCATCGCGTTCCCGCTCGTCGCGGGACTGACGATGAGCGCCGTCGACGGGGTGGATCGCGATCTGCGGCTGCAGGTGCGGGCTCTGGGCGCGACACACGCGCAGCTGGCGTGGACGGTCCTGCGCGAAGCGCGCATCGGCGTCACGGCCGCCATCGTCGCGGCCTTCGGCGGCATCATCTCGGAGGTCGGCGCGGTGATGCTTGTCGGCGGCAACGTCGAGGGGCAGACACGCGTGCTGACGACCGCGATCGTCCTGTTCGCGCGCCAGGGCGAGTTTGCCGTCGCCATGATCCTGGGCGTGCTGCTCATCGCGCTGACGCTCATCGCCAACGCCGTGCTCCTCCAACTGCAGGGGCGTTCACGATGAGGGCGCCGCGATATCGATTGGACGCGGTCCGGCAGCGTTACGGCGCGCGCACGGTGCTGCACATTCCCCGGCTGTCCATTGCCGCGGGCGCCACGCTCGGCGTCATCGGGCCGAGCGGAGCCGGCAAGAGCACGTTGCTGCGAATCCTGCAGTTCCTCGAGCGCCCCGCCGACGGTGTGCTCTGGTTCGACGAACGGCGAATCGACGGCCCGGTGCCGCTTGGCGACTCGCGCCGCGTGACGACCGTGTTCCAGCGGCCGGCCATGCTCGACAGGAACGTGCGCGACAACGTGCGATTCGGACTGCGGCTGCGGGGCCGGTCGGCCGACGACCGGGTGGACGCTTTGCTCGCGAGGGTCGGGCTCATGGACCTGGCACGGGCGGCGGCCCGGACGTTGTCGGGCGGAGAAATGCAGCGCGTCGCCATCGCCAGGGCCATCGCCACCGAACCCGACGTCCTCCTGCTCGACGAACCGGCCGCCAACCTCGATCCGTCGAACGTGGCGCTGGTCGAATGCCTGATCCGGGACGAGCAGGCCCGGGGCACGACCATCGTGCTCGTCACCCACAACACCCACGAAGCGCGGCGGCTGGCGCAACGGACCCTGTTGCTGATCGACGGTGAGCTCGTGGAGGAGGGGCCGACCGACACGTTCTTCGGCGAGCCGTCGGATGCGCGCACGCGCGCGTTCCTGGCGGGCGAGCTGGTGTATTAGCGCTACTCGCCTCTCGCCTCTCGCCACCGAGATGTTAGGATGATCCTGTGATTCACCGTCGGACACTCCGGGCACTCGTGGCGGTGGTCGGGGTGTCGGCGCTGGCGGCGCGGTGCGGCGGCAACTCGCCGACAACGCCGACGCCGCAGCCTCCGGCGACGTTGACGGTGTCGTGCCCGGCGGCGCAATCGGGCATCTCCCTCCAGAACCAGCCCGTCACGATCTCGTGGCCGGCGCCGACGACGACCGGCGGAACGGCGCCCGTGCAGACGAGTTGTACGCCGGCCTCCGGCAGTGGATTCCAGGCGGGCGCGACCACCGTCACGTGCACGGCCACGGACGCCGGCAATCAGCGCGCAACGTGTTCGTTCGGAGTGACCGTCACGCGTCCGCCGCAATTGTCGGTCAGCCAGTTCATCGCGTTCGGAGACAGCATGACGTGGGGGAAGCAGCGTCCCACCGTGCCGTCGATCATGCTGCCGCCGGACGGCCCCGGTCCGGAGTGGTCCTACCCCGCCGTGCTCGAGGGGAGGCTGCGCTCGCGATACCCGGACCAGCCGGTCGTCGTGACCAACGCGGGGTGGCCCGGCGAGGTCATCGCGACGGGCGCGGCGCGGCTGAACTCGGACATCCTGCCGCTGGCGCCGCACGTCCTCCTGTTGCTGCACGGCGCCAACGACCTGAACACCGACGCGGCGAACCCGGCACTGGTGGACTACATCGCGAATCGGCTGGGCACCATGGTGCGCGACGCGAAAGCCAGGGTGCCCGGCATCAAGGTGCTGCTCGCGACCTTCCCGCCGCAATTCCATCCGACGGCGGCCGAGAAGGACGCCGACGGCCGCGACAACGGCCGCGGCGCCGACTGGGTCCCGGAGCTGAACGCCCGCATCAC
>CAZJRM010000159.1:0-9125 GCA_964547975.1 uncultured Vicinamibacterales bacterium | reverse complement strand
ACGGCGGTGGCGTCGGCGCAGGGCGAGGTGCTAGTGGACTTCTACACTCCGATGGCCGTCAACGTGAAGAAGTACATCGGCAACGACGGGCTGCATCCGACCGTCGAAGGATTCGCGCTGATGGCGGACGTGATGGACCAGACCATCCGGCAGCAGTTCGAGACCAAGTCCGCCGTTCCGGCGGGGTGGCCGCGTTAGTCGGCGCTGGGCGGCCGCACGAGGCCCGCGTGCGCGAGGGCCTCGTCGATCTCCTGCAGCGAATCGTACGGACACGCCGTCGCGTGCCGGCCTGTCATGCCGCTGATGAGGCGTGAGACCGCGTCGGCGCGGTCGCGCCGATAGAACACCACGGCGCGCTGGCCGGTGTGCGGGGCGCGGCCGAGCAGGTAGCCCACCTCGAAGCCGACGCCGTAACTCGACCCCGAGGCTTCGGCCACGAGCACGTCGCTCGACTCGAGCCAGGCGACGTCGCGATCGTAGACGTCGCGGTTCGTGAGTTGCCGCTCGATCCCCTCGACATCGTCACGCAGCAGGTGGGTCGTCAGAACCTCGTGCCCGGCCTCCTGGAGGCGCCGGGCCATATGCCGCGCCGCCTCGATGGTGGTTCGATCGCCCCGCACGGTGCATCCCAGGTAAACCCGCATCAGCCCTCTCCTCCGCCGTCCCCGAAAACTGGGACACCTTCAGTTTCTCGATTTCCTCGGCAATTCGACCGATCTCGTCTCCGGGGCCTGGGCCACCGGGGGTGTTTCCTCGGATTCCTGAAACTGAAGGTGTCCCAGTTTCTCGAGCGGAAACGGAAGGTGTCCCAGTTTCTCGAGCAGGAAGGCGGCGGTGGCCGGGCCCAGGGCGGCGCACTCCGCGACGTCGGGCAGGTCGGCCGGCCTGGGGGCGCCGGCGGGATTGAACCACACCGCGCGGAGGCCCGCGCCGGCCGCGCCGATGATGTCGGAGGACCACGAATCGCCCACCATCACCGCGTCGTCCGGCCGGCATTGCAGCCGACCCAGCGCGATTCGGAAGATCGCCGGGTCGGGCTTGCTGACGCCAACCGCCTCGGAGATGACGACGGCATCGAAGAACGGCTCGAGACCGAGCTCGGCGATCTTCTTCCGCTGCTCCTCGACGACGTTGTTCGTCACGATGCCCAGGCGCGCCCGGCTGTGCAGCGCGCTGACGGTCTCCAGCGCCCCGGGCACCAGGCGCCACGAACGCCGGTAGGCCTCGCGGTATTCGCCAGCCACGGCATCGACCTCCGCCGACGACAGCGGCTGCCCGGCCTCGGCGAACAACGTCGCGAACCTGCGCACGCGCGCCTGGTCCACCGTCAACCGCCCCGCCAGGACCTCGAGGTGAAACGTCTCGAGCAACTCTGAATGGCGACGGGCGAACGCGGCTTCGTCCCACACCCGCAGCGCCTCGTGACGTCCCCGCAGGATCGCCTGGGCCATCCTCGTGCCGTGGCGGTGATCGAACAATGTGTCGTCGAGGTCGAACAGGACGGCTGGCAACGTGCGGCCCCTCTCCTACTTGAACGCGCCGCGGGCGACGAACCACGGATGCATGTCAACCGCCAGGCGGCCGGCTTTCACCGCCGGGTCCGCGCTCGCCCACGCGACGGCCTCGGCCAGGTCCTTCGCACGGTACACGACCAGGCCGCGCACGTTCCCGTCCTCGCCCATCGGCCCGGCGATGAGCAGGCGGCCGGCTTTCCACATGGCGTCGAGATGCCCGAGGTGCTCCTGCTGAATCCGCGCGCTCTCGGGCGTCTTCTCCGCGGACCACTTCGGCCCCTTCACGAGGAAGCCGAAGAACAGCGGTTCCAGGTCCGTGGTGCTCCACGCCTTCCGGATGATGCCGTCTTCGCAGTACCACGAAGAGACCTCCACCGCCAGCCGACCGGCCTCGACCGCCGGATCCGCTTCGGCCCACTGCCGCGCCTCGTCTGCGGACGCGGCGCGGAGCACTTCTATCCCGAGTACGCGTCCCTGATCGCCCATCGGACCGACGATGACGGCTTTGCCGGACGACACGAGACTCTCGAGATACGCGAGGTGGGCCGACTGAATTCGGGCCGCGTCAGCGTCGGACTGCGCGCGGTTGGGGCCTTCCACGAGCAGGACGAGGTAGAACTTCACGAGCTTGGATTCCTGGAGCGGGGCCGCCGCGGCCACGTGCCCGGTGCATACGGCGACGAGGAACGCAGCGGCGAGCGCGAACGACACGAGAACACGCTGGATTGGGATCATCGGGGACTCCTGCAGACAGGGCTGACTTGTCCTGAGCGTAGCCGAAGGACGCCCTGTCCCACACACGGTCACACGGCATCACTGAAGCCCGGCACGACAACAGTCACACTGCGTTCATCACCAACGGGACTACCGCCCACAACAAGCGCGGAAGGCGGCGATGGCCACCTCGACGTCCCCGTCGGAAATGCCACGATACGTCACGAGGCGGAGTGCGGTGCCCATCCCGGGCAGCCCGCGCACGCCGTGCGCCATCAGGCGCGTGTTGAACGCGGCCGCGTCCATGCCCAGGCCCGCCGTATCGACGTTCACGATGTTGGTCTGCACGGTCGAGAGATCGATCGACAGCCCTGGCAATCCCGCGATGGCGTCGGCCAGCCGTCGGGCGCGCGCGTGGTCCTCGGCGAGCCGCGCCACCATCGTCTGCAGGGCCACGAGGCCGGGCGCGGCAATCACGCCCGCCTGGCGCATGGCCGCGCCGAACGACCGCCGCACCTTGCGCGCCCGTTCGATGAAGTCCTTCGGCCCCGCGAGAATCGATCCGACCGGCGCCGACAGCCCCTTCGACAGACAGAACGACACCGAATCGACGGGCGCCACGAGTTCGCGCGCGTCGACGCCCAGCGCGACGGCCGCGTTGAAGATTCGCGCGCCGTCCAGGTGGATCGGCACGCCCGCGCGGCGCGCCAGCGCCGCCAGCGCGGCGGTCTCCGGGGCGGTCATCACGGTCCCACCAGCCGCGTTGTGGGTGTTCTCGAGGCACAACACGCCGCGCGCGGGGAATCCCGCCGCGGCCTTCTGCAGCGCCCGCTCGACACGATCGAGGTCGGGCACGCCATGGCGGGCCGGCACGGGCATCACGAGCAGGCCGCAGGTCGCCGCCATCGCGCTCCACTCCATCGAGTAGACGTGCGCCTGTTCGTCGATGATCGCCGCCGCCCCGGCCTCGCAATGCGTCCGCAGCGCGAGCGTGTTGGACATGGTGCCGCTCACGGTGAACACCGCGGCGTCCTTGCCGAGCAGGCGCGCGGACTCGGCTTCGAGTTCCAGCACGGTCGGGTCGCCGTCGCGCGAGTCATCGCCGAGCCGCGCCGTCGTCATGCGCTGGAGCATCTCCGGCGTCGGCAACGTGAGCGTGTCGCTTCTGAGATCGATCATGGTGGTATTCTACAGGCCCGGCTGTCACCCGGCGCGACGCCTGTGTCAGGGCTCGGCCAGCACCTTCCGCAGTTCGTCTTCCAGTACTGCCTTGATGCGGTCTTCGCCAACCAGCGACGCGAGCATCGACGGGACGGCGGCATCGAGTACGACCTCCACGTCGGCGACGTCGAGCCAGCCACGAATCGGCAGCGAGAAGAACCCGCGCGCGGCCGTGAACGCGAAGTCCAGCCGATCGCCCGTCCACTGACGGACGATGTCCCGGACATCGACGCCGGCCGGCCAGGGCCGGGCCGCGAGGGCGTCGGCGAACCCCGCCAGCTTGTGCCGGGCGCGATCACGCCCCAGCGAATGAGACACCTGCACGCGCATCGGTCCTCCAGGCCGCGGACGTCGCCATGCTACGATGGCCGTAGCCCCGCCAGGCGGTCCGTCCAGCCGTCTCAGGAGGCTACCATGTTCCCCGCCAACCCGCCCGCCCGCCACGTCACCCGTTGTGCCGCCGCGATTGCCGCGTGGCTCGTCGCGACATCGGCTGCCGTACCGGCTGCCGCGCAGGCGACGGCTGCGGCGGCCGCGCCCAGGCGCGTCGAACTGATTCTCGATGTGTCGGGCAGCATGGCGGCGAAGCTCCCCGACGGGCGCACGAAGATCGACGCCGCCCGGGCGGCCATCCAGGTGTTTCTCGACACGCTGCCGCCGACGACCCGCCTCGCGTTCCGGGCCTACGGCCATCAGTCTCCCCGGGAGAAGCACGACTGCAACGACACGGCGCTCGTCCTGCCGTTCGGCGTCGCCTCAGCCGTGAAGGCCGACGTCATCGCGAAAGCGAAGACGTTGAGCCCCCAGGGCTATACGCCCATCACGAAGGTGCTCGAACTCGCGGCGAAAGACTTTTCGGCCACCGATACCCTGCAGAAGTTCATCGTGCTGGTCAGCGACGGCAAAGAGACGTGCGCGGGCGATCCCTGCGCCGCCGCCCGCGCCATGCAGGCCGCCGGCGTCGGCATCGTCGTGCACACCGTGGGCTTCGACGTGGACAAAGCCGCGCGCACGCAACTCGAGTGCATCTCGCGCGCGACGGGCGGGACGTACTTCGACGCGCCGGACGCGAACCTGCTGGCCGCCGCCATCACGAAGGCCGCCGTGCAGACGGCCGTCACCGTGGCGGACGAGCCGGCCGGCCAGGGATTCCTGTCGGTCAAAGGCGCCGAGCTCCAGGGGCACGACGTCGCGGAGGCGGCCACGGGAAAGGTCGTGGCCACGGTGGGCGCGTTGAAGTCGACCATCCCGTTGCCGTCGGGGCTCTACCACGTCAAGTTCGGCAGCGGCTGGTGGAAGAGCGTCGAGATCAAGACGAGCAAGACCACGCTGCTCGAACCGGCCGTGCTGCGCGTGAAAGGGGCCGCCTACCGCGGGCACCGCATCGTCGATGCCGAATCCGGCGTCGAGCACGGCACGGTCTCGTCGGTCGACGAGACGGCCACGCTGATGCCGGGCGTGTACGACGTGACGTTCGAGACGCTCGTGTGGCCCGGCGTCCGCCTCGACGCGGGCAAGACCGTGACGCTGCTGCCGGGTATCGTCAGCGTCAAAGGGCTCGGCGTGAACGACGTCCCCGTCACCACCGAGTCGGGGACGCCGGTGGGCACGGTGTCGGCGTTGAGTTCGACCATCGTGCTGCCCGCCGGGACCTACCGGGTGCGCATCGGCGGTACGTGGCGCCCGTTCACGATTGCCGAAGGGCAGACACTCACCGTCAACGCGAAGTAATCGCCGAGCGCCGCGGGTCGCCGATGGCGGGTGCTGGTATCATCGGCGCATGCTGCCACGCCTGCTGTCGCGCCTGCCGTCGCGTCGCGTGCTCGTGTTCGCCCCGCTGTGCCTGGCGGTCCTCGCCTCGTGGCCCGCGTGGCGAGGGCACGCGCAGGCGCCGGCCTTCGACGTCATCCTCGCCGGTGGCCGCATCGTCGACGGCACGGGCGCGCCGTGGTTCGTCGCGGACCTCGGGATCCAGGGCGACCGGATCGCCGCCATCGGCGACTTGTCTCGCGCCGCCGCCTCGACCCGTGTGAACGCGGCCGGCCTGGTCGTGGCGCCGGGGTTCATCGACATGCTCGGCCAGTCCGAGTTCAACCTGCTCGTCGACGGGCGCGCGGCGTCGAAGATCATGCAGGGCGTCACGACGGAAATCACCGGCGAAGGGACGTCGATCGCCCCGCTCAACGATCGGATGATGGCGGCGGCCCGGGCCACGTACGACCACTTCGGGGTGGCGCAGGACTTCCGGACGCTGGCGGAGTACTTCACGCGCCTCGAGACCCGATCGCGGCCGGCTATCAATCTGGGGTCGTTCGTCGGCGCGGGCAGCGTCCGCGACTACGTGATCGGGCGCGACGCGCGCGCGGCCAGCCCCGGGGATCTCGCGGCGATGCAACGTCTCGTCGCCGAGGCCATGGCGCAGGGCGCGCTGGGGCTCAGCACGTCGCTGCAGTACGTGCCCGACCGGTTCGCCTCGACCGAGGAAATCGTCGAACTCGCGAAGACCGCCCGCCAGTTCGGCGGGGTGTACCTCACGCACCTGCGGTCGGAGAGCCGGGACATCCTCGCGGCGCTCGACGAGACGTTCCGCGTGGCGCGCGAGGCCGACATCCCCGCCGAGATCTGGCATCTGAAAACGGCGTACAAGGCCAACTGGGGGCGGATGCCCGAAGTCCTCGCGGCCATCGAAACCGCGCGGGCGAGCGGCCTCGACATCACCGCCAACCAGTATCCCTACACGCGGGCGTCGAACGATCTCGACGCCTGCCTGCCGCTATGGGTGCGCGAAGGCGGCGACGCGGCCCTGATAGAACGCCTGCAGGACCCGGCCGTCCGGGCCCGCGTCATGCGCGAGATGGACGACCCGAACGCTGCGGGATGGGAGAACCAGTGGTACGGCGCCGGCGGCGGCGACGGGGTGATGGTGTCGTCGGTGCTCGATCCCGCGCTGCGCAAGTGGGAGGGCCTGACCCTCACGCAGGTCGGCGCCGCGATGGGCAAGGACCCGCGCGACGCCCTGATCGACCTCGTGATCGCCGACAAGGGGGAGACCGCCTGCATCATCTCGATCATGGACGAACGGGACGTTCGCACCGCGTTGCGGCACCCGCTCGTTTCGATCGACACGGATTCCGGCGCCCGGGCGGAAGACGGTCCCCTGTCGGTGTCGAGGTCGCACCCGAGAGCCTGGGGCACCTTCGCGCGAATCCTCGGGATGTACGTCCGCGACGAACGGCTCCTCACGCTCGAGGACGCCGTCCGGAAGATGACGTCCCGGCCTGCGGCGCGAGTCGGCCTGCTGGATCGGGGTGTCCTGCGGCCGGGCATGGCGGCGGACGTCACGGTGTTCGATCCAGCCACGATCCGGGACGTCTCGACCTTCACCGACCCGACGCACTATGCCGTCGGCGTCCGCCACGTCTACGTCAACGGCCGCGCCGTCGTCAGTGACGGCCGGATCACGGCGGAGCGGCCGGGCCGGGTGCTTCGCGGGCCGGGCGCGACCCGTCGGACGCCGTAAATCGCCATTGCGGGGCGGGGCAAGATCGGTATGATGAATTCGTGAACATACCCGCAAGCCGTCTGAACCGCACCTGGCGCGTTGGCGACCCCTGGACCATTGCCGACGCCACCGAACTCTACGAAATCTCCCGCTGGGGCCAGGGCTACTTCTCGATTGGCGAGGAAGGCAACGTCCGCGTCCATCCGACGAAAGAACCCCACCGGTGCATCGATCTCAAGAGCCTGACGGATCAGATGGTCCTGCGCGGCATCGACGTCCCGATCCTCATCCGGTTCAGCGACATCCTGCGGCACCGGCTGACGGATCTCCACGACGCGTTCCAGGCCGCCATCGCGCAGCACGGCTACCAGGGCAAGTACGCGTGCGTGTTCCCGGTGAAGGTCAATCAGCAGCGGAAGGTCGTCGAGGAGATCGTGACGTACGGCCGTCCGTACGGGTTCGGGCTCGAAGCCGGGTCCAAGCCCGAGCTGTTTGCGGTCGCCGCGATGGCGTCGAACGACACGCCGATCGTCTGCAACGGGTTCAAGGACGCCGAGTTCATCGAGATGGCCATGCACGCCCAGAAGATCGGGCGCCGGATCCTCCCGGTCGTCGAGAAGTACACCGAACTGGGGCTCATCCTCGAGTACTCCGCCAAGGTGGGCGTGCGGCCGATGATCGGCATGCGCGTGAAACTGGCGTCGCGCGGCAGCGGCCGCTGGCAGTCGTCCGGCGGGTACCGATCGAAGTTCGGGCTGACGGTCTCGGAGATCCTGAAGGGCTTCGAAGAACTCAAGGCGCTCGGCATGCAGGACTGTTTCAAGCTCCTGCACTTCCACCTGGGCAGCCAGATCCCGAACATCCGCATCGTGAAGGCGGCGCTCAACGAAGCGGCGCGTGTCTACACCGAACTCGCGAAGGCCGGGGCCGGGCTCGAGTACCTCGACATCGGCGGCGGGCTGGGTGTCGATTATGACGGCTCGCAGACGAACTTCGAATCGAGCGTGAACTACACGCTCGAGGAATACGCGGCCGACGTCGTCTATCACGTGCAGACCGTGTGTGACGATGCGGGGATTCCGCACCCGACGATCCTGTCGGAAAGCGGGCGCGCGGTGGCGGCCTATCACAGCGCCCTCGTGTTCAACATCCTCGGCGTCTCGGGATTCCGGGAACAGGAAATCCCGCCGGTGGCGCCGCTGGAAGAACTCGAGCAGCCGATCATCGACCTGCGCGAGACGTATCAGAACGTGTCGATGCGCAACCTGCAGGAGAGCTATCACGACGCGCAGCAAGCGCTCGACATGGCGCTGAACCTGTTCAGCGGCGGCTACTTGCCGCTGGAACAGCGGTGCCAGGCCGAGACGTTGTACTGGGCGACGTGCGCCAAGCTGCAGCGCCTGATCCGCCAGCTCGACGAGGTGCCCGAAGATCTGCAGGGCCTCGACGAGATGCTGGCCGACACGTACTTCAGCAATTTTTCGCTCTTCCAGTCGATGCCCGACAGCTGGGCCATCAAGCAACTGTTCCCGGTGATGCCCATTCATCGCCTGGGCGAACCGCCGACCAGTCATGCGGTGCTCGGCGACATCACGTGCGACTCGGACGGCAAGATCGACCAGTTCATCGATCGGCGAGACGTGAAGCGCACGCTGCCGCTGCACGTGCCGGACGGGAATCCGTATTACCTCGGCGTGTTCCTGATTGGCGCGTACCAGGAGATCCTGGGAGACATGCACAACCTGTTCGGGGACACACACGCCGTGCACGTCTCGCTCGGGGAGAACAACGAGATCGTGCTCGAGACGGTCATCAAGGGCGACACGGTGCGCGAGGTGCTGCAGTACGTCGACTACCATCCCGACACGCTCGTCGCGAAACTGCGCACGGACGTCGAGGCGGCCGTCCGCGACGGCCGGATGACGTTCGAAGAATCAGGGCGCCTGCTGAAGTTCTACGAAGAAGGCCTCCACGGGTACACGTACCTGGAGGACCCGGAGGCGTGAGACTGCCGGGGCCGGCGGACGCCGCCCCGCGGCGGAAAGGGGGCCAGGCCCCCTTTTAGGTCCGACCGCGGACGGCGGAAAAGGGGGACAGGCCCCCTTTTAGGTCGGACCAGCGGACGACGAAAAGGGGGCCTGGCCCCCTTTCTCCCTGCAGCGCGGCGCGGGCGC
>CAZJRM010000158.1:2650-13204 GCA_964547975.1 uncultured Vicinamibacterales bacterium | reverse complement strand
ACGTAGGCGATGATCGGGTACCGCTTCGCGGGATCGAAATCGAAGGGTTTGTACATCACCCCGAAGAGATCGGTGACCCCATCGTCCGCCTTCACCTTGAAGGGTTCGGGGAAACGGAATCCCGCGTCGAGGAGCGCCGATACGTCGGTGGTTTCGAGGTCGGCCAGCTTCACGCCGGAGACGTCGAACAACTCGGACTTCGGTGCCGTGTCCACCTGCGAGTACGTGTTGATGAAGTACTTCCCGGTGTCGGACATCGACGAACTGTGGGAGGCTTCGCCGGGATCCAGCAACTTGAGCCCCGTGCCATCGAGGTTCACGCGGTAGAAGTGGGTGAAGTACGGGTCTTCCCCGGCTTCCCGGCCGTTGGCCGTGAAGTACATGACGCGCAGTTTCTCGTCCACCCAGGCAATCGGGCCGGTCACGAACTCGCCGGTCGTGATCTGGTTCTTCAGCGTGCCGTTGGCGTCGAAGAGGTAGTAGTGCCCCCATCCGTCGCGCTCGGACCAGTGGATGAACTCCTGGCCGCCCCCGAGGGTCCAGAGCGGCTGCAGGTCGATATACGTGTTGAGACGCTCTTCGATGAGGACCGTCGTGTCGCCGGTCGTCGTGTTCGCCCGGCACACATCCACGCGATGCAGGTCGCGGCTCGTGCGGGTGAAGTAGATCGTCTCGGAGGTCTCGCCGAGCCAGCGGGGCTCGGTCTTCTCCTTGTCGCGGTCGCGGGCGAGCGCCCTGGCGGTCGCCACCTGGATCGTCTGGTCCTTGAACGCCTCGGCCTTGACGGTAGTGCGTGACTTCGCGTCACGGTCGAAGACCAGCAACTCGGCCTGGTCGACGTGTTCCTCGCCCGGCATCGCGTAGCGGTAGGTCTCGAGCTTCGGGCGGGGGTTCGCCAGCGAGTTGATCACCCAGAGGTCAGCGACCTTGCGCTGGTCACTGCGCACGGCCGAGAACTTCTTCGAGTCCTTCGACCACTGCGCGCCGATCGCCGGCACACGGGGACCGTCCTTGTGTTTCGTGTCGCCCTTCTGGTCCTTCTTCAGGCTCGTCTTCGCTTCGTCCGACAGCCGGCGCGCGAAACTGTAATGCTCTTCACCGTCGGTCGTGAGCTGCACCTCGACGATCTTCGGATCCCCGAAGTCCTTCTGCGCGAGCGCGTAGTTGGCGGCATCCATCATGAAGAGGTTGTGCCCGCGGGCGAAGATGACCGTCTTGTCGTCCGGGGACACCTGGGCCCACGCGGGTTTCTTCGGGTCTGGCGTGAAGTCGGGCAGGAGCGCCAGTTTGCCGGTGGCCAATTCGTATTCGAAGTAGAGGGTCTTCGTGGTCTTCGGCTCCTCAGTGTCCTTGTCGTCGCCGGCGCCGCTCTTCTTGACCTCGTCCTTCTTGACCTCGTCCTTCTTGACCTCGTCCTTCTTGACCTCGTCCTTCTTGGCATCGTCCTTGGTCGCAGCGTCGGCCTTCTTCTCGGCGGCCTTCTCGCCGACGATCTTCGCGTCCTTCGGGACCTCGAGTTCGAAGCGGATGAACGTGTCGCCTTTCACCCACTTCATCGTCGCCGGTTGGACCGGCAGGTGCTGGGAGTCGTACGGGATGCGGGTGATGTTCGTCAGCATCGCCGCCATCTTCGCGTTGTCCCACAGCGGCACTTTCGTGCGCTTCACGGGATCGACCAGCATGTACTTGCGGCCCTGGGCGGTTTCGAACGCATACCAGAAGCGGTCGGTGGTCTCGGCCCACCGGGGGCTGACACCGGTGTCGAACACGAGCTTCCCGACTTTGCCCGCCATCCAGCGCGCGGCCAGGTCGTAGTTGGGTTTCGGCAACTGGCGGTCCTGGGCCGACAGGCCGGCGGCGCCTGCGAAGACCAGGCCCGCGATCACGACGATTGTCATACTGCGGCGCATCACGTCCTCCTCCCGCCGCGCCAGACACGCGGCCCGGGGTCATGTCGGCGCATTGTAGCCGCAGTGCGCGGACTTCGCCTCCTTGCGCTTCTGCCGTCGTCCCACTACGATCCGTGTCGCACGTCGAAGGAGGATTCCTATGCGATCCGTCATCGGGATGGCCGGCCTGATGCTCGTCGGAATATCAGGCCTGGCCAGTGCCCAGACGGCGGCGCCGAGGACAGGGGCCGCCATCTTCAAGGAAGCCTGTCAGCAGTGCCACGGGACGAACGGCCGGGGAGTGCCGGCGGCCGTCCTCGGACTGCCGGTTCAACCCCGCGATCTGACCGATTGCCAGGCGGGCCCCCGTGAGGGGGACGCCGACTGGCTCGCGATCATTCGCGATGGCGGCCCGGCGAGGGCGTTTCACCCCACGATGCCTGCTCTGGGCGGCGCGCTGAGCGACGCCGAACTGCGGCTGGTGCTGGCCCACGCCCGGACGTTGTGCACCGATGCGTCCTGGCCCAGGGGCGAGCTGAACTTCCCGAAGGCGATCGCCACCGAGAAGGCGTTCCCCGAAGACGAGCTCCTCGTCACGCAGACGGTCGACCTCGAAGGTGACGGCGGCACGAAGACCAAGGCGGTCTACGAGAAACGATTCGGACCGCGCAATCAAATCGAGTTCGTCGTGCCGATCTCGGCGCAACCGGTGAACGGATCGTGGACCGCGGGCGTCGGAGACATGGCGTTCGCCTTCAAACGGGTCCTCGTCGCCAGCCACGCGCGCGGGTCGATCGTCAGCGTGACCGGCGAGCTCATCATGCCGACCGCGTCCGCCACCGACGGGTGGGGCGCGGGGCATGCGGCGTTCGAGCCGTTTCTCACGGCCGGCCAGGTACTGCCGGGGGACAGCTTCTTCCAGTTCCAGGGCGGCCTTGCATTCCCGCACAGCTCCGACGCCAAGCGTGAGGGGTTCTCCCGCTTCGTCCTCGGCAAGACGTTCACCCGCGCGTCGGGACGCGAGTTCTCGCCGATGGTCGAACTGCTCGGCGTGAAGGAGTTCGCCGACGGGCAGAAGATGCAGTGGGACGTCATGCCCGAAATGCAGATCACCCTCAGTACCCGCAAACATATCCGCACGAACGTCGGGCTCCGCATCCCGCTGACCGACGGGGCCGTTCGCAAGACCCAGCTGATGTTCTACCTGCTGTGGGACTGGTTCGACGGCGGCTTCTTCGAGGGATGGTAGGAGGACGACATGCGCACATCGATCAGCTGGCTCGGGCTGGCCGCCGGCGCCGTCGTGCTCGTCGGCGCCCTGACGGAAGCGGCTCCGCAACACGCCACGGCTCAGGCTCCCCAGGGGCCGCCGCCGGTCTTCACCTCGTCTGACACGTGTATCGCGTGCCACACGAACCTCGTGACCGCGAAAGGCGAAGATGCCTCGTTCGTCACGGCCTGGCGGCCGACGATGATGGCCAACTCCGCCAGGGATCCGTACTGGCACGCCGGCGTCCGGCGCGAAACCATCGACCACCCGACCGCCAAAGCCGTCATCGAAGACGAGTGCAGCGCGTGTCACATGCCGATGGCCCGGTACCTCGCTACTCACGGTGGCGGCCACGGAGAGGTCTTCACCAATCTGCCCGCCGGGGTCTCGATGGCCCCGCACGCCGTCCTGGCCGCCGACGGGGTCTCGTGCGCTCTCTGCCACCAGATCACGCCTGAAGGGCTCGGCAAGAAGACCTCGTTCAACGCCGGGTTCAAGGTCGCCGGCGCCGCGCCGGGGGGCACCCCCCGCATCTACGGTCCGTTCGACATCGACGCCGGGCGGATGCGGCTGATGCGTTCGGTGACGGGATACGATCCGGTCAAGTCCGCGCACCTCAGCGAATCGGAGGTCTGCGGCAGCTGTCACACGCTGTATACGACGGCGCTCGGCGCCAAGGGAGAGGCCATCGGCGAACTGCCGGAGCAGATGCCCTACGTCGAATGGCAGCAGAGCGCGTACGCCACGACGAAGAGCTGCCAGGCCTGCCACATGCCGGTCATCGATACGCCGACCGCCATCAGTTCGGTCATGGGTCAGCCGAGGGCCAACGTTCGGCGCCACACGTTCCTGGGCGGCAACTTCTTCATGCAGCGGATGCTCGGGCGTTATGCCGCCGAACTCGGCGTCACGGCGCCGCCCGAGGAACTCGATGCCGCCGCCGTCCGGACACTCGGTCACCTCGCAACGGAATCCGCCACCGTCACGGTGGCAGCGACGCGGCTGGCGGATCGCCGGGTGATGGCCGACGTCACGGTGTCGAACCTCGCGGGTCACAAGCTGCCGACGGCGTACCCGTCCCGGCGCGCCTGGCTCCATGTCACGGTCCGTGACGGCGGCGGCGCCATCGTGTTCGAATCGGGCGCCGTCAGACCGGACGGCTCGGTCGTCGGGAACGACAACGACGACGACGGGGCGACGTTCGAACCGCACCATGTCGAGATCACGAGCCCGTCCCAGGTGCAGATCTACGAAGCCATCATGGGAGACTCGCGCAAGGCCGTGACGACGGGCCTGCTGTCGGCCGTCACGTACCTCAAGGACAACCGGCTGCTCCCGGACGGCTTCGACAAGGCCAGGGTGACACCCGACGTGGCCGTGCGAGGCCACGCCGCCACCGATGGGGATTTCGTGGCCGGCGGCGACCGCGTGCGTTACGTCGTCGACGTGGCGAAGGCGGCGGGGCCGTTCACCGTGTCGGCGGAGTTGACCTACCAGACGATCGCGTTCCGGTGGGCCAAGAACCTGGCGGCCTATCGCGCACCCGAGCCGGAACGATTCGTCCGGTACTACGACGCGATGTCGCCGGTGTCGTCGGCCGTGCTGGCGAGAACGTCGACGATTATTCCGTAGGCGTACACACGACCGGCCCCGGCAGCCGCACTGCCGGGGCCGGTCGCCCTGACAACTACCCGCCCGAACCTACGCCGCTCTGCGGGTCATTTCCATGTTCATGACGTCGGCCGACGAGGGCGCTCCCGACGACGGCGTGGCGGTCGAGTCCGTCTCGGACGTGACCATGCGCCGCAGGTCGACGACCAGTTCCTGACCCGAGGCGGCCAGGCCGCTGAGCTCTTCGGCCGCGGCCGCGCTCTCTTCAGCCCCCGCGGCCCCGGCCTGGGTCGTCTTCTCCATCCCGGCGGTCCCCGCCTCGATCTGTTCGATACCCTGCCGCTGCTGCTGCGACGCGTCGACGATGCCCGACACCAGGCTGTCGACCTCGCGGGCCTTCACGACGATTCCGCGAAGGCCGTCGACGACCTTGTCACGCAACTCGATGCCCCGCCGGCTCTTCGCGATCGAGTCTTCGATGCGGCTCGAGGTATCGCGCGCGGCCTGCGCCGCCCGCTGGGCCAGCGATCGCACCTCGTCGGCGACCACGGCGAATCCCATGCCGGCCTCGCCCGCCCTCGCCGCCTCGACGGCCGCGTTGAGCGCGAGGATGTTGGTCTGGAACGCGATCTCGTCGATGCTCTTGACGATCTTCGCGATGTTCGAGCTCGCCTCGGTGATCTCGTCCATCGCGGCGCCCAGCGCCTTCATGTCATCGTCACCGCGATCGGCCGCCGCCCGGGCCTCGCTGGCGAGCCCCTTGGCAGACTCGGCATGCTGCACGTTCTGGCGCGTCATGCTGGACAACTCCGCCAGGGCGGCGCTCGTCTGTTCGAGGGCCGCCGCCTGAGATGTCGCGCCCTGCGACACCGACTGGCTTGTGCTGGCCACCTGCCCCGACGCCGCGCTCAGGCTCGTGCTGGCAGTCCACAGCGACGTGGCCACCCGGCGGAGTTCCCGGGTGATCGCCGCGCGGGTCCGCCACTGGAACACGATCAGCCCCGAGACGACGACCGAGACGAGACCGATGAGCGCCAGCACGTTGAACCGCACCGTGGCCGCATTCTCGTCCATCGTGGCCATCGCGTCGGCACGCGCGGCGTCCTGATAGACCCGAATCTCGTGCTGGGCCGTCTCGTACTGAGGACTCGCCTTCTCGAGGAACTGCTCGGACGCCGCGGCGAGGTCGCCGCGCAGCACGGCCTCGAGCACGGCCTGTTCCGCCGAGCCGAGCGCATCGAGCTTGGCCTTGATGGCACCCGCCTCGCTGCCGGCCGCCGTCACCAGGGCCGCCGCCTCCTCGCGGGCCGCCGCGATGGCGGCCACGGCCTTCTCCAGTTCGTCGGGATCGCGAAGGCGGATCGCATGCTGCACCGACGCCCGAAGGCTGTTGACCTTCTCGAGCATGGTGTAGCTGCGCGTAAGGTCGTCAGCCAGGTGCGTGATGAGGGCGTCGGACGCCGCGCCCGATCGCCACTGGACCACGGAGAACCCGATAGCAGTCATGGTGGCCACGGTGACCGACACGATCATAGCAACCATCAGCTGCCGGGGGACGTTGATGCTGCGCATGGGCCTACCCCTGTCAGACGCGTGACCGAAGGTGCTGGTGGCGCTACTTCAGCTTTGCGATCGCCAGGCCTACGACGAGCGATCCGATCGGCTTGCCGCCATCCATCACGGGCACGGCCACCTGCACGCTCTGCACGCCGGATGACTCATCCACTTCGACGGCACCCTGCCAGGTCTTGCCGGTCATCGGGACGTCGTGTTTCGGTTTGCCCTTGTGGCTCCAGCCGGACGTCTTCGCCAGGAAGGCCACCTTCCGGCCGTCCGCGGCCGAGACGAACGCCTCGGACACGACGTCGCCCTTCTGGGTCTTCAGGAACGTGGCCGCATCGTTCTTCGTGAACCCGCGCACGAACGGGTCGAGCACCGAGAGGCTGGCCCACTTGTCCTGCGTCATCGCCGCGAACTCTGCGGGAGCAGACGTGTTCTGCGCTTTGACCGCGGCCACGATGGCCGGGTTCGACGCCCAACCCTGGACCACCTTGACCTGGGCATCGACCTTCGCCTGAACGGCGGGATCGAGGCCGGCCGCGAATACCGGGGACGCCGCGATGCACACCGCGACCACGAGGGCCCATGTCGTCTTCTTCATCTCTTCACCCTCCGGAAACGTCCATCGCCGCCCTGCCGCCAGTACAGCCGGATGCGCCACGGACGTGGACAGATCAGCAATCGGCAGGGCACACTGTGCCTTGAATGCGCAGGTCTGTCTCGTCCGTGGCGCGCGTCGGGTGTCAGGCATCGCCGTTCGACGGCCGGTGGGCCGTCCTGTGCCTGGCCTGCGTACTGTGGCCCGTCGTCTGCGCCTCGCAGGACACGCCGGCGAAGCCGGCGCACCGTTGGCTCGAGATCCAGGCCGCGTCGCTGGCGGCGCGATTCAGGTACCAGGAGTCCAGCGCGAATGTCGTCACGGCCAGGCAGGTTCAGTACTCGGGACAGGTGAAGGCCCGACTGTCGCTCGACGGGGGCGGACGGCTCAGTGTGACCGGCCTGCTCCAGCCGGGAGGCTCTTTCACCAGCAGCTGGAACACGACCGGCATCGGCACGGGTGACTGGGTGCGGACGTGGTCGCTCAAACATCTGTACATCACCGCCGCGCCGGTCCATGGTGTCGAGGTCAGCGCCGGCAGCCTCGGATTCGTACGGGGCGAATCCACCGAGATCACCTCGTACGACAACGACGGCTATCTCGCCGGCGAACGTCTCTGCGTGAAACGGCCGGCGGACGTCTTCTTCGATGAAGTGTCCGTGACGTCGGGATTCCTGGGCGACCTGGCCGAACCGGCCCTCTGGGATCGCTGGAACGGACTGACCAGGCGCCGCAACTACGTCCAGGGCCTCGTGGTGAAGACGCTGTCGAGCCGGCTCTCGGCGTCGGCCGACTACACGCGAGTCTCGGGCGTGGGCACCTTCCGAACGGCGCTGGCCGCCAGACTCCAGGGGACCGGGGTGCTCGACCGTCTCCGCGTCGAACACTACGTCCGCGGCGGCCCGGCCTCCGCGCACGGATTTGCGGTATCGGCGGAGAAGGCCATCGCGGAACGCCTGACGGCCGGCGTCGGGTTCGCGAGTATCGATCCGGACTTCGGCCCGACTAACTCCGACCGGTTCGGCAGGGGGCGGCGGTTCTTCCAGACGACGTCGGTCCGGCTGACGCCGGAGTGGTCGTGCCAGATCTACGTCACCCACGCGATCGACCGCAACCCCGTCGTGCCCAATGGCACCCGCGTCGACGTGGGCCTCAGCTACAACGTGCTCGGCGCTCTCCGGCGGGCTGGTCATCTCAAATGACATCGGCCCGGGGATCCCGTTGCCCGCAGACGCCATCCGCGATACATTTCCCGAGTGCCGCTTCATCACCGGCACGTCTGCCAGGCTGTTCCTTGATCGCGTTTCAGCCCTGACGAACCGGGGATCACCAGGGGATCGTGACATGCGCGTGTGGTCCGTGCTGTCCGTGTTGGTTTGTCTCTGCGCTGCCGTTCACGCGAACGGGCAGACACGTCCGCAGGCGGACGACGATACGCCCGCCGCCTTGCGCGTGTTCGTCGACTGCCGCGGCGGCTGCGACTACAACTACATCCGGACGGAACTGAACTTCGTCGATCACGTCACCGATCGGGAAGTCGCCGACGTCCACGTGCTCATCACGAACCGGGGCAACGGCGGCGGCGGGGTCTCGTTCACGCTCAGCTTCATCGGCCTCGGGCGGTTCTCCGCGATCGAAGAGTCGTCCACCTACACGACGACGCAGCACGACTCGGCGGATGACGTGCGCCGCGGGCTGGTGCGGGCGTTGAAGATCGGCCTGATGCGCTACGTCGGGATGACGCCGCTGCGGGACTCCATGGAGGTGACGTACCGCCCGGCGAAGGATCTCCGCCGGCCCACGGCACAGGCCGGCAAGGACCCCTGGAATTTCTGGGTGTTCCGCCTCAGGGGGAACACGGACATGTCCGGCGAGGAGTCGAGCTCGACCATCCGCTTTTCGGGAAACGCGAACGCGTCGCGGGTCACCGAGGCCTGGAAGTTCGGCATCGGCACCGGCGCCAATTACCGCCGCAGCCGGTACTCGTTCGAGGACGAAGACGACTACATCAGCATCAGCCGCGATTCCTCGTTGAGCGCGCTCGCCGTCAAGTCGATCGGCACGCACTGGGGGGCGGGCGCCCGGGTGTCGACCTCGTCATCCACCTACGTGAACCAGGCGCGCGTGTACCGCGCGGCGCCAGCCATCGAGTACAACGTCTTCCCGTACGCCGACACGACGCGACGCCAGTTGACGTTTCGGTACGCCGTCGGCGTCCACCACCTGAAGTACAACGAACTGACCATCTACAACAAGCTCGAGGAGACGACCGCCGGGCAGTCGCTCGTCGTGAATCTCGATATGCGGCAGCCGTGGGGACAACTGGGGCTCCAGGCCGAGGGCTCGCAGTACGTGCCTGACTTCGACAAGTACCGCCTGGGCTTCGAGGGCTGGATGGAAGTCCGGCTGTTCAAGGGCTTCGCCTTGACGATGGGCGCCGACACCTCGTCCATCCGGGATCAGATCTACCTTCCAGCCGAAGGCGCGACCGCCGAGGAGATCCTGCTGCGGCAACGCCAGGTCGCGACGGCCTACGACTACCGGTTCAGCGTCGGCCTCAGTTACAGCTTCGGCTCGGTCTACAACAACGTGGTCAATTCGCGGCTGTCAGGCTTCTGACCGGGCGTTCCACCGTCACCACCCGGTCCCGGCTACAATACGCGGCACGGAGGACCGTCCATGAGCCGTTGGTGGTGGAGAAGTTTCGCCCTCGTGTTGGCCATCGTCTCGGGAACGCCCCTGGCGGCGCAACGGTCCCCGCTCGGCTACTACCGTCAGCCTGCCCTGTGGAACGACACGCTCGTCTTCGTGGCCGAAGGAGACCTGTGGAGGGTCCCGGTCGCCGGCGGCGTCGCGCAACGCCTGACATCCCATCCCGAGGAAGAGAGCCGGCCCGCGATCTCGCCGGACGGAAAGACGCTGGCGTTCGCAGCCACGTACGAAGGACCTGGTGAGATCTACACCCTGCCGCTCGACGGCGGTGTGCCGGTCCGGCAGACGTGGGATGCGAGCCGGCCGTCCTGGATCTCGTGGACTCCCGCGGGCGAGGTGCTGTTTGCGACGCGCAAGTACTCCACGCTGCCGAACACGCAGCTCGTCAGGCTCGACGCCAGGACCGGCGCCCGCACGGTCGTGCCGCTCGCCCAGGCCTCCGACGGCGCGTTCGACCAGTCCGGCTCGATCGTCTTCACGCGCCTGCCGTTCCAGGGCAGCCACACGCGACGTTACAAGGGCGGCACGGCCCAGAACCTCTGGCGATTCACGGCCGCCGGCCGGGAGGCGACGCCGCTGACCGCCGACTACCCCGGCACCAGCAAGACACCCATGCTCTGGAAGGGCCGCATCTACTTCGCGAGCGATCGCGACGGCGTCATGAACCTCTGGTCGATGGACGAACGGGGCGGCGCGCCGACGCAGCATACGAAACATCGCGACTACGAGGTGCAGGCGCCGACGTTGTCGAACGGCCGGATCGCCTACCAGTGCGGCGCCGACATCCGTGTCTTCGACATCGGCACCGGAACGGACAGGGCCGTCCCCATCACGCTCGTGTCGGACTTCGACCAGCTCCGCGAGCGGTGGGTCAAGAACGCCGTCGAGTGGATCTCGTCCGCGCACCTGTCTCC